>CAYONY010000111.1:0-10688 GCA_964405415.1 uncultured Fimbriimonadaceae bacterium | reverse complement strand
GAGCAGCTGTTTTGTAAACAGCGGGTCGCGGGTTCGAATCCTGTCGCCGGCTCCAAACGATCGCAGCCTGATGTCCGCTCGATGAATCCTTCCGAACTCCGATTGCAGCTTTGCCAATGGGGCGCCCGCCTTTGGCAGCGCGGGCTCATCGGCGCCCACGAAGGCAACCTCTCGGTCCGATTGGATGAATCCCGGTTTCTTTGCACGCCCGCCGGGATCTCCAAGGGGCACCTCGCCCCGGAGAATCTGGTCGTCATCGATGCGGCCGGCAACCCGATCGGCTTGGGACGGCCAAGCTCCGAGATTCGCCTCCACCTGGGCATCTATCGGCTCCGGCCCGATTGCCAGGCCGTCATCCACGCCCACCCTCCTCTCGCTACCGGCCTCTCGGTGGCGGGAGCCTCGATCCCCGAGGACCTCATGCCCGAGGCGGCGGTGGTGCTGGGTCCGGTGGTTTCCATTCCGTTCGCGATGCCGGGCAGCGAGGAAGTGCCGGAAGGTTTGGCGCCCCATTTGGGTCGCGCCAAAACCTTTTTGCTCGAACATCACGGCGCGGTCACCCTCGGCCGAACGCTCGAAGACGCCTTCGTACGGATGGAGACGCTCGAACGCATCGCCCAGATCTTGGTGACGGCACACCTGATGGGCGGCCCCAAGCGAATCGTCCACCCCGGGTACGCGCGTCTCTTAGCCGAGCACCTTCATGGACGCCTTGATTAAGTCTCGTCTCTTCCTGGGCGATGCCCGTGCCCGATTGCCCCTCGAAGACGGGTCGGCGCACCTTGCCATCACGTCACCGCCCTATTGGCAGCTCAAAGACTACGGCCATGACGACCAGATTGGATTCGACCAGAGTTTTCCGGAATACATCGACCATTTGAACCTCGTTTGGCTCGAATGCGAGCGGCTCCTCCACCCCGGCTGCCGTTTGTGCGTCAACGTGGGCGACCAATTTGCCCGGGCCGCCACTTACGGCCGCTACAAGCTGCTTTCGATTCAAAGCGAAGTCATCCGCTTTTGCGAGACGATCGGGCTGGACTACATGGGCACGATCATCTGGCAAAAGGTCACCACGACCCGAACGACCGGAGGCGCATCCATCATGGGCTCCTTTCCTTATCCACGAAACGGAATGGCCAAGTTCGACTATGAATACATCCTTCTTTTCAGGAAGCCAGGACCACCGCCCAAACCCACTTCCGAGCAAAAAGCAGCCGCCCGGATGACAACGGAGGAATGGAACCGGTTCTTCGCCGGACATTGGACTTTTCCAGGAGTGCGGCAAGACCGGCACCTTGCCGCCTTCCCGGAAGAGTTGCCCACCCGGCTCATTCGAATGTTCAGCTTCCCCGAAGAAACCGTCTTTGATCCGTTCGCCGGAAGCGGCACCACCTTGGCCGCCGCGACGCGCCTGGGCCGAAGCAGCATCGGCGTCGAGATCGTTCCGGAATATGCATGCCTTGCCGCGGCGCGCGTGCGCGAAGCCGGCGGTGACCTCGAGCTGGAAAAACTCTCCGACCCTTCTCCGGACCTCGGTCGGCTGCCCTATCGCGCCGAAGGAGGGTCGCCGATGGACCGCATCGTGGACCCGAGGCGCGACACGTACGGCGTGACCGTTGAACGCCCTCGATGAGCTTCGGGCGGTAAATGTTTTCACATATGATTGAAAGTTGTGGAATACTGGATTCGTGAGCCGCGCATCCGATGTCGTCACACTTGCCGAGCGGGAACGCTTTCGCCACCGGCCCCCCGGCCGCGCCCTGATGGGCCAAACATGGCGTGAGCTGCTTTTTCTGCACTATCCTGTCGCTCCGGAAAGTCTCCGAAACCACGTTCCCGAAGGGCTCGATCTCGACCTGTTTCCCGACGAGCGGGGCCAACCGATGGCCTGGATCGGCGTGGTCCTGTTTGCCATCGAAGCCTTGCGCATCCACCCGCTTCCCCCGATTCCCGGATATGCAGGGTTTGCCGAAGCCAACGTGCGAACGTATGTTCATCGGCAAGGCCGAGACCCTTCGGTCTACTTTTTTAGCCTCGATGGAGGCCCCTCGCTGACGCGCTGGGCGGCTCGAGCCGGGTACGGCACGCCCTATTTTGAGGCCGAAACGTCGCTCACCTCTCGAGATGGCGTTCATCACTTTCAGAGTCGACGGCCGGACGGGTTTGGGGCCGACGTCACCTATCGTCCCGGCAAGCCCCTCGCCAACTCGGCGTCGGACAGTTTGGAGTTCTTTCTCCTCGAGCGCTACCTGCTTCTTGCACCGGCCGGAGATGCCTTCAAACGAGGGCGCGTCCACCACCTTCCCTACCAGCCCTGCCAAGTCGAGTTCGACGGCGAAACCGATCTGCCGGCCTCCCATGGCCTACCCGTTCGCCCCTTCACCCACGCGGTGTACTGTGACCGTGTGGTGGCCGAGTTCTTTCCTCCCGAGCGGCTTGGCTAAGGGAGAACGCGGAACCGGATTGCGCTGGGGCGTTTCGCATCGTGAAAGATCGTCTGATGGGCCGCCACCATACGCGTCGCGCCGAAGTAGGGCTCGCCCGTATTCAAGTTCCTCGCATAAAGGGGAAATTGACAGCTTGAAAGCGTCACCACCAAACGGTGGCCCTTTTCAAAGCGATGCGCAGTGTCCCAGAGCTCGATCGTCGCCCGATAGGTTCGGCCCGGCGTGAGCAACTTCGGGTTATCCCATCCCGAGAGATACTTCGCCCGTATCTTGCCGCCGGTGCCGATCGCTCGCAAGCGGCCCTTGGCGTCCATATCGTAAATCGAGGCAAAAAAGTCGGTGTCCTTGGCGGTCGTCGCGAAAAAGATCTCGGCCCGAATTGGCCCCCCGATCTCCATCGGCTCGGACATCGGCGTGCTTCGGAACGAGAGCTCATCGTCTTTGAAGTCCTTCATGTCCAAATAGAACTTCGCTTGGTTGGGGTCCGGGTTGCGCAGCTCCTCCGAAATCTGAACGTTCGCCGGGTTGTAGGTGTAGCGGCTGGGCTCCTGTTCGGAAGCCGGCGTCTCCACCAACGACCCCACGCTGGCGGCGCCATTGGCGGGGCCTTCCGAGGAGAAATAGAGGGTCCTTTCCTTCGACGCGGGCGAGGGCCAATCGTCGAGGTTCCGCCAACGGTTCGCCCCGGTCACAAACGCCTGCACTCTTGGCGTCTGATCCCATCGAACCGGCTTCTTCTTAAGATAGGCATCGAAGAAACGAAGGTACACCGAGTCCAGATCGAGCACCGAATCGGGGCCGAAATCCATCTCTCCAATCGCGGTCGTGGCGTTGAAGATATGCGTCCATGGCCCATAGATCAGCCAGCGATTGGGGTTGCCGCCCACCCGTTGCGACTCCCAGTTCAGCTTGGTGCCGATCCCGTCGCCATCAAACCAGCCGCTGATCATCAGGACCGGAATCCGGACCCGTTCGATTTCGTTTTGATAATTGAAGCCGGCAAACTGTTTGGGCGTGTCGCGTTGCAGCCAAGAATCGAAAAACGGAATGTTGCGGCCCCAAACTTGGTCATCGACCTTATCGATCGGCAAGGTTAAAAGCCCGTCGATCTTCGGGATCGCGAGGCCGCTGAAGCTCGCATTCTTGTCCTTGACGATGCCCGACCACCAGGTGTTGCCGTAAAGGAAAAAGACCCCATGGTCGTAGGGAATGTTGAAAAACGCGGTCGGCGGCGAGACTTGGGGGATGATGCACTTCAGCGCCGGCGGCTGCTCCACGGCGGCCGCCCATTGCACCAGCCCGCCGTAGCTCCCCCCGATCATCCCGACGTTGCCGTCGCTCCAGGGCTGCGCCGCGATCCATTGGACGGTGTCGAAACCATCTTTGCGCTCCTGTTCGAAGGGGACCCAATCGCCCTCGGAATCGCCTCGGCCCCGGCAGTCCTGACTCACCACGGCATAGCCTCGTTTGGCCCACCACTCGCCCACCAGCGCAAATCCGGCGCGTCCATAGGGCGTACGGCTCAGAATCGTCGGGTACTTCGCGTCCCCTTCGGGGCGCACGACTTCAGCCACCAAGGTCGTGCCGTCGCGCATCTTGAGCTTGACGCCCTTCTCCACGCGGGTTCGCGGCACCGTCGGCTGGCTCAATTCCGGATAGCGGGTCGTGGGGTCGACGAAGACCTCTTCATAGCCTTCAACCGTGGCTTTGAAGAACTGGATCGGAAGCTGGACGCCGAGAATGACGTGGTTTTCACCCGAAGCCACCTGGAGCTGCGAGGTGCCCAATTCCAGCGCCCATCGCGTCACCGAAACGGGCTTGCCTTTGATCGGAACGCTCGAAGCGCCAAGCCGCGTGAGGTTGGCCTTCATCACAACGCCGTTCTCCGGCGCCAGAACGTCGACGGGCTGTCGCCCGCCGCTGGTGAGATCGTAGGCGGCCACGAGGCCGCGAATCAGCTGTAGGTGGGTGTTCGAAAAGCCCCCCGCGGGCGCATGTTCAAAAGCTCGCTCCGGCTGATCTTTGCCGCTGACTTTGGCGGTGACTTTTTTGCCATCCCACGCCACTTCGATCGGCGTTCCGTTGGCGATCAACTCCTGGCGATAGCGCGCCACCTTTCCCCCATCGAATCGTCCGGTCATCTTGGAGCTGACCTTTTGGCCGGCAACTTCCATCATGCCGGTCGATTCGAACGCCCCATCCTCTTGGATCGTCCAGGACTCCGAGCCCGCCAATTTGTCCGCGAAATAGTAGTTCATCTTGAGGCTCTCGGGCGGCTGCGGCGCGAGCGCGGCAAGGCAAATGTAGATCGCGGTCAAGCTGGACATACCCAATGATGGCCCGAACGAGGACCGAGGCATTGGGACCTCGACCCCTGCGGTCTCCTAGAGGACCGTAGCGGATCGACGTCGAAGCGCGTCTCGTAGATCAGCGCGTCTATTTTTGACGCTTGAGAGGTTTTTTTATGAAACGCATGACTCGCTCCACTTGGATCTTCGTGACGGCGGTGGCCTACTTCACCGGCATCACCGCCATCGGTTCGACCCAGGGTGGGGTTTCCGCCAAACGGCCGTTTGCTGCGGGACGCTTTGCAATCATCCTGGACGGGGTCAATTTCGGCTACGTGAAGGGCGTCGATGGCGGCGAAATTTACTCCGAGGTGATTCAGGAGAAAACCGGGACCGGTGCCGTCACCAAGAAGCATATCGGCACTCCGAAATATGGCGATATCCTTTTGGAAGTGGGGCCGGGCCACGATCCCCGGCTTTACGAATGGATCACGGCTAGCTGGGCGCAAACCATCATGCGCAAAAACGGCGCGATTTCCACCCAATCGTACGATGGGAGAGAAATCTCGCGACAAGAGTTCTTCCAGGCACTCATCTCGGAGACGGTTATTCCAACCTGTGATGCGTCTTCCAAAGAGCCGGCTTATATGATTCTTCGACTCACTCCCGAATACACTCGGGCCGCCAAGGCTTCGGGCGGCGCCGCCTCGCTCACCGTCACGCCGTTGGCTCCGCGCAACCCCACCGGAAGGCCCCTTGGAGGCGGCGTTACGCGGCCGTTGGGCGGCGGCGCGGCGACCGGGGGACCCGCATCGCCGCAGGCCGCCAAGCTCTGGATCGGATCGGCTTTCCAACTCAAGATCGATGGGCTCGATACAACAAGGGTCTCCAAGATCGAGTCCTTTTCCGTCAAAGCCCCGAACATCGTGGATGCGGTCGGGGTGATGCGCGATTATCAAAAGGAGCCCGGCAAGCTCGAGTTTCCGAACCTGGTGATTTTCCTTCCGGAGGAGCGCGCCCAGACGTGGATCGACTGGTTTGACGATTTCGTGATCAAGGGCAACTGTGGTGACGACAAGGAGAGGACCGGCACTCTTGACATACTTGCGCCGAACTTGCAGCAGATCCTGTTCACGATCAAATTCACGGGCCTGGGCATTTGCAAGCTGAGCCGGCTGAACGCCGATTCCAGGTCTGAGCAAGCTCGCAACATCCGGATCGAACTCTATTGCGAGAAGATGGAATTCAAGGCTTCGAAATAGGGCGGGCGGCCCGAACCCCCCGCGAAAATTGACCTACCGGAGAGTTGCCCGACTCTCCGGTATGCTCAAGCCGCCATGCCATCTGCGATCACCATGGGCCCCCAGGGCCAGCTCCAGGTTCCCGACCAACCGATCATCCCGTTTATCGAAGGCGACGGCACCGGGCCCGACATTTGGCGGGCGAGCGTCCGCGTGTTCGATGCCGCGGTCGAGCGGGCCTATGGCGGCGCGCGCAAGATCGATTGGCAAGAGGTTTTGGCCGGCGAGAAAGCCTTTAACCAGACGGGAGATTGGCTGCCCGAAGCGACCATCGACGCCTTCATGCAGTACCTGGTGGGCATCAAGGGTCCTTTAACGACGCCGGTTGGCGGCGGCATCCGCTCGTTAAACGTCGCCCTGCGCCAGACCCTCGATCTGTTTATCTGCCTTCGCCCGGTCCGCTGGTTTGAGGGCGTTCCTTCGCCCGTCAAAGAGCCGGAGCGGGTCGATATGGTCATCTTCCGTGAAAACACGGAAGACATCTACGCGGGGATCGAGTATGCCGCCGGTTCGCCGGAGGCGGAGAAGCTGCTGGGATTTTTGGAGGCCGAGTTTCCAATGGATTTCAATAAGATTCGCTTCGGAACCCGTCCCAAAGCCCGCGAATTCTGGGATCGCGTCGGCGCGCCGATCGGCGATGAGGTTCGGGTGGGCGTGGGCATCAAGCCGGTCAGCTATTCGGGAAGCGTCCGCCTCATCCACAGCGCCATCGAATATGCGATCGGGCATGGCCGCAAGTCAGTTACGCTCGTCCACAAAGGCAACATCATGAAGTTCACGGAAGGCGCCTTTCGCGATTGGGGCTACGAAGTGGCGGCCCAATACTTCGGCGCGGAACCCCTGGATGGCGGCCCCTGGCACAAGATCCCCGCCGGAAAGCGCGGCGAGGGGCTCGTCATCAAAGATGCGATCGCCGACATCGCGCTCCAGCAGGTCTTGACCCGTCCGGAGGATTTCGAGGTCATCGCCACCCTCAACCTCAACGGCGACTACCTCAGCGACGCGCTCGCCGCCCAAGTGGGCGGGATCGGCATCGCGCCGGGCGGCAACATCAACTCGATCTCCGGCCACGCGATTTTTGAGGCCACCCACGGTACCGCGCCGAAATATGCGGGCCTCGACAAGGTCAACCCGTGCTCGGTGATCCTCTCGGGTGAGATGATGCTGCGCCACTTGAAGTGGACCGAAGCGGCCGACCTCGTGCTCCACGGCGTCGAAGGCGCGATCCGGTCGGGCCGGGTCACCTACGACTTTGCCCGCCTCATGGAGGGCGCAACCGAGATCAAGTGCTCCGAATTCGCCGACAACATCATCGCCCATATGGCGCCGGTCGCCGTGTAGAGGCATGTTCCTGCGCATCCTCTTGCTGGTTGGCGGCGCGGGATTCCTTTACTTCGGCATCGCCGAGGGGCTCATCCAAGGCGAAATGACGTGGAGCGGCCGTAGGCGGGGCTTTGAGCGCCGCCCCGTCCACCTCACCGGTTCCGACGCCCGCATCATGGGCGCCATCCTCACTCTCGCGGGAGGGGGCATGATCCTGTTCGCGCTGAACCCGAAGGCGCTGCGGATGGTCAAGCGCGACGAAAAGTATTGGGACTAGCGATTTACGATTTCTTCTTGGGGCCCATTCGAACCAAGGTGCCGCCCGCCGAGTTCAGCATCTCCTGAAATCCGGCCCCTTCCTCGCTCATCGGATTCCCTTGCACCGGCTGGGGACGGCTGCCAAAGGCGAGCGTCTTGTTATCCTCATCGATATGGAGCGTGCCCAGTTTGCCGATCTCCGCGAAGACGTCGTCGTAGAGCAACGCTTTGGCCACGGACGCTTGGCCGCCCCCTTCTTCATCTTTCTTGTATTCGGCGCGGAAGGCCTCAAGCGGCTTGCCGTTCATCGTTTCGTAGGTCAGATTGACATCCCCGTTTTGCTCGACCCATCGCCCCGTGCTTTTCCATTCGTTGCCGGTATTGCCGGTTTCGAAGGTGCCGTCCGCCTTGAATTCGTAATACCGCTTCGGATTGGGCTGGCCCCCCGTCGCCATCGAGATCATGCACCACCGGCCCTTCAGGAACCCCGGAACCGTCTTGAGGTCCGCGGTCGAACCAAACGCCGGCGCCTCATCGCCCATCGCCGCGAGCTCCGTTTCGTCGCCCTTCCCGCATCCCGTCAGGCCGATCGCGACGGCCGCCACCATCCAAACAACTTTTGCCTTCATGGCAAAAGCTTAAGGGGAAAGGCCCTCGGGAATCAAGTTTCCAATGGCGGGTTTATCGTGATCCGACGGCCCTCGCCTTCCCATTCGATTGCTACGGTCCAGGTGCGCGCTGCGTCGATCCAGGGGAGGTCCGACCTCCCCCATTCCACCAAGGCCAGGTGCGAGTCCAGTTGGTCCACCACGTCCAGGCGCTCCCCTCGAGGGGCCCGGTAAAGGTCGAGGTGGATCACCGGCGGCTGGGTGGGAAACGATTGCATGAGGTTGAAGGTCGGCGAGCGCACGGGCCCACGATAGCCCAGGCCTTCCAGCAGCCCGCGCACGAACGTTGTTTTGCCGACGCCAAGTTCCCCTTGCAGCAGCACGAGATCGCCCGCTTGCCAGCGGGCGCCGTAGTCGGCGCCCATTTGCCGAGTCGCGGCCTCATCCGCGCAAAAGCGGGTTTCCGGTTGTCGTTCATTTCCTCGCAAAACTGTTTGGATTTTGGACCCAAATGCGGAATAGAACTACCGGGACGCGGGTCTTGGAGGGGTTCATGTCGGAAAAGGAAGCAGCCGTTGAGGCGCCGGAGCCAAAGGCCAAGAAAAAGAAAGGCAAACTGCCGATGCTGCTGGCGCTTGTCGCGGTTTTGGGCGGCGGCGGATTCTTTGCGATGAAGATGAAGGGCGGCGGCGCAAAGCCCAAGGTTGCCTTGGGCGAGATCCTTCCGCTCGAGCAAGAATTCCTTTCCAACTTGAAGGACCCCGAAACTTACGTCCGGGCGAAGATCGCGCTGCACCTCGAAAAAGGCTTCGACAAGGCCAAATTGGCCGACAAGCTCCCGGCGATTGAGGACGCGATCTATATGATCCTCTCTCAAAAATCGCTGTCCCAAGTTCGCTCGTATGACGGCAAAATGGCCCTCAAGGC
Organism: uncultured Fimbriimonadaceae bacterium; assembly: GCA_964405415.1. Classification (GTDB taxonomy): domain Bacteria; phylum Armatimonadota; class Fimbriimonadia; order Fimbriimonadales; family Fimbriimonadaceae; genus CAYONY01. The sequence continues at coordinate 1,536 of CAYONY010000111.1, read as the reverse complement.
CGAGATTGCCGCCTCGGTGAATGTGATCGCGAAGGCCGACGCGGCCCATCCTGAAGGCAAAAGCGCGTCCATGGACGCCAAAAAGGAAGAGAAGGCGTCGGCGGCCGAGGAGAAAGGCGGTGCGGCCCGCGCCCATCCGGATTGGGATTCCGATACCGGCCCCATCCTCAAGGTCTATTTCCAGAGCTTCGCCACTCAATAGGTTTGCCACGCCTTGGCCGCCCGCCACGGATGGCGAGCGGCCTTTTTTTTTCGTCAAACCCAACACGGCGTCGGCGGGCGACCGGAAGGAGTGGCCGGACCCAAAGGCGAATCTCCATCGTGCCGTGCCCGCCCACCCCGGACCGCAAGAACCCGACGACGGCCGCGAGGATGCGGGCTTTCAAGAAGGCTTCACGCTCAAGACCGTCGTCGGCGCGATCTTCATCGCCCTCTTCATGCTTCCGGGGGGCATCTATCTGGGGCTCGTCGCCGGGTGGGGGGTCGGAGAGGCGGCGGAATGGGTCACGATCGTGCTCTTCGCCGAAGTCGCCCGCCGCAGCTTCCAACCGCTGCGCAAGCAGGAGATCTATATCCTGTTCTATCTCGCCTCCGGGCTCACCACGTTGGTGAATCAGGGCCGTGGGCTCGGCGGCGGACCCTTTGCGAACCTGGTTTGGAACGGCTATTTCATCAGCACCGAACCCGCCAAACCCATCGCCGCTCAAGTGCCGAGTTGGGCCGTGCCGGGGCCGGAATCTGCCGCCGTCGTCGAACGCCAGCTGTGGCATCCCGCGTGGTGGACGCCCATCCTCATCCTTGTGCTCACCGACCTGTGCGGCCGCATCTCCTGGATGAGCCTGGGCTATGCCCTCTTTCGCGTCACCAGCGACGTCGAGCGCCTCCCCTTTCCCTATGCGCCGGTCGCCGCATCCGGCGCCACGGCATTGGCCGAAGCCGGCACCGAGAGTTGGCGGTGGCGGATCTTTTCAACCGGGACGGTCATCGGGCTGCTCTTCGGCCTCGTCTACATCGCGATCCCCGTCCTCACCGGCGCGCTCATCGGCCACACCGTCGAGCTTTTCCCTATCCCCTTTGCCGATTACACCACCCGGATCGAGAATCTGCTTCCCGCTGCGATCGTCGGCCTTTCGTTGAGCCTGGGCAACATTCTCGTCGGTTTCGTGCTGCCCTTTGAAATCTTGCTCGGCGCCGCGGTTGCCAGCGTGCTGAGCATGATCGTCCTCAACCCGATCCTCTATCATGCGGGGCTCTTGCCCAACTACCACCTCGGCTCGAACGCCTTTTTGGCCAAAGTCGCGGTGGATATGGACTTTTGGCTGTCGGTCGGCATCGGAGTCAACCTCGCCGTCGCGATGCTTGGCATCGGCCTTGTATTTAAAGCCTTGGCCAAAGCGAAACGCTATCGCCAGGAGCGCGCCTATTCCCTTCTGCCGCCCAGCGGACGCGGCGGCGTCTCGGTGAAGTTGGCGCTGCTGGGATGGGTCGCGTCCACCTTTGTGCTCATCGCTCTCTGCCGCTATTTGGTCCCCGACT
>CAYONY010000110.1:0-10735 GCA_964405415.1 uncultured Fimbriimonadaceae bacterium | reverse complement strand
CTGGTTACCAAGCCGATTCGAAGTCCCAACTCATGGGCGTGCACCAACGCCGCCACCGCCGGAACATGGGCGCGAACGCGGTCCTCATAGGCCTCGTAGCGGCCCAAGGCAAAGGCGATGCGCGTTTGGAGCTCCTCATCGTCGCATTCGCCCAGGCCGAACATCTTGAGCTGCACGGTGAGCGGAATCCCGACGGTGGCGAGGATTTCGGCATCGCCGGGGCGGGCGCCGGAGAAGTGGAAATAGGTGTCGCTCAAGCCTCGAAGGCACTGCTCAGTGGAATCCATGAGCGTCCCGTCGATATCGAACAGCGCGGCTCGAAAGCGGGAGAGGGAAAGGGGAGCGGGCACGTCGAAGGGGATTATGGCAGATTCGGCCCGGACGGAGACGCTCGGTGGCGGCCCAGGTATTCTAGCCGTCCGCACCGGCTCGACGACGCGCCCAAACGGTTTAAGCCTATGGAAGCCTTTTTGCAATGCGCCGGCTGCAAGAAAATCCTGTTCTCGGTCGAGTTCGAGCAGCAGCTGCGCGTTTGCTCCCATTGCGGGCACCATCACCGCCTTTCGGCCCAGCAGCGCATCGAAGCGACGTTTGATGAAGGCACATTTCAGGAGATGGACGCCGACCTTCGCTCGAGCGACCCGCTGCAGTTTCCGGATTATCGCGACAAGCTGGAAGCGGCGGAGGCCAAGACGGGCCAGTTCGACAGCGTCATCTGCGGGATGGCGGAGCTCGACGGGACGCCGGTGAGCGTGGCGGTGGCCGATTTTGGCTTTATGGGCGGCTCGATGGGCTCGGTGGCGGGCGAAAAGGTGACGCGGACGCTGGAGCGCGGCGCCGAGCGCGACCTGCCGGTGATCGTGTTTTGCGCCTCGGGCGGGGCCCGGATGCAGGAGGGCCTTTTGAGCCTGATGCAGATGGCGAAGACGACGGCGGCGGTGGAGCGCTGCAACGAAGCCCGCGTGCCTTATATCTGCGTGTTCACTGATCCGACTATGGCGGGAGTCTTGGCGAGCTATGCGAGCGTAGCCGATGTGATTTTGGCCGAGCCCAAAGCCCTGATCGGCTTTGCCGGCGCCCGGGTGAGCAAACAGGCCCAGGTGCACAAGGCGCCCGATGACTTTCAAACGGCGGAATTCTGCCTCTCCCATGGCATGATCGACCGCATCGTCCATCGCCGTGAATTGCGCCAAACCTTGATCGGTTTGGTGAAGATGTTGGGAGGGGTGCATGCGTAACGAGTCTTGGAGTCTTGAGGTATTGGGTAATAGAGGAGATCCGTCTCGACGAAGCCGTAACGGGCATTCCGTATTTCAATACTTGAATACTCCAATACCGGAGGTTCGCGATGGCCGCTAAATCCTGGAAAGAGTGGGAAAAGCCGCTCATCGAATTGGAAGACGGCATCGCGAAGCTTAAAGCCCAGTTGGCGACGCTTTCCGCCCCGGAGCGAACCCAACTTGAAATCAAAATTGCCGATTTCGAGAAGCGACGGGACAACTACATCGAGGTCATGTATTCGCGGCTCGGACCGTGGGAAAAGGTCTTGGTGGCCCGCGCCGAAAAGCGGCCCTACACCCTCGACTACATCGGCTACATCTTTACGAACTTCATTGAATTGGACGGCGATCGACGCTTTGGAGCGGATAAGGCGATCGTGGGCGGTCCCGCCTTGCTCGACGGGCGGCCGGTGATGGTGATTGGGCACCAAAAAGGACGCAATATCCAAGAGCGGCAGCAGCGAAATTTCGCGATGGCCAAGCCGGAAGGCTATCGCAAGGCCATGCGCTTGATGAGTTTGGCCTCGCGATTCGGCATGCCGATCGTGACCCTGGTCGATACGCCCGCCGCTGATCCGGGGGTCGAGAGCGAGTCGCGAGGGATTTCGGAGGCGATCGCCGACTCGATGCGGACGATGTTCGGCCTCGAGGTGCCGGTGGTCTCGGTGGTGATCGGCGAAGGGGGCAGCGGCGGCGCGATCGGCATCGCGATCGGCAACCGGGTTTTGATGCAGGAACACGCGATCTATAGCGTGATCCCGCCGGAGGGGTGTGCGGCGATCCTTTGGCGGCAGCCCGACAAAGGGGCTCAGGCGGCGGCGGCGCTGCAGCTGACCGCGCAATCGGCGATGGAGTTAGGCCTGATCGACGAGGTTCTCGATGAGCCGCGAGGCGGGGCCCATCGGGACCCTTCCGGCGCGGCCGAGATCGTGAAAGAGGGGCTGCTGCGGCACCTCGGGGAGATTTCCGGGCTTTCTGCCAAAGATCTGAAGGACGACCGCTATCGGAAGTTTCGCCAGATGGGGCAATACGTGGCCGAACGCGGCGGCGGGCCGTATCTTTCGGGGGCGTGACGCCAATTCGGAACGAGGTCATGCCCAGTGGGCTCAATCCGGATTAGGGCATTGGAGGGTCATCCGTTACGTTCTCATTGATGGGTCTTGCTGACCTTGGGACGCCAGATTCTTGGGGAAACGCGGTCCAATAGGAGCGTTCGGATCGGCGAACTCGAAGGGCCTTGGCCATCGGAAGGACGATGACTTGTCCGTCGCTGAATAGGCCCACTAGGCTACCGAAATACTCGATATTCGCCCCGCGTTCGGTCTTGACCTGACGAGAGCGGCGATAGTGCCAGCTCACCGCCCAAAGATCGCGTTCTCCCGGAGGGGGAAAGACCGGCTTCATTCTTCCATCGTAGCGCGGCTCACGGAACGTGATCGAATATAAAGGCGTCGTCACATGGGGATTCGAGGCCAAGTATTCCGGACGCTTCGCATCGGAGCATTCGAAGTCTTGGTCGGAGAGCTTCATGCGGGCAAACAGCGGGTGGGAATAGTCATGGAACTCTTTGCCCGTTGGGAAGCGACGGTAGTGGCGACGAAAGCCATCGATAGCTTGGTAGAGCCGCTTGAAATCTGTAACGGCTTCCAATGGGTTACCCGGAATCTGCGGCAACGGATCAGAAGCATTTGCGACTCCCATGTCCTTTGATTTGCCTGACACGCGGCAGGAAGGACAGTTTGCCGCTCGCCTAATCCAAAGCAACGTTCCGCTACCGATGGCGGCCGACAGCAGAATAAGAATCACAAGCTTCATCGCGTAGCCTCGGAATCCTCAGTTGCCCAGTAAACGTTTCCGAGGCTTTGGCCAGGTTCGCAAGGCGTCTCCGAGTAACTGTAGCAGCTTGTGTTGTAACACTTGGACCCATTATAGGAGTTGTGTTGGTACATGACAATCGAGCACGTGCAAACAATGGTGGCGGAATCCTCATCGGGATCGGTGCAGCAGCACGTCACGTCATAAGGCGCGCTGGGTTCGACCCACGGTGGATTTTGGTTGCAGTCCTCGTTTCGATAGTTCGAACATTCGTGGCCATTGCCGGGCGATTGGGAGAGCGATGCGGTTGTAAACGCCCCGAAGGCGAAGCTCATCAACGACCACGCAATCAACATCGATCGTTTCATGATTCACCTATGGGGATAGGATAGGGGTAGATTGAGAGGGGGGCAAGTCCCTTTTTTCGTGACATATGGCGGAAGGCATAAGAGGCGGGTGAAAGCTGGCAATCGTTGAAGAAAATGCTTCTCCCCGCATCGTCATCGTGGGAGGCGGGTTCGGCGGGCTCTGGGCGGCCAAGGCCCTGAAGAATGCCGAGGCCGACGTCCTCATCATCGACCGCACGAACCACCACCTCTTTCAGCCCCTGCTCTACCAAGTGGCCACCGCCGGGCTCTCCCCCGCCAACATTGCCGCGCCCATCCGCGGCATCCTCAGCCGCCAAAAGAACCTCGAAGTCATGCTCGCCAAGGTTGACGGGGTGGATCTCGAAAACCGGTTGGTCCGGGCCGGCGAAAGGCGCCTGCCTTTCGATCACTTGATACTGGCCACCGGCGCCCGCCACAGCTATTTCGGCCATCCCGAATGGGAAACCGCGGCGCCGGGGCTCAAAACCCTGGAAGACGCCACCCGCATCCGCCGCCAGATCCTTTTGGCCTTCGAGCGGGCCGAGCTCGCCGAGTCGGACGAGGAGAAGCGCGCCTGGCTCACCTTCGCGATCGTGGGCGGTGGCCCGACCGGAGTTGAGCTCGCCGGCTCCATCGCCGAGCTCGCCCACCGCGCGCTGGCCTGCGATTTCGACCACATCGACTTGGATTCCACGCGAATCCTCCTGATCGAGTCCGGGCCGCGCATTCTCGCCACGTTCAGCGAGCGATTGGCCGGTCGGGCATCCGCCTCGCTGCGAAGGCTCGGCGTCGAAATCCGTACGGGGCAACCCGCCAGCGCAATCGATCGAAATGGCTTCATGCTCGGCGAAGAACGCATCGAAGCCAAGACCGTGCTTTGGGCGGCCGGAGTCACGGCCTCTCCGGCGGGGAAGTGGCTCGGGGTCGAAACCGACCGCGCGGGCCGGGTTCCGGTGGGACCGAATCTGGAGGTTCCGGGCCTGAGGAACATCTTCGTCATTGGCGACACGGCGTCGCTAAACGACCCGAATGGAAAGCCCCTTCCCGGCGTGTGCCAGACCGCGATGCAGCAGGGAACCTACGTCGGACGGCTTATTCGGGCTCGGATCGAGAAGAAACCGGATCCGGGGCCGTTCCGCTATCGGAACAAAGGCGAGATGGCCACGATCGGACGCAAAGCCGCGATTGCGAAAATGGGCCGCTTTGAGTTCTCCGGATTCCTCGCCTGGATGCTGTGGCTCTTCATTCACATTCTTTATCTGATCGGGTTCGCCAACCGGCTGCTCGTGATGGTGCAGTGGACGTGGGCCTACGTGACGTTTCAAAGGGGCGCGCGGCTGATCACGAACGTCCAAGAATCGGACCGGTAGACTCGGCGCATGGTTCTGCTTGCCGCGGCGCTGACGATCGGGTTTTCCGGAGGCCCTCTCCCCCTAACTGCCTCCGCCTTGTCCTCGTTACTCGAAAAAAGGCGAGGGGCGATCGACGCTTTCGACACGAAGGTCGAGGCCCTGCTCAAAAGCCGTCAGACTGTCGGCTGCGCGATCGTCTATGCCGAAAAGGGAAAAGTGGTCTTCGCCAAGGGCTATGGCTTTGCCAATCTCGAGCATCAGGTGAAGATGCGCCCGGACCACCTCCACGAGCTGGCCTCGGTGAGCAAGCAGTTCACCTCGGCGGCGATCTTGCAGCTTGCGGAAGTAGGCAAGCTGCAACTCGACGATCCGATCCGCAAGTTCTTTCCAGAGGCGGGCGACGCTTGGGGCAAGGTGAGGATCCGCCATTTGCTCAACCACACCGGCGGACTGCCCGACTACTTGGCTAGCGTCGACCCGGGCGACGACGTGACGCGCAAGCAGCTCATTGATTCGGTCAAGGACAAGCCCCTTCGCTTTGAGCCGGGCTCAAAATTCGAGTACAGCAACAGCGGCTATATGGTGCTCGGCCAGATTGTGGAGAAGGTCTCCACACTCGACATGGGCGCCTACCTCAAGTCGAAGATCTTTGAGCCGGCGGGGATGAAGACGGCGGTGCTCAACGACACTTCGACGGTTTTTCCGAACCGGGCCGATGGGTATGCGGTGCGGGCCGGCAAGGTTATGCGGGAGGGCTACACCAGCCCTTCGCTTTCGAAGACGGGCGATGGCCAGATCATGTGCTCGGCGCTCGATTTGGCGGCCTGGGATGCGGCCCTGCGCGGGACGAAAGTGCTGAGCGCGGCGAGCCTATCCCGGCTTTCCACCAAACCCGGGCTGAACCCGGAGGCGGAGAAAGCGAAGTACTACGGCTATGGGGTTGGCGTCGTCGTCGATGGAGCCAAGACCGTCCACCAGCACGGCGGCGGCTGGATGGGCACGAACACGCTCTTTGTGCGCTACCTCGACGATGGTAAGTGCGTGGTGATCCTGTGCAACTCCGAAGGGGCGCCCACCCAAGACCTCTTGGCGGAGGTCGAAGACCGGTTCTTGGGCCGGCGCATCGTGGCCCCGCCGAAAAAGCCCTAGCTCGCGGCTCGAACGCCTTTGGGAATGCCAATTTTCAAGCCGGCTTTAATGCCGAACTTCTTGAACGCGCCCTTCTTCATTTCGAGCGCGTAGAGTGCGGCGCCCTTGCTCGGATGGCCGCTTTCATCCAAAGCCTTCATCAACGTGGCATTGAGCACCTTGCCGGATTTGTCCAAATAGGCAATATCAAGATCGATCAGCGTGTTCTTCATCCAGAAGCTGAGCGGCTGCGGACTCGAAAAAACGAAAAGCATGCCCTGCTCGATCCGGACGTCGCGCTCCTTCAAAAACATCATGCCTTCCTGGCGTTTGCTGGGCGAATCCATCAGCCAGACCTTGACCTTTCGAGGGCCAACCGTGAGCGTCGCCGTCTTGAGCTCGGAAAGCTGAAACAGTCGGTTGGGGTTTTTGCCCTGGGTGAAGCCTTGACCGACGAGCCCAAGAACGGCGGCCAAAATGAGGGCCCGCTTCATGGCGCCACCGCATCTTTTCCGCGCGGAACGAACGGTCCCGATTCGCGCTCGTACCGTTCGATCGCGTCCTCGAGCCGAAGGGTCGTTCCAATGAGATCCAAGCCCTCGACGAGCGCCGCTTTGGTGACAGGGTTGATTTCGAATCGGACCGATTCGCCAGCGAACGTCACCGTTTGCTCGGGCAAGTCGATGGTGGCTTCGGCGCCCGATCCCAAGCCGGCCAATCGCGCATGGGCCGCATCCTCCAGCTCGACGAGCAGCAGCCCGCAATTGGCGGCGTTTTGGCGGAAGATATCGCTGTAGCCGGGGCTCGTCGGGGTCTTTCGCGCCACCACCGCCTGAAACCCGGCTTGCTGGATCGCCCAAACCGCGTGCTCGCGCGAGGAGCCACAACCGAAATTCGTGCCGGCAACCAGAATGGACGCGCCTTGGGCGGCGGGTTGGTCAAGGGCGAAACCCGCGCCGCGAACATCCGAAAACAGCAGCTCGCCATAGCCGGACCGCGAAACGCGGCTCAAGAACCGGGCCGGGATGATCCGGTCCGTATCGACGTTGTCTTCGGCATAGACCGCGATTTTGCCGGAATGAATTTGGAATCCCGCCACGGGATCGATTTTGGCACAGGGCTTGCGAGAGGGTTTTTCGTTCTTGCTTCCTTTCAAAAGAGAAGGATAATTGCACTTATGATGCCCCGGCCTAAAAACCGGGGCCTCTTTACGTTTGATCCAAGGTTCCACCGAAACAATCTGAACAGTCGTTGTGAGGTTTCCCCGCACTTTTGCCGATGACAAAGGATAGCGGAGGGAGTGCTCCATGAGCGCGCCCACCTTGCAGAAGAATCGGAGGAAACTAGATGAAGACGTCTCTTTCAGTCTTCGCGGTCGCTTCGCTAGCCCTGGCTCTTGCCGGCTGCGGCGGCAACGGAGGCGGATCGGCTCAGGCGCCGGTACCCGAGGGCATCAGCCGAACCATGGTCGGCTACGTTTGGGTCAAAGACAATGCGGGCCTGGCGACCGGACCGGACATCATGATTACGGCTTCGACCGTTCCCCCCACCGGCTATTTCGCGCCGACGGCAGGAACGATCACCCTTCACGTGGACGACGGCGAACTTATCGGCCGCGCCGCGGACGACTATGTTCGCAACATGGCCGATGGCAACGATATCATCGTCGCCGCCATGTCGCAAGATCCCTTCTTGGTGCAGATCACCGCTTCGGGCGTTGAGCTCAGCGGCACCGCCAAGCCCTACTTCGGAAACGGCCTGGCCACCTACAACGAGGACCTCTCGCTGAACGGTGCCGAAGGCACGAGCTTGGCGATGGCTTCGCCGGGTTCGCCCAGCTACACGCCGGGCGCCCCCACCTCGCTCTCGATGCGCGTCAATGGCGGCGCGCCTCCGACGGAGATCGTCTCGGGCGGCACCTATAGTCTCGCCGTGGCGTTCTTCGACGTCAATGGCGTGGCGATCAGCGGCCTCACCCCCACCATCACCAGCAGCGACCCCACGCGGGTTGCGGTCAGCGGCACCGACTTGGTTCCGGCCGGCGCGGCTTCGATGCTCGCGGCGGGCCCGGCGACCATTCGCGCGGCGCTCTCGACCAACAACGCCCTTTCCGGCGACTTCACGGCCGGGTTCAACTACGGCGCCGCGACGACCGTCACGGTGGCTCCGGCCGGTCCGACCGACCTGCTTTGGAACACCGTTGGCGCGCCCGCCACGCTGAACCTCACCGCGACGATCAACAACCAGTTCAACGCGCCGATGTTTGCGGCGACCGTCGACTGGAGCAACGCCAAGGCCCCGGGCAACGTCTGGGACACCGCCACCGGAGGCGCCTGCTTTAGCGCCGCCACCGGCAGCACCGACGGCAGCGGCCAAATGGCCGTCACCATCTCGGCCCCGATCTCGGTTGCCGGTCCCCTCGTGGGCGCCGACAAGAACCCGAAAGGTCTGAACACGATTCAGGTCGTTTCGGGCGCCGTCAATGGCTCGGCCCAGGTCAACATCACGCGTCCGATCGGCTCGCTCGTCATCGACGGCCCGGCCAAGATGGACGTCGGCACGGTCAGCGCGGCCAGCGGACCGAACTCGTTCCGCGTCACCGATGCGCTTGACGTCGATAACGACCCGATCACGGTTCCGGGCTCCATCACCTGGACCCTGACCAACACCCCGGGCGCCGGCACCGTCGGCAACACCGGCGACACGACGCCTCAGTCGACCGCGCTCGCTTCGGCCAATGCCAGCGGCGTGGTGACGGCGGGCGCGGTGGCCGGCCAGGCCACGCTGCAAGCCAGCTCGGGCCTGACCCTCTCGAACACCCTCACGATCGACATCTGGGGCGTTCCGGCCAAGATCCTCTACACGCCTGACACGGTGGCTTCGGTCCTCGGCGCCGGCGAGTATGCGGGAACTCCGGGCGGCCAGCAGGCCTTCTCGGTCGCGATGATCGACAGTTGGGGCCACGTGCTCCCGACCGGCGAACTGAGCGGGTTCACGACGACCTCGAGCACCGACTCCCTGTCGGGCGCGAACATCACCCTGGGCGGACTTGGCGTGACTAACTTCACGATCACGTTCGGCAGCGGCGATGGCACCTTCTCGATCTTCACCACGGGAACGTGGACGGGGACGAGCGGTGGCACTCCCTCCTCGTTCAGCATCACGAAGAATGCGGGCCTCAACGTTCCGTAGCCTTCGAGATCACAGCGAAGACTGAAGAAACGACGGGCTCCGGAGAAATCCGGAGCCCGTTTTCGGTTGCCGGGGGCCAAAAACTCCCTCCCCTGCTCAAGCGGGGGAGGGTGGCCGCCAGGCCGGGTGGGGGTGTCAACGTTCTCCGTCCACCCGCGAAAGAGGTTTAACGGGCTGAGGAAGCGAAAGGCGTGCGCCAAGAGTCGAAGAGGTGCCTTCGGCGTCCGAGGTGTCCCATCTCCCACCCCCACCCTGCCCTCCCCCGCCCCAAGCAGGGGAGGGAGCCGCGCCCAATTAGGATTCCGGATGCCGCTGATCGGCATCGCGCATCGGCTGAAGCGCGGCCCGAACCTCACACCATGCCTTGACTTCGCCCAGCCAGTAGTCCAGTCGATCGGGGATGTCGCGCCAATGAATCCGGATCGTCCGAATTCCGAGCTCGGCTAAGTAGGCATCCCGAACCTGATCGTGTTTGGGGTCGTGTTCCGGCCCATCGATTTCGATGCAAAGCCGGGCGGCGTGGATGTAGAAATCCAAAACGTAGGGTCCAACGGCGTATTGCCTTCGAACACGGTGGCCGATTTGGCCCTTCCGGACGGCCTGCCAAAAGACCCGCTCGCCATAGGTCAGTTCCTTTCGGAGTTTTCGAGCCGCGCCCATTCTAAGGGGGTCTTGGCTACGGACCGTCGGCATGCCGTTAGGTTCCCCGAAAAGGCGCCTCTTCCTGCCCAACCCCCACCGGATAGGCGGACGTGGCCCGGACACGTCCCGACCGGTCGAGATTTGTCCGGGATAAGGAGGGTTCCCCACGATCATCCCCAGCCCAAACCAGAGGTGACGGGGCAGGCAAACGTCGGCCCGGCCATCCGTTTTTGTCGGAAGCCCGCCCGTTGCCGGGTTGTCGGGGCCACTTCCACGACTTCCGCCCGGCAAGCTAGTTTCCCATGGAGTTCGACCCTTGCGGACAAGCCGTGTATCATGAAGACGATGGAGTTCCAAGTCGAAACCGATCGCGAAGCGGATGGACGGTGGATCGCCGAGATCGCTTCGCTGCCGGGGGTGATGGCCTACGGAGACACCAAGCGTCGGGCCATTTCCCGCACGACCGCCCTTGCGATGCAGGTCCTCGCCGATCGGATCGAGCACGGCGAGATGGCCGAAGCGCCGGACCAGCTGTTCTTTCGGGCCGCATGAGCGCTTGGCCCAGTTCCAAGGGCTTGGCGGTGCGGAAAGCCCCGACGAAGATCGGGTGGGTGGAGATTCGGCAGCGCGGGTCTCATCGCACGTTGGCGCGCCCTGGATTTGATCACTTCGTGTTCGCGTTCGGGGACTCGGAGGAGATGGGGCCGATCATGCTGGCCCGGATGGGGAAGAAGACCGGCCTGACCCCCAAAGATCTTTCTTAAGCGGAATTGATCTTGGATTTGGCCTGTTGGAGTTCACCGCGCTCGAGCCGGGCCGTCGCCGCGAAAGCGCCATCCGCCGCGACCGGTTTTTCGACGGCGTAAACCCCGACAAACGGCACGATCATCCGCCTGTCGGGGGCACCCGGGGGGAGTAGATGGATAGGGACACTATGCCGGTTCCTTCTGCGGACAAA
>CAYONY010000109.1:0-10753 GCA_964405415.1 uncultured Fimbriimonadaceae bacterium | reverse complement strand
TCCATGGAGGCGGCGCGCTAATGCCCAAGCTCTCCATGCTCATCGACCTTACGCGCTGCATCGGCTGCGATGCGTGCACCGTGGCCTGCAAACAAGAAAACGGCACGCCGATGGACGTTTTCTTCGCGCGGGTTCTCAATATCGAAGCCGGCAAGTATCCCGATACCCAACGGGTTTATCTGCCGATGCTCTGTTACCACTGTGAGAATCCCGCCTGCCTCAAGGCGTGCCCCAACAAGGCGATCTTCAAACGCCCCGACGGGGTTGTGCTCATCGACCAGGATCGTTGTCGGGGCACCGGGGCCTGCGTCTCCGCATGCCCGTACGGCAACATCATCCTGAAAGAGCAAGATGCCTGGTATCTCAACGCCGACGAGCCCTATGAAATGGATTTCGTCAAGCCGCGGCTCAATCCCGGCGTCGCCCGCAAATGCACCTATTGCGTCCACCGCGTCGATGAGGGCCTCGACCCGGCCTGCGTCGTGGCCTGTCCCACCAAAGCCCGTATCTTCGGCGACGTTGAAGACCCTGAAAGCGAGATCTCTCAGTACATCGAGAGCCAAAGGGTGGAAACGGGTCGCTTCCCCTTCCCGCTCCTTCCTCAGGCCGGCACCAAACCTGCCGGAAGCTACCTCGGCACGATGGCGACCCAGGATTCCGCCACTCTTGGCGGCCGCGCGGCTCCCGAACGGGCCGAGCCACTCGCCAAGGACGAAGGCCGTGGGTCCGGGGCCACAGGCACGATCCTCAACGCGAAAGTCATGGCGGGAATCTTGGCCACGCTCGTCTTGCTCGGGTTCTTCACCCTTGGCCGAGCTCAGTCTCCCGCCCAATCCGAAATCCGAATTCCGAAATCCGACGTCTTCTCCACCTCGAACTGCATGGGCTGCCACGGCATGAGCGCCATGGGCGGCCTCGGCCCGCCGATCGCCCAAACCAAACTCACGGCGACGCAATTCCTCGATCTGGTCCGAAAGGGCAAGGGCATGATGCCGGCGACCAAAGCGGCCGACTTGTCCGACACGCAGGTGAGCCAAATCTATGAAGAAGTCAAGGCCAAGCCCTGGGATGAAACTCAGATCCCCATCGCCTTCAAGGTCGGGCAGTTTCTGTCCACCCGGAACGTGGCGATGCTCTTCATGGCGGTGACCCTCTTCGCCCTCATTTTTGGCACGAAAGTCTGGCTCTATTGGATTCGCCTCTCGGCGCCGCGCCAACTCTGGCCGGCGATGAAGAAGTTTGGCTTGGCGCGGTCCTTCGGCATCGCGCTGCACTCTTTGATCGTTGATGGCTTCCTCGTCGCCTCGCTTTGGCGGCGCAATCGCGTGCGATGGCTCATGCACGGGCTCATCCTGTACGGCTTCGTCGGCCTACTGGCGGGCGATGTGCTGATGCAGATCTTCAACCCCACCCGAGCTGAGCTTCCATTCTTCGATCCGTTGAAACTGCTTCCCGTGGTGTCCGGCGTAGCGGCACTCTCCGGCGTGTTCTTTGTCATGTTCCGGTACAAAAAGGACGCCTACATCGACAACGGCCTCACCCAAGGGCGCGACTTCCTTTTCCTCAACCTGCTGCTGAACACGCTGCTCAGCGGCTTTCTCACCATCGCCATGAAGCGGGCCGGGATCACCGGCTGGGTCATGCCCATCTACCTCTGGCACCTCGGCTCCGTGCTGCTGTTGCTGGCCACTGCGCCCTTCACCCGATTTATGCACGCCTGGATCGCCCCTACAATGATCGCCCTCACTCGCCTTGGCGAGGCCATCGCATCCAGCGGCGTCGAGTTCGGCTTCGAGCGTGAGCCCGCGCCGGGCCGACACCACAAGTCGCAACGCATCGCCGAAGATCTCATGCGGACCCTTGAACCCGAGTTCGATGGGCCGGTCCGCCTTCGCTACTACCCCTGAACGAAGCCATGGAAACTCCCCAACCCCTTTTCCGGAAAGAGAACCTGATCCTCAACGGCCAGGAGCCCCGCACGCGCCGCAAGCTCCTGGGTTGGCTTGTCGCCGGGATCAACCTCATCGTCGGCGGCACCGTACTCGGGCCGGTGCTCGGCTTTGTCGGCTCGCCCATTCGCAGTCGCGGCAAACTCCAGTGGTTTCCCATCTTCAACGATCGCGAATTGAAAACGGGTGAAACCAAAGAAGTGCCCTTCGTCCTAGACATCCAGGACGGCTACGCGGTCGTCCGCCGGAAGTACACCGTCTTTCTTCACCGCTACGAAGACCGCGTCGTCGCCTTCGATCCGGCCTGCACCCACCTTGGATGCCGCATCACTTGGGTCGGCGACAAAAATCGTTTCCTTTGTCCCTGTCACGGCGGCGTGTTCGATCCCGACGGCAACGTCGTTTCCGGGCCGCCCCCCAAACCCCTCGACCAGCACCCGGTCAAGGTGGAACGCGATCGCATTTGGGTGCAAAAGAGAGTCTGATCGTGCCCAAAATCCTCACTCCCGAAGAACCGACCGTCCGCCTCCAGCCCCCGCTCGAGCCGGAAGAGCGCGTCCGCGTCGAGCGGCCCAACCTTCGCGACTGGCTGGACCTGCGACTTGGCTGGTATGGGTTTGTCCGCAAAAACCTCGATGAACCGATGCCTCCCGGCGTGGGGTGGTGGCAAACCCTGGGCAACCTCCTCATGACCCTTTTGCTCTTCCAGTTCATCACCGGGTTCGCACTCGCCATGTTCTACTCGCCCAGCGCCACCGACGCTTACGCGAGTACGAAGCACCTCACTCAGGAAGTGCCACTGGGATCGTTCGTGCGCGGGCTGCATGTTTGGGGTTCCACGGTGATCGTTATCGTCACCGTCATGCACATTCTCCGAGTCTTCTTCTGGGGAAGCTACAAAAAACCGCGCGAGCTGACCTGGGTGGTCGGCTGCATTATCTTCAACATCATCCTTGGCTTCTCGTTCACCGGCTACTTGCTGCCTTGGGACCAGAAAGCCTATTGGGCCACCGTCGTCGGCACGCGCATCGCCGCCACCGTCCCCTTCATCGGCCACGACCTGATGGTGCTCATCCGCGGCGGCGAGGAAGTGGGCGCCCTCACCCTGACCCGTTTCTTCGCGGTTCACGTGATGCTGCTTCCCGCCCTGCTCATGCTCTTCACCGGGCTCCACCTCTATCTTGTGCGTCGCCACCATATTGCCGGCCCCGTCCTGCCCCAAAAAGGAAAGCCGGTCCCGTTCTATCCAGTTCAGCTTTTCAAGGACGCGGTGGTCGTGCTCGGAGGCATGGGGTTGGTCGTTTATCTCGCGCTGGCCTTCCCGCCCGCCCTGGAAGCGATCGCCGACCCCAGCGGTACCGACTTTGCCCCTCGGCCCGAATGGTATTTCCTCGGGCTCTATGAACTCCTCAAAATCATGCCGGCCGGGTTTGAAATGGTCGCCACGCTGGTGGTGCCCGGTGGGATCAGCATCGGCATGCTGCTCCTCCCGTGGCTCGACCGCTCGCCGTCGCGCCATCCCGCGCGCCGACAATGGGTGATCGTCGCCGGGCTCGGGGTCATCCTCTTGATCGGTTTGATGACCCTTAAAGGGATTCTGGAAACGCCGCCGCCCCACCCTGCGGCGGGCGCCTCCAAAGTTGAGGGTTCCGCCAAACCTTAGGCCGCAGCTCGCTCCGACTCGAGGCTCACTTCCACCGCCGCGTGGGTGAAGGCCGGGCGCTCGACTCGGCCCGACGCCTGTAAGAACATCCCCTCGTAGCGATCGTCCGCGACCGCATGCGAAAACCGCCGGAGATAGGTTTCGCGGGCCCGCCGGGCCATCGCCTCGCGGTCTGCCACGGGAAGCGAGCGCATCGCCCGCACCGCGGCCACCAAGGCCGCCGGCTCATCCGACCGGTAGCCGAGCCCGACGCCCGCCTGCTCCACGATCGATTGGGTTTCCCCATCCACGCCGCAAAGCAAGGGTCGCCCCATCGCCAGGTAAGTTTGAAGCTTTGAGGGAATCGTGATTTCAAACAGCGGATCGGCTTTGAGCTGCAGCAGCAGCGCATCGGCATGGGCAAAAATGGAAGGCATCGCCTCCGGCGGATGCTGCCCAAGGAAGCGGATATTGGCAAGACCCTCCGATTCGACGACTTCGCGCAGCCGCGCCAAATCCAGCCCCGCCCCCACCATGACAAACTGCACGTCGGGCAGCTCTTTGAGCCGCCGGGCCGCTTCGACCACCGCGTCAAGGTTTTGGGCGACCCCAATGTTTCCCCCGTAAACGATATTGAATCGGCCCGTGAGCCCATACGAACGGGCCACTTCGGGAAGCGGCTCGGTGGGTTTGAAGATCGATTCGTCCGCCCATTGAGGCACCGCATCGATCCGTTCGGCAGGCAACCCCTGAGCCGCCAAATGCCGCTTCATTCCGGACGACGTCACGACCACGCGATGCGCCCGACGGTGCAGTCGGTCGCAAACCCGGCGGATCGTCTCGGTAAGCCGTCCTTCGGGCACCATGCCGGTGCTTGTCAACGATTCCGGCCAAAGGTCGTGAATCTCATAGATATAAGGAACGCGTTTCAGGCGGGCCAAAAACCAGCCGGCCACCCCGGTGGTCAAGGGAGGATGATGGATCCAGATTACATCGGGGCGCTTGGTGAAGAGGGCGCCCAGGATCGCCGCCGAGAACCCGAAGCTCAAATAGCTCAGCGCCCGCCTTAGCTTGGACTTGCTGTGGTCCGGGATCATCGGCACCCGGACGATCTCGACCCCCTCGGTCCGTTCGCGCTGGACCAACCGCTGGCGGTAGCCCGGGTAGGTCTTGCCAAACGGGTAGTTCGGAAACGAAGTCAGAATCGTCGCTTCATGGCCTCGCTCGGCCATGGCTCGGGCCAATTGCGACGTTCGCGTATCGCACGGCTCGGGCCGGCAGTGCATCGAGACGAAAAGGATTTTCAGCCGCCGCTCCATCGTTGCTCCTAAACCGCCCGGGGCGGTCGATAACCGGCCACGAGCGAAGTGACCACGCTCGAAACATTTTCTTGAAGGTACTCGGATGGCGGCGTCCAGCTTCGGCCCGCCGCGATCGCCGTCTCGGTGGCGCGCAAGATGTCGCGAGGGACGGCCCCCGAGAGAATCCCCGAGCCGGCCTCGAGGCATTCAGCCCGCTCCGTAACGTCCCGAAGAATCACGCTTGGCGTCCTCAACAGCGTGGCTTCCTCTTGCACCGTCCCACTGTCGGTGAGCACACACCGGGCATTGGCTTCGAGCTTGACGAAATCGAAAAACCCGACCGGCGTAAGAAACTGCACCAGCGAAGACTTGGGCGCCAGGCCCCCTTTGGCCACCCGGTCCGCCGTTCGCGGATGGAGGCTAACGATCACCCGTTCGCGGTAGGTTTCCGCGATCAAATCGAGCCCCGACAATATTGAAGAAAGGCGAACGGTTTCATCGACGTTTTCGGATCGATGAAGAGTAATCGCAAAATACTTCTCTTTTTCGAGCCCATGCGTTTGAAGCACGGGGCTCGCTTCGATCCGGTCGCGGTTGGCCTGGATGACTTCCCAGATTGGGTTTCCGGTCACGAAGATCCGGTCTCGGGCAATCCCCTCACGCAACAGATTCTCTTTGCTTCGGTGCGTATAGGGCAGAAGGACATCACTGCAATGGTCGATGACCCGACGGTTCACCTCCTCCGGCACCCGATCGTCGAAGCAACGGTTCCCCGCTTCCATGTGATAGACCGGAATTCGCATCCGCGCCGCCGCCAGCGCCCCCAAGCCGCTGTTTGTGTCGCCGAGGATCAGCACCCGATCCGGCCGTTCCCGGTCGAGAAAGTCAGCCGTCCGCGACAGAATTTCGGCCGCCTGGGC
This sequence comes from uncultured Fimbriimonadaceae bacterium, assembly GCA_964405415.1. GTDB lineage: Bacteria > Armatimonadota > Fimbriimonadia > Fimbriimonadales > Fimbriimonadaceae > CAYONY01. The sequence continues at coordinate 4,941 of CAYONY010000109.1, read as the reverse complement.
CCCAAATCCCGATGCCCGAATCCCCCAATGTTCGTCGGGCTTTCGCACGCCCAGTTCCTCAAAAAAGAGCTCGCTCAGGTTCGGATCGTAGTTCTGGCCGGTAAACACCAACCGATGCTCGACCGTCGCATCCAACCGCTCAATGACCCGGCTGAGCCGAATAATCTCCGGCCGGGTGCCCAGGATCGTGGCGATCTTCACGCGGCAACCCTCAGGGGTGTCGCCGCCACCACCGCTTTCGTCGGCCGCACGATCGGCTCGAGCAGCCGCCGAATGCCCGCGGGGTCCAAGGTCACATGTTTGGACGAGTATTCATCGTCGAGAACCGGGACCTCTGGCGTCATCGGATAGAGCTCCTGCAGCATCGGCTGGATCACGTAATAATCGCCCCGCTCGATCGTCCGCCAGCGCTCTTCTTCCGAAACCATGATCTCGTGCAGTTTCTCGCCCGGGCGAATGCCGGTGAACAGGATCGGAACGTCGCGGCCGTCGATGAGCGTTTCCGCCAAATCGACCATCCGCGCCGCTTCCACCTTCGGCACAAAGGTCTCGCCGATGCGGCCCGTGCGAAGCGCCTCGAACACCGTGTCGACCGCCTGATCCAAGCTGAGCAGGAACCGGGTCATCTCCTTTACGGTGATCGTGACCGGTCCCCCATTGGCGATCTGGTCCAAAAAGAGCGGAACCACCGAGCCCCGCGAGGCGATCACGTTGCCATAACGAACCAGGTTAAACCGGGTATGCGCGCACTGGAGGTTCGCCTCTACGAAAATCCGCTCCATCACCGCCTTGGTCATGCCCATCACATTGATGGGCTTGCACGCCTTATCGGTGGAAATGCCGACGACCTGCTCAACCGGCGCCCGTGTATCGCGGATCGCGCGGACGAGGTTCTGGGCGCCCTCGATGTTCGTTTGAACGGCCTGGAACGGGAAGTTTTCACACGTGGGGACCTGCTTCAGCGCGGCCGCGTTGATCACAAGGTTGGCGTCGCGAACGGCCCGACACACCGAGTCGAAATCGCGCATGTCGCCGATCTGAAAGTGAAGGATCTCCTCGACCTGGCGATACATCACGTCGTCGGTCGCAAACGCGAGCTGGCGATAGTCCACCCGCATCTGGTGCTGCTTCGCCTCGTCGCGAGAAAAAACGGTGATCTGGCGCGGGCGGCCCAATTCACCGGTGAGCATCCGGCGAACGACTGTCTTGCCCAGCGAGCCGGTACCGCCGGTGACGAGAACGTGTTTATCGGTAAGAATCAATCAGGGCCTCCATCGGGGTCGGCTGGCCATCCAGCGCCATTTCGCGAACCATCGCGTCCCACGGGGGTGGGCGATAGCCGGTCGCGGTTTGAAATCGGGTGCGGTCGAGGGTGCGGTCGATTCGCAACGCGCCGCACGGGATGATCGGGGTTGAGCGTCCAAACGCTTCGCGCAGCATCAGCAACAGCGAACATTTGTCGATCGGGTCGCCCGAGACATGCCACACGCCGCGCATGCCGGGATGATCCAGGAGGACGCGCGAGACCACGCGCGTCAATTCGTGCGTGCTCAGGCCGCTGAACCGGGCATGGGTGTAGCCCCGAACGGGCGCGTCTTGGCGAAGGAACCACGCGACCAAACCGAGCCCATGGCCCAATTCAGGACCGATGATCGACGTCCGCAGTGTCACCGCATGCGGATAGTCGACTTCGCCGATCGCTTTGGACCGGCCATAGAGATCATCGGCGTCGGGCTCATCGCTTTCGACATAACCACCTTTGGCCCCGGAAAACACGCAATCGGTGCTGATGTGGACCAGGCGGATGCCCCGGCGGCCACAAAGACCGGCGAGCCGATGGGGGAACAGCGCGTTGATCTCTGAGCAAACCTCGGGGTCTTGCGCTTCGGGCCGCTGCTTGACGATCCCGATGCAATTGATGACCGCATCGGGCGCCACCGCATCGAGTGCCGACTCGACCGCTCCGCATATGCGAACGTCGAGGTCGCCCCAAACGCGGTCGCGGCCGCCCGCGCCGGAACGCTCGGTCGACCAAACATCGAAGGGCTCGCCGAGCGACCGGACCAACCGGTGCCCCAACATGCCGTTGCCACCCAATACGAGAACTTTCACCTTCCGAACCCTCTCAAGGCGCTCGAAGTTTGCGCCTGGTATTTTTGTCGGGCGATTGGCGATTTTCCTGAGGGGTGTGGTGTTAAATTGCGGCGAAAACAGGGATGGACCTACGCGAAGACTTGGCCTTCGCTTCCCCCTCCTTTGAAGGAGGGGGGTGGGGGTGGATGACGACCGGAACCGTAAGCCGCAAGTGGATCCGCAGTCCGAAATCGAAGAGCACCCACCCCTCCCTCAAGGGAGGAGCTCCCAAACTACGCCGCCCGACGCCCTTGATTCGCCAACGCCGCCGCAAACATGGCGCGATTCGTCTCCCGGTCCGAAGAGGCCTCCGCCCGTTTGGCAACATACGCAAACGCCGATCGGGACAGCGCTGCAAAAGTCTTGGCATCCATATCCACGCAATCCTGCAGTGTCTTGTGCCAAAGCCCCCGATCCTCCAACGGCATCGCCCAACCGGCGCCATGCGTCTCCAAATCGACCCAAGGTGTCCGATCGCTGATCAATACCGGGCAGCCCGCCGCCAGCGCCTCCGGAATCACATGCCCGAAGTTCTCGCCAAGCGTGGGCAGCAGCAGAAAGTGCGCCTTCGAGAGCGCCTCGAAAACCTGATCGGGGGGAATTGGACCGCGAAGATCCACCCGAATGTTCGGCGGGAGCTCGCGCATCGCGGCTCGGCATTCCGCCATGTACGCCGCATCCTCCGCCGGACCGTAGACCTCAAAGTAAACGTCGCCCTCGATCGAGGCCAGCATCTCAAGGGCACACACAAGATTTTTCATTGGCGAAATCCGCCCCACAAAGGCGAAGCGGCACTCGCCCGTTCGCTTTTCAAGGTCGAATCGCGGCATTCGCCCAATCGGGAGCAAGATGTCCGGTGCTTTGATAAAGCACCGCGGATCGCCCGCGATCACGGCTCGGGTGTCGGCCAGCTCCTTGGTCGAAGAGACCTGCCAGGTCAGCTTTCGATGGAGCCCCGCCGCCCGGGCCACCCCCAGATAGGCGCGCTTCTTCAACGCTTTGAGCGCCAAAGCCCCCTCCGAGAACTCGCCGCGAGGCGCGGTGAGGATCGCGATGCCCTTCAGCTTGCCCAGAAGCCGCAGCCGAAGCACGATCCGGCTCAGCTTGGAGAAGTAGCTGTTGAGATAGATCACATCGGGCCGGGTTTCTCGAATCGCTTTGAGAACGACGCGGGCGTTCAATTGCGAGGGCGAAGCATAGAAATGCCGGACCCCGTTTTGCTCCGTCCATTGGCCGATCGGGAGTCCGGGATAGGGCTCGGCTTCGCCGAGGTCGCGATCCCGGGTAAAGACGGCAAAGTCGAACTCGTCTTTGAGAATCTGGATGAGCCGGCTGACCGATTGCACCGGCCCACCCCCCTTATAGCCGGGAACGAAATAGTCGACGAAAACCAGCACCCGGCTGGGCAAAAGAGCCGTCGAGGACTCCGGCATCTCGACGTCTTCCAGGAATCGCCGAAGCCGCTTCGCCTGGTTCGCCCAGGCACGGCTGTCCGCCATTTCGCGGCAAGCCCGCCGGGCCAGTTCGCTTCGAGCCGATCTCGGCAGACCGGCGATGCGGCGAATCTCCGCGGCTAGGCCTGACGGCGTCTCGTCGTGCAGCGCAAACGCGCAAGTTCCAAACGCGCGGGCTGCATGGCCGGTAGCCGTGGTCAAGACGGGAGTCCCCGTCGCCAAACACTCCACCAGCTTGAACGGGAAGAAGTATCTCTCCGTGCGCATCGTCGTTCGGCGCAAGACCAGGAGCAGGTCGGCGCGCCGATTCGCGTCTTGGAGAACTTCGTAATCGACAAAGCCATGAAACCGGATCCGGCCGTCCCACTTGGCCGCTTCAACCACCTCGGATTCGTACTTCCCTTTGCCAAAGATGTGCAGCCGTAGGTTCGGGTGATCGGAAAGCTCCCGCATCGCATCGAGCAAAAGCTGAACTCCATCGAGATCGCCGAGCTCCGCCGCGAACACCATTTGAAACGTCGCTTCGCCTTCCCCATATGCTCCTGCGGCAACTTCGCTTCGAAAGGCTTCGACCCCGGAGGGGTCCAAGAAGGTAGCCAGGGGTTGAGTCTGCGATACCCCTGGACCGCCCTCCTCCACCACCGCGCACCCCGGATGGGGTGCCAGAATCGCCTCCGAAGAAACGCCGCCATCCAACAATGTCCACCGCACCTTGGGAGCAAAGTCCGTAACGATGTCCTCGTTGCACACGATCAAACCGTCGGCCCGACGAAGCAGCGCCGTTTGAATTCGGAATTCCAGGCGGCGAAGCCACGAATTCGGAACCGTCTCTCCCGGAACATAGATGTCGCCGATGTAGGGCACGAAGTCGATCCGAAACAACCGGCAAACCGGCCAAACCAGCGCGGCGGGCGGCGCGGTCAGGTTGTACATCGTCAGCAAGCGGCGAGGCGCCTTTCGATGTTTCCAAGCCCAATGGGCCGTGCGCCAAGCCGCCGCCAGGCCAAGCGTTCCGATCTTGATCGCGCCTAAATTGAAATGCCCCAGGGTTCGGGCTCGGCAAGCCAAAGGCGAATCGATCGCTCGGCCAAAGCAGAACAACCGGCGGCACCTCGGAAACGAGGAAACCGGCTCGTAAACCAACAGCTCCGGCTCGGGCATCCCCGCCGCGGGCAGTTTCCGGAGAAGATTGCGCTGGATCAACTCCCCTGGGATGCTCTTGGCTCCCCCTTCGCCCGAAACGGAAAGGGCTCCGATGTGCAGCCAGGCCCTCGATTTAGCCTCGCTCATGCCGTCACCATCCGTCTGATGAATAACCCTCGAGGCGCCCGCGTCCAGCCCCAAAGCAGAAGCC
>CAYONY010000108.1:0-10816 GCA_964405415.1 uncultured Fimbriimonadaceae bacterium | reverse complement strand
AGGTCAAAGACCGGCTTTTCACGTGGATTGCCTTGGCGGCGGTTTTGATCGGCATCGCCCTGCTTGGCGTGTTGCTTTGGAGTGTCTGGCGCGACGGAGGGGCTCGGCTCAGCCTCCAGTTCTTGATGGACGTGCCCAGCCGATTTCCCGAACGATCGGGAATCTACTCCGCCCTGATGGGCTCGCTGTGGGTCGTAGTGTTGACCGGGCTGATCTCGGTTCCCATCGGGGTCGCGGCGGCGATCTATCTTGAAGAGTTCAACCTCAAGCGCAACCGGTTGACCGGGTTCATCCAGCTCAACATTTCGAATCTGGCGGGCGTCCCTTCCATCGTTTACGGCCTTCTCGGGTTGGCGCTCTTCGTCCGATGGTGGTCGCTCGACCGAAGCGTGATTTCGGGCGCGCTCACCATGAGCCTCTTGATTCTTCCGATGCTCATCACAGTCTCGCAGGAAGCGCTCAAGGCGGTGCCGCGCTCCTACCGCGAGGCCAGCGTCGCCCTGGGCGCCACGCCATGGCAGACTATTCGCCGCCAAGTGCTGCCCTCCGCCGCTCCCGGCATCTTTACCGGCATCATCCTCTCGCTTTCGCGCGCGATGGGCGAAACCGCGCCGCTGATGATGATCGGGGCGGTTTCCTACGTCGCCTTCGCGCCGGCAAAGCTTTCCGACAGCTTTACCGTCCTCCCCATGCAGATATACAACTGGGCGTCCCTGCCCAAGCGCGGCTTTCACGAGGCCGCGGCCGCCGCCATCATCGTCCTCGTCGTGGTGCTTCTGGTTCTGAATTCGGCAGCGATTTGGCTTCGCTACCGCGCGCAACGGCGTCGCACCGTCTGAGGCGTCGCCTTTTTTTGCCCTTAATGTCCTAAAAATTGCGTACAGGAGAGGCGAGAGGCGCTTGCAAGAATTGACGCCCATGTGCCAAATTTGAGGAAGCGATCCGGGGTTACGTTTTCAGGATGCCAGGGAAGGGACGGCCTCCGACCTGCCCGTGATCGCGTGGAGCAAGAGGGATGGCTCAACTCTTTAAGCCTAGCGCGAACGTGGCGGCAAAACTCAGCCTGATTTTGGGCGGGGCATTGCCGTTGGGGCTGCTTTACGCCGGCTCCACCGCTTCCCGATCCTCGGCCAACACCAAGGTCAACGTCCCGATCAACCAGCCGATTCCCTTCAGCCACAAACACCACGCCTTCGAGCTCGGGATCGACTGCCGCTATTGCCACACGGGGGTGGAGACCAGCGCCGTTGCCGGAGTTCCGCCGACGGAGACGTGCATGAGCTGCCATTCCCAGATTTGGACGAACAGCCCGCTGCTGCAGCCCCTTCGCGACAGCTATGAGAAGGGCGTCCCCCTGCAATGGTCGAAGGTGAACAAGGTTCCCGAGTTCGTGTATTTCAACCACAGCATCCATATCAAGCGCGGCATCGACTGCAACACGTGCCACGGCCCGGTTCAAGAGATGAACATGACCTGGAAGGGCAAGGCGTTCTTTATGTCGTGGTGTCTGGAGTGCCACCGGGAACCGGAGAAGTTCCTTCGCCAGGATGCGACCGGCGTCGGCCCCTCGCCTCAAGAGCAGATCTTCGACCTTTACCGCAAGTACCAGAAGGCGGAGAAGCTCACCCCCCGCGAATACAGCATCATGAAGGGCCACGATTACGTGCCCTCCAAAGAAGAGATTGAAACCGGTAAGGAGCTGATCAAGCAACGCAAGATCAAAAAGGAACAGTTGGCCGACTGCTGGGTGTGCCACCGCTAACCATGGGGAAACGGCACGCGCACCATCTCGCAGCGGGGTCCGGTCCGGACGCCCTCAACCTGCTGGATCTGGCCCAGCGAAAGGATGCCGAGGCGGAATCGACTTCAACCGAGGTCGAAGCCGTTCGGGAAAAGCTCGCGACGCGCCGTGGATTCTGGCGGAATTTCGACGAAGTGCTTGAGACGCCCAAGCATCGGGCGCAAGTCGATGACGAGTTTCCCGAACGGTCGTCGATGTTGGGCCTGGACCGGCGCGACTTCCTGAAGTTTGTCGGTGCTTCGACGGTGATGGCGGGGCTCGCCGGTTGCCGCAATCTCCCGGATGAGAAGATCGTTCCCTACGTGAAAGCTCCCGAGGAGTTCGTTCCCGGCAAGCCGATCCACTACGCGACCAGCTTCGTCCATGCGGGCTACGCGTTGGGAATCCTGGCCGAAAGCCATATGGGCCGGCCCACCAAGATCGAAGGCAATCCCGACCACCCGGCCAGCCTCGGCTCCACCGATGCTTACGCCCAAGCGGCGGTTTGGGGGTTATATGACCCCGACCGCTCGCAGCAAGTGGCGACGGGCAAGGACATCGCGACTTGGGACAGTTTCTTCGCCAAGATGCGCTTAGCTATCCAGAATCAGCCGAGCGGCTTCCGAATCTTGGCTGAATCCACGAGTTCGCTTTCGCTGCGGGCGATGTTGGGAAAGGTAGAGGCGACGTTCCCCGGCTCGAAGGTTTATTTCTACGACTCAGGCATCGATGAGAACGCGCTCGCAGGCGCCAAGCTGGCGTTCGGCCAGCCGGTCCAGCCGGTCTACGATTTCTCCAAGGCCAAGGTGATTGTCACCCTCGACGCCGATCCGTTTGCCGAGCTGCCGGGCGGGGTGCGCTATGCGCGCGACTTCGCCGAGCGAAGGCGGCCGGACGCCAATGGCGGCATGGTGCGCATCTACACGATCGAAAGCTATCCGACGCTCATCGGCTCGATGGCCGACCATCGCGCGGTGGTGAAGCCGAGCAAAGTCGAAGAAGGCGCGCGGGCGCTCGCGACCGCGGTGGGGGCCGGTGGCGATGGCGGTTTCAGCTTTGCCGAAGCGCCCTGGCTGGCCGCGCTGGTCGAAGAACTGAACCAAAACAAAGGCGCCTCGATCGTTTTGGCCGGACGGGGCCAGTCCGCCGCCGTCCACGCCCTGGCGTACGGCATCAACCAGATGCTCGGCAACGTGGGCTCGACGGTGCAGTTTGTCGCCCCCATCACCGGCGCGGACCCCTTGCCTTCCGAATCCTTAAAGGCGCTGGTCGACGAGGCGAACCAAGGGGCGGTCTATTCCCTGCTCATTCTGGGCGGGAACCCGGTGTATGCCGCTCCCGCCGAGGCCGGGCTTTCCGAGGCCCTCTCGAAAGTTGGCCTCAAGGCTCACTGGGGGCTTCACTTCGATGAGACCGCGGCCGCCTGCGATTGGCACGTTCCCGCCAGCCACTTCCTCGAGGCATGGAGCGATGCGCGGGCCTACGATGGAACGGTTTCGATCCTCCAACCCCTGATTTCGCCGATCTACTCGACGAAATCGGCGCATGAGGTCCTGGAGGGCATCCTCGGCGGCGCGCGCAAGAGCAAGGACATCGTGCGCGAGTTTTGGAAAGGGGGCGCGGCGGACGGGCGTCCCTCCAAGCTGGCCGACGAAAAGGTCTGGCTGGCCGCCCTTGAAAAGGGGGTTGTCGAGGGCACGGCGATGGCGCCCCAGTCGGTAACCTTCAATCGAGCCGGCATTCCCTCGGCATCCGCGACCGTCAGCGGGCTCGAAACGGTGTTCTTGCCCGACCCGGGCGTTTTCGATGGACGTTACGCCAACTGCCCCTGGCTTCAGGAGATGCAGAAGCCTTTCACCAGCCTAACCTGGGACAACACGGTGCAGTTGAGCCCGCGCACTGCGACCGCCCAGAATCTGGCCAACCACGATATCGTCGAAATCGAGCTCAAGGGCCGCAAAGTCCAGGGTCCCGTCTGGCTTGTCCCCGGAATGGCGGACGATACGGTCGTGATCCACCTTGGCTATGGCCGCACCAAAGGCGGCGCGATCGCCGAAGGTCCGGGCTTCGATGCGAACAAGATTCGTCCGGCCGCGCCGGGAGGCGCCGTCGCCGGCATCGCCTTGAAAAAGATCGGGGCCAATTTCCCGCTGGCGGCGGTGCATGGCCACCACCAGACCGAGGGGCGCGACATTGTCCGCGTCGGGAACGTGGCGGAAATGGCGACGAACCCCAATTTCGCGCCGCCCCACGCGTATAAGAAGGACCCGACGATCGACCGGAACCTCTACACGCCGGAAGAATTCGCCTACGACGGCGACAAGTGGGCGCTGACCGTCGACCTGAACACCTGTATCGGCTGCAATGCCTGCGTCATCGCCTGCCAAACCGAAAACAATATCGCCAGCGTCGGCAAAGAACAAGTGATCCGCCAGCGTGAGCTGCATTGGATCCGGATCGACCGCTATTACAACGGCGGGGTCGACGCGCCCGAAGAGATCGTGCATCAGCCCGTGATCTGTATGCACTGCGAGCAGGCGCCGTGCGAACCGGTTTGCCCCGTCGCCGCCACGACCCACAGCCACGAAGGGCTGAACCAGATGGTTTATAACCGGTGCGTCGGCACCCGGTACTGCTCGAACAACTGTCCGTACAAGGTTCGCCGGTTCAATTTCATCAATTACGGCGACCGCACCGATTACCCCAGCACCAAGGACAAGAAAAAGCCGGCGCCGACGCTGCGGCTTCTCCAGAATCCTAACGTCACCGTCCGCGGCCGCGGCGTGATGGAGAAGTGCACCTACTGCGTCCAGCGCATCAATGCGGCCCGCATCGAAGCGAAGAAGCACGATCGGGCGATCAAAGACGGCGAGGTCGTGCCCGCGTGCGCCCAGGCCTGTCCGACGAAAACCATCACCTTCGGCAGCATCGCCGACCCGAACAGCGCGGTCAGCAAGACGCGCGCCGACGGCCGCAACTACACCCTGCTCGAGGAGCTCAACACGAAGCCTCGCACGACGTATCTCGGGAAGGTTAAGAACCCGAATCCCAACGCCTAAACCATGGCCACCACCCTTCCTCCGCCCACCCCCGACGACTTCGATGAGCGTCTGATCACCGGTGATCAGACCTTCAAGTCGATCGAGGAGTCGATCGATTCGGTCCTTTTCGACCAGAGTCGGCACCAGCGGAATTGGCAGCTGATCTTCGGCCTGGGCGTGCTGGGCACGATGATGCTGCTGGCCGCGATCACGTGCCTGCTCTACACCGGCATCGGCATCTGGGGGAACAACCAGCCGGTGGGCTGGGCGTTTGACATCATCAATTTCGTTTGGTGGATCGGTATCGGCCACGCCGGAACCCTGATCTCCGCGATCCTCTTGCTCATGCGCCAGCAATGGCGCAACTCGATCAACCGCTTTGCCGAGGCGATGACCCTGTTTGCGGTCATGTGCGCGGGCATGTTTCCGCTGCTCCATACCGGCCGCCCGTGGGTGGCCTATTGGCTCATGCCCTATCCGAACCAAATGGCGCTCTGGCCCCAGTTCCGAAGTCCGCTGGTATGGGACGTGTTTGCGGTCTCGACCTATCTGACCGTTTCCGTGCTGTTTTGGTACGTGGGGCTGATTCCCGACTTCGGCACGTTGCGCGACAAAGCCAAGAAGATCTGGCTGGCCAAGGTTTTCGGCGTTCTCGCGATGGGTTGGCGCGGGGCCGCGCGCCATTGGGACCGGTATGAGAAGGCCTATCTGATCCTGGCCGGCCTTTCGACGCCGCTGGTGCTTTCCGTGCACTCGATCGTGTCCCTCGACTTTGCGATTTCCATCGTGCCGGGGTGGAACGTCACCCTCTTCCCGCCCTACTTCGTGGCGGGCGCGATCTTCGCGGGCTTTGCGATGGTGATCATCTTGGCGATCCCCACTCGCAAATGGTACGGCCTTGAGCACCTGATCACGATGAAGCACTTCGACTGGATGGCCAAGATCATGCTGGCCACCGGTCTGGTCGTCTGCTACGGGTACGGCAGCGAAGTCTTCTACGCGCTCTACTCCGGGTCGGAATGGGAGCTCTACCTACTCAAGAACCGCATGTTCGGTCCGTATTGGATGCTGTACCTTTCGCTCTGGATCTGCAACTTCATCGCGCCGCAGATCCTGTGGTTCCCCAAAATGCGGCGCAACCTCCCCGTGCTGATGGTGGTCTCCATCATCATTTCGATCGGCATGTGGCTGGAGCGCTTCGTCATCATCCCCATGAGCCTGCACCGCGACTATCTCCCCAGTTCGTGGGGCATGTACTATCCGACCAAGTGGGACTTCCTCATGTTCGGCGGCACGATCGGCTTCTTCTTCATGATGATGTTCCTCTTCATCCGCTTCATGCCGACGATCAACATCTTCGAAATGAAGGATCTGCTCCATCGCTTGAAGAGCGCGAAGGGACATGACCACTCGGAGGTGGTTCACTAATGGCCCACGATCTGACCTACCATCCGGAGCTTCATGGGGTGATCGCCGAATTCGACGGCCCCGAAGCGTTGCTTCAGGCGGCGAGCCGAGTGCGCGAAGCCGGATTTGGCCAGGTCGAGGCGTATTCGCCCTTCCCCATCCATGGGATGTCCGAGGCGGTGGGCTTCAACGACGCCAAGATTCGCTGGATCATCTTCTGGTCCGGCGTCATGGGCGCGATCGGCGGCTTTGGCTTGCAGATGTGGGTCTCGATGGTCGCCTATCCCCACAATGTGGGCGGAAAGCCGCTCTTTAGCTGGCCCGCGTTCATTCCGGTCACGTTCGAGTGCATGGTGCTGTGCGCCTCGTTCGGCGCGGTGATCGGAATGCTCGGTTTGAACGGATTGCCCCAACCTTATCACCCGGTTTTCGAAGCGCGGCGCTTCCATCTGGCCTCGCAGGACAAGTTCTTCTTGGTGATCGAGGCCGACGGGGAGGCCTTCGACTCCAAAAAGGCGATGCAGGCGCTCAAGGATGTGGGCGGGGTCGAAATCGAGGAGGTCGTGGGTTGATGCGCGGGGTTTCGATCTTGCGGTTTTGCGGTCTGGCGGGTGCGGCGGCGCTGTTTGCCGCCGGGTGCCACACCGATATGTGGACTCAGCCCAAATCGCTGCCGCAACAGGCCAGCGACGTTTTGCCCAACGGCCAAGTCTCCCAGTTGCCGGTGGCGGGCACCGTGCCCCGCGGCGGGCTCCGCACCGACGAAGCCTTTTTCACCGGATTCAAGGATGGCAAACTGGTTAAGGAATTGCCGCCGACGCTCACGATCAACGGCGAAAAACTCTCGACAACCGACGACCTTTACAAGATTCTTCGCCGGGGCAAGGAGCGATTCAACGTCTTTTGCACCCATTGCCACGGCGCCGCTGGCGACGGCAAGGGCATGATCGCCCAGCGCGGACTTGAGCTCCGGCGGCCGCCGGCGTCGTACCACACGGACCGGCTTCGCCAGATGCCCATCGGCCACTTTTTCGATGTGGTCACCCATGGGTTTGGGGCGATGTATAGCTACGCCAGTCGCATCGAGCCCGACGATCGATGGGCAATCGCAGCTTATATTCGCGTGCTTCAGCTCAGCCAGAATGCGCGCGCCGGCGATTTTCCGGAAGCCGATGCAGAGACGATGAACAACGAATCGAACCTGAAGGAGGCGCCCGCCAACCCATGACCAGCGAAGTCCAAGCCGGATTGAAAAAGCTGGGCCCGCTGGCGATGCTGCTGGCGATCCTCGGTGGCGCGGCCTGCGCCTACGGCATTTTTGCCTTGGGGAAAGACGGCCGCGAGCTGGCGCTCCAGAGCTACCTGTTCGGGTTTGTCTTCTGGGCCGGGTTGGCGATGGGCTGCCTCGGGTTCACGCTGCTCCACCACTCGATCCGCGGCGCGTGGGGACTCTCGGTGCTCCGATTGCTCGAAGCCGGCGGAAGCGCAACCACCTTTATCGTGCTCGGAATCTTGGCGATTCCGCTGCTCATGCTCGGCGATGGCTCGCCCTATCACCATTGGCTCCATCCCGATCCGGGCGACCTGGTGCTTTCGCGAAAGGCCTGGTATCTCAACCAAACCGGCTTCATGGTCCGAACCGTCCTCTACTTCCTGGTCTGGGCGTGGCTCGCCGCAACGCTTCGCAAGTCGAGTCTTAAAGAAGATGACGACCGGGACAAGCGGCGCACCGCGTTCCGTACGAATTTCGCCTCGCCGATGCTGATTCTGTTTGTGCTGACCACCACGATCGCCGCGACCGATTGGACGATGTCGCTCGATCCCCACTGGTTCAGCAGCATGTACGGGATCATCTACATGATCGGCAACGGCCTGGCCGCGATGGCCTTGATGAACATCATCGTGATGAAGAACGCGGAGAAAGATCCCTACCGCGACGTGGTGAATCCGGGCCTGACCAAAGACCTGGGCAACATGATGTTCGTCTTCACGCTGCTCTGGGCGTATACCTCCCTGTCCCAGTTCCTCATCATCTACATGGGGAACCTGCCCGAATTCAACCTGTATTACGAGATCCGGTCGCGAGGCGTCTGGAACAGCCTCTCGCTCTTCCTGATCGTCGGCCAATTCCTGGCTCCGTTCGTGATCCTTCTTGCCCCGCGAAGCAAGTCCACGCCGAAGCTCCTCCTCAACATTGCGATTTGGGTCTTCGCGGTGCGTTTCGTCGAGCAATATTGGAATGTGATGCCCTTCATGCGGCGCGACTTCGCCTTTTACTGGATGGACGCGGCCGCGCTGGTCTTCTTTGGCGGGGTCTTCTTCGCCATCTTCGCCAACCAAGTGCAAAAGGGAGCCCTGATCCCCAAGCACGATCCGCGATTGAAGGATGCGTATCACCATGCATGAACCCGATACCGAAGCCATCAACGCGGCGACCCGGCCGGACATCGGCTACGAGTACCGCGATCTGAACATCAAGGGGATCCTGGTGTCCACCTTCTGGTTCTTCTTCGGAACCGGGATCTGCATCGTCTTGACCCTGATCGGCCTTCGCATGGCGGTCGAGTTGCCCTTGAGGGCCACCACGATGCCGGAGACGATCCCCGCCGCGCCCAACCCCTTGCTCCAGGGCACCATGGCCACCAAGGCGGACATCGCCCACCTCAAGCGGGATGAGGACAGGAAAGTCAACACCTATGGGTGGCTGGATAAAGCCAAAGGCGTGGCCCATATGCCGGTGGATAAGGCCATCGACCTCATCGCCGAGCGGGGCTTGAAGTCCGAGCCGGCCGCCGACGTCCCACCGCGAGGTGAGGGGCTGTGAACCGAATGAAAAAAGTCCTTCTCGGATTGTTGGCGCTTTTGCCGGCCCTCGCCTTTGGGCAAGGGGCCATGAAAATCGGTTCCGGAGGCGGGATCGATTTCGAACAGAAGCTGGGCATCCAAGTGCCGCTCGACCTGCCTTTTAAGGATGAGGCGGGGAAAAACGTGAAGCTGGGCGACTATTTCAAAGAGCGCCCGGTGATTCTCGTGCTGGTCTTCTACCAATGCCAGTCGAGCTGCCTGCTCATTCGCGATGGATTGCTCAAAACGCTCAACGCCCAAAAGGCGATCAAAGCGGGGAAAGATTTCGACGTGGTTGTGGTCAGCATCAACCACAAAGAAACCCCCGAGATGGCCCTGGCCAAGAAAGAAGCCTATTTGGCCGACTACCGCTACCCGGAGACCGGCAACGGCTGGCACTTATTGACCGGAACGAAAGAGAGCATTCTCTCGCTGACCCAAGCGGTGGGCTTTAAGTTCAAGTTTGAAGAGGTCCGGAACGAGGAAACGAACGAGCTCACCGACCAGATCTCCCATCCGGCGGGCATCATCGTACTCACGCCGGATGGCCTCACCTCGCTCTATATGCTCGGTGCATCCTATCCGCAAGAGCTTCTCAAACGCGGCATTGCGGATGCCCGAACCGAGAAGATCGGCCCCAAAACTGAGACGATCCTGCTTGGGTGCTTCATGTACGATCCCAAAACCGGCAAATACCGGCTGGTGATCGAAAACGCGCTCAAAGTGGGCGGGCTGGCCACCGCGGCGATCCTCTTTGGCTCAATCTTCATCATGTCGATGCGGCATCGGCGGGTGCCGCTGCACGGCAATTCCAAAGGAGGCCCTGCGTCGGCCCCCTAGGCCCAGGCGTTCACGACTATGTGGAACTTCCCCGTCATGCCGGAACAGGCTTCGGAGTTTGCTCCGGAGTACGACAAGCTGTTTTGGATGACCTCCGCGCTGACCGTCTTCTTCACCGTGTTGGTCGGGGCGCTCGCCATTGCCTTGGCCGTGCGCTATCGCAAAGGCAACCGGGTGAATCGGCACAATCCGGTCGATACCCACATGACCCTCGAGCTCACGTGGTCGATCATTCCCCTGATCCTCGGATTGGTGATGTTCTTTTGGGCGGCCAAGCTCTTTGTCGAGCAGCGAACGCCGCCGAAGGATGCGATGGACCTGTTCGTGGTCGGCAAGCAGTGGATGTGGCACATCCAGCATCCGAACGGGGTGCGCGAGAACAACCGCATGCACGTTCCGGTCGGCAAGCCGGTCCGACTGACGATGATCTCGCAGGACGTGATCCACAGCTTCTTTGTCCCTCAATTTCGCATGAAGCAGGACGTGCTTCCCGGGCGCTACACCGTGCAGTGGTTCACCCCCACCAAAATCGGCAAGTACAACCTGTTCTGCACTGAATACTGCGGCACGCAGCACTCCGAAATGGGCGGCTACGTCTACGTCATGTCGCAAGCCGACTATCAGGCCTGGCTCGCTTCGGGCGGCGATGACCCCTCGCCCACCCGCCTGACTCCCGAGCAGGAAGGCAAGAAGTTGTGGGACCGTTTGGCCTGCGGCAGCTGCCACACCGAAAAAGACACGCCGCGCGGACCGACTCTCTTCGGCATCTACGGAACCAAGCGCCCGCTCGAAAAGGGCGACCCGACGGTCGCCGACCCGACCTACCTTCGCGAGTCGCTCCTCGACCCCTATCGGAAACTCTCCAAAGGGTATGAGCGCACGATGCCCGCCTATCAAGGGCAAT
>CAYONY010000107.1:0-10861 GCA_964405415.1 uncultured Fimbriimonadaceae bacterium | reverse complement strand
AGTCCAATTGAACGTTGATCGTGGCAGTACCGAAGACGACACCGTTGTCTTTGCGCTTGGCGGTGACGATGATCGTATAGGCTCCTTCCGGCGAGCCCTGCTGGATGTTGAGCGTCAGGCTTGAATCGATCTTTCCATCCGCGTTCGGAGTGAAGTCGCCCTCGCTGCTGAAGACGGTGCTGTTGGGGCCACTGGCCACCGCCTTGACGTTCGCCTCGACGAAGATGTCGGTGACCAAAAACTTAATCTGGTTCGTTGTGCCCAAAAAGTCGTTGTTGTTGGGCGACGTCACAGAGAGCGTTTGGGCATGTGCCGCCACCGCTCCCATCACCAGACCCGCCGCCAAAAGCGCTCTCATTCCTTTCTTTTTCGCCATGGTCTCACCCGATTCTCGGCTCAATTGACGCCGAGCAAACTCCATTATGGACGATGACGAGGCGATCGCCCGGTTCAAGCCGAGCTTGCGCCTCCTTCCCATTGTGGGTTGTGCCGGTAATTCCACTAGCCCCGATGGACGCGGCCGCGCCCGAATCTACAGACGGGAGAGGCCTTGGATTCGATGCAGGCGACGACTGAAGTTGGGCTATCGATTCGCCGAGAATCTAAGGCAAGAGGTCGCCCGACGTCTCCATCTGAGGCCCGGGCAAACCGTCGTTATGAGCGAAGCGAAGCCGCCGACTCAAATGATCCGGGAAGCGATCCGTCGCAAAATCCACGATATTCCGCCCCTTCCAGCAGTGGTGGGCGAGCTGCTTTCGGAACTTCAATCCGACGAAACCACGACCGCGGCACGGCTCGAAAGCCTGATTCTGAAAGACCCCGCGCTTGCGGCCAAGACGCTCCGCGTCGTCAACTCGGCCTACTACGGCCTTTCGCGCAAAGTGTTCAGCATCGGCCAGGCCGTGGTCATCTTAGGGACTTACCAGCTACGCAATCTGCTCATGAGTTTGGCCGCCATCAGCATGCTTCAGGCCCGCACCCCGCGGCAAAAGGCCCTTCAGAAGTCCTTTTGGGAACACTCGTTGGCGACCGCGATCTTGGCGGAGATGATCTGCAAGAAAAAAGGCCTGCCGCAAAAGGAAACGGATTTCGCCTTTGTGGGGGGGCTGCTGCACGAAGTGGGCCGGCTGTTTCTCTTTACCCACCTTCCCGACACCTATCAAAAGGTGGCCGAATACGCCTCCACCAATGGCCATCGCCTGAGCACCGTCGAGGCTTCGGTCCTGGGAATCAGCCACGATGAGGTCGGATTGGAGCTGGCCAAGATCTGGAAGTTCCCGGAAACGCTCGAAGCGTTCATTGGCCACCACGACGGGCCGTTTGAAGCCACGGCTGAGTTGCCCCTGCTTGCGGTCCACGCTGCCCACCTCAAGGTCGAGCCTCTGTTTCAACCGGGATTGCCGGATCACGAGCTCGATCCGGTCGCCAGGGAATGGCTGGGGTTTGAAGAGTTTGATTGGATTCTCATGCGCGATGAGACGGGCAAACGCATCCACGGCCAAGTCGAAGTTTTGGCGGCGGCGGCCTAAGAAAGAAGACCATGAGCATCGGCAGCAGCCTCTCGGGAATCACCTTCGCCGGCCTCGGCAGCGGCATCGACACCGATTCGATCGTCTCTCGGCTGATCCAGCTTGAATCGATCCCGATTCAGCGGATGCAGTCGCAGCAGGTTCAGCTGACCGGCCGCATGGGGCTCATGTCCCAGCTCAAGGGGCTGCTCGGAAATGTGCAGAGTGCCGCGAACACGCTCAATACCGCGGCCGCCTTTCAGAACGTCAGTGCCGCCAGTTCGAATTCCGCCGTCGCCTCGATTTCCGCCGGTAGTGGCGCGATGCCGGGGGTTTACGCGCTCGAAGTCAGCAAGCTGGCCCAAGCCCACAAGATTTCCGGCTCGGCCCAGACCGACACGACGACGGCGCTTGGGCTCACCGGCCAATTCGTTGTGAATGGAAAAGGGGTCAGCATTACCGGGCTCGACAGCCTCAACGCGGTGGCCCAAAAGATTAACGAAGCCAACGCGGGGGTCGTGGCGAGCGTGATCAACGGGGGGACGGGCAACACGTACCTCACGCTTTCGTCCAGCCAATCGGGCGCCGACAACGCGATCCAGCTGGCGAATCTGACGGGCACCGTGCTGGGCTCGCTGGGTTTGGTCGCCGGAGCCGGCTCGATTCGAGAGCCGATCACGAATGGAGCCACCAGCATTGGCTTCAGCAGCTCGTCGACCGCGGTCGGGAGTCTTCTCAACGCAACGGGCCTTGGCGCGACGACGATTACGGTCAACGGATTTGACGTGGCGGTCGACCTCTCCACCCAGTCGCTTCAGGATGTGGCGAACGCGATCAATGCCGCCGGAACCGGCGCGACGGCGAGCGTGCGAAGCGCCACCGAGGGGGGGACGACCCAGTATTTCCTCGACATCGCCGGCGGCTCGACCCCGACCTTTGCCGATCCGGATGGAACATTGGGCGCGTTGGGTGTGCTTCAGTCGGCCTTTTCCAATCAACTGGTGGCGGCCCAGGACGCGGAGTATTCGCTTGACGGCGTCGACTTTACGAGCGAAACCAACACGATCAGTTCGGTGATCTCGAACGTGACCTTTACGCTTCTTAAAGCCAACGAGGTGACGCCGGAATCGTCCAGCCTTACGCTGACTCAGAATAACGGAGCGGTCAAGGACAAGATCAAGGAGTTCATGAATGCCTTCAACGGGCTCGTGGACTTCATCAAGACGAACTCCCAATTCGACAAGGACACGTTTGCGGCAGGTCCGCTCTTCGGCGATCCGACGGCCCGTTTGGTTGAGCAGAGCGTGGGAGACATGCTTTTTGCCTCGGTGGCCGGGCTCAACACGAGTTATTCCAACTTGACCCAGATCGGGTTCTCGTTCGACAGCGACGGCAAGCTAAAACTCGATGAGGGCGCTTTGGACGCGGCGCTGGCGGCCAGCCCAACGGCGGTGAGCAACGTGTTCCGAGTTCGGGGCGACAGCACGGGCGCGGCGCTTCAATATGTCAGCAGCAGCGACAAGACCAAAGCAAGCGGCGCCGGAGTTTATAGCGTTGTCATCACGCAGATTGCAACGCGCGGCAGCTACGAAGCGGAGCTTGCCCAAACCTTGGCAAGCGGAGCCACTGAAAAACTGACGTTCAATGGCAACCTCTTCGGGAACACGGCCTACGAGCTAACGCTGAATTCGGGCAACGATCTGGCCGCCAACATCGCGGCGATCAACAACGATTCGCGGCTCAAAGACCTCGTGACGGCCACCAACGTCGGTGGCAAGCTCACGATCACGAGCAAGAAGTACGGCACGAGCGGCAATTTCTCGGTGGCGAGCGACACCGCTGCCGCCGCCAACAACTCCGGCCTCGGCACGGCGGGGGCAACGGTGGCTGGCGTCGACGTCGCGGGCACGATCAATGGCGAAGCCGCGACGGGAAGCGGCCAGTTTCTCACCGGCAATTCCGGCAATGCGAATACCGACGGGCTGCAAGTGATGTATTCGGGGGCAAGCCTTGGGGTTGCGGGTGATGTCCGCGTCACCAAAGGAATCGGTTCGATGGTCGCGTCGCTGATCAGCCAGTACACGGATGCGGTGAACGGTCTGATGACCGCCAACGACAAGGCGCTTCAGGAGCAGTACGAGGGGCTGGGCGAGAGCATTAAGACGCTGCAGACGCGCCTGACTCTGCGCGAGCAGGATCTTCGGCGTAAATTCTCGGCGATGGAACAGGCGATTTCCGGACTTCAGAGCCAGCAAAGCAGCCTGAGCGCGATGTTCTCGAATATGAGCGCGGCAAAAAAGTAGGTTCAGCGTGAAACGACGCGCCGGGTCGCTTTCATCGTGGCGACGGTGTAGTGGTAATCCTCGAGATAGTCCACATCGTACGCGAGCTCGGCCGGAGAATTGGGCACCGCGGCGCCCGTACAGCCAAGCAGATCGACGACCTTGTCTTCAATGTCGCGGATCGTCAGGCGCTTCAACAGCAGCAGGATGACGAACCGGAACCCAAGCACGCGAGCCATGCCGACTTTGCTCTTGCGGTTCATAAAGAGCCGGTCGATGTGGTGGAGCGCCTTCTTGAGGGCCTTGATATTGGCGTTGTAAAGGCATCCGGTGGTGAACACGCCATCGCGAAGCTGAACGAAGGTCGCTTTGGCCTGGGGAAAGGCCTCTGCATAGTCATATTCCGAAACCAGGGGAACACAAAAATCGCGGTTCGTCGGGCAGGCATCAACGAAGGTTTGTACATTCTTGCTATTGAGAAAGGGCAAGTCGCAGGTGCAGATGAGCACGCGCTCCGGCGGGTTCTCTTCGGCCAGCAGGGCATCGACCCCGCGAAAGATATTCTCCGGACCGGATGCCCCTTCCGCAACGAGAATATCGGCCACGCCGGCATCGGTGTGGGAGCGAACCTCTTCGGAACCGACGAGCACGATTCGGTTCACCCGTCCGCTCAGGCGCAGGGCTTCGAGGGTGGTCTCCAATACGGTTCGTCCGTCGAACCGGATCAGTCCTTTGGCATGTGTGCCGACAACGCGCGCGAACTCCTCGTCGAGCGCGCCACCGGCGGGGATGATTACGTCAAGTCCTGCCACGCTATTCTCTCTTTCGATGGGACGGATGCGCGGTCCTTGCCGAACGTGGTTTTCCGGCAATCTTTTGCAGGTCCCTCGCTATTCGAGCACCTCGAGGAGCTTCCGCGCCCGGGCCGGATGCTTGAGCTTCTTGAGACTTTTCTGTTCGATTTGACGGATGCGTTCGCGCGTCACCTGGAAGCACCGAGCGACTTCCTCAAGGGTATGGGCCCGGCCGTCGATCAGCCCGAAGCGAAGCAGAATGACCTCCCGTTCTCGTTCCGAAAGGGTGCCGAGGATGTCGTCGATGCGTTTGCGAACCAGCGCTCGAACCGCCGCATCGGCGGGCGTCTGCGAGCCGCTGTCGACGATAAACTCGCCCAAAGCGGCATCGTCGTTTTCGCCAACCGGCATTTCGAGCGAGATCGGCTCGGCGATCGCGCGGAAGAAATCGCGCACTTTTTCCGGCGGAACGCCTAATTCGTCCGCCACTTCCTGCTCCGTGGGGTCCCGGCCCAGGCTCTGCTGAAGCTTCGTCGCCGCCTTCATCAGGCGACTCACCGCTTCGAGGGTATGGACCGGAACCCGAATCGTCCGGGATTGGTCGCTGATCGCGCGGCAGATGGCCTGCCGAATCCACCATGTCGCGTAAGTGCTGAAGCGGTAGCCCTTGCGATAGTCGAATTTTTCGACGGCGCGAATGAGTCCCATATTGCCCTCTTGTATGAGGTCCTGAATGCTGAGGCCGCGCCCAGTGAATTTCTTCGCGATACTGACGACCAGCCGGAGGTTGGCCTCGACCAGGGCCACTCTGCAAACCGTATTGCCCTTTTCGGCCAGGCGGGCCAATTCGAGTTCTTGCTCTGGAGTGAGCAGGGGGGTGCGGCCGATGCGGCGCAGCCACATGCGGACCGAATCTTCCAGATGGGCGGCTTCCAGATCCGCCTCGGAGACGAACGGTTCAAACTCGCATTCGGGGTCCGCCAAGTCGTCGATCGAAGGTTCATCGAACGCGTAGCTTTCGAGGCTGCGCTCGCGGGGGCGCAACGCTTCGGGCAAAAGCGCTTGGGCAAGCTTATCATGGACCGCGGGCGCGGCCGGATGCGCCGTTTCAAAATGCATGCCTAGGTCGCGCCCTCCCGCCCTTGCATCGCTCCGACTACTATACGACGAGTTTTCCGGATTGCCAAGAAGTTTTGCTAGGAACTCCTATTCCATCGAGCCGGCCTAGCCACGCGGCCCGATTCGAACCTCCGCACCGATTCGCTTTCCGCTCGTCTCAACCAGAGTCAAACGGAAACGGGCGCAAGGCGGAAACTCGGCGTCACCCGTCGCTAAAATCGGGCCGGTATCCGGCGCGATCACCACCTGGAAACTCCCACTGGCCCTTGCCACCCGTTCGCGAAGCGACTTCACATTGAGTTTGGCCGCGCTCCAAAGCCAGCGGGATTCGGGGACGCGGTAACTTGCCGCCATTTGGTCGAGCAGTTTTTGGGCGGCGGTGCGCTGTTTGAGTTGGGATGCGGCGCCTTTGGAGAGGCGAAGGAGAATCGGCTGGGCATCCTCGGCCAACGTGAAGGCGTCACGGGGCAGAACCGGCTCCAACGGGTGAGCGATCAAGAAGCGCCCGGAAAATGCCTCGCGGACATCCGCTTCCGGACAAGTGCGCCAGATCTGCTCGAGATCGGGCGAACCGCACCAAAGGGCCTCGAAGCGGAGCTGCCCTTTGCCGCTGGCGCGCAGCGAGAGCTGGATTCCGTTCGGATTCCAGTCCAAATTCGGCCGGCCGATAACCGCTCGGGGCTCTTCGCCGGGCGATCCCGGCTCAATCCAAAGACGAAACGCAAGGTGGCCCGACGTGCCGAAGTTGTCCGGAGCGGCAAAGCCCAGATAGAGTTCTTGGCGGGTCGTCGAGTCCTCGCCGGCCAACCCGGGGCCTAAGGCAATGCCGGATCGGGCGAGCTCGGGCAGCCCATTTTCGACCAGTTTCTGATTGACCCGGCAGCCCATATTCTCCTTGGTGTCGAGGATCAGGGCAAACGCGGCATTGGTGGGCGGTTCATGCCGAGCGGTCGGCAGCGACGACGGATCGTCTCGGCATCCCGCACTGAGGACCAAGGCGATGCTTAAGCCAAGTTCCAATCGTTTCATGGCGGTTCTTGCCTTATTGTGGGCCAAGACCAATGGCTCGGGCCGCTCGAAGCCATAACTCCGAGCGGCCCGGACATGGGGATCAGAGCGCCTTGGCGCTGATCGAATAGGATCCTCCCGAAGGATTACCGATCACCACCAGCGCCACCCGATCGGTGGTCGCCGGATTGATGTTCTCGGTATAGGTGTGGTTGCCCACGCCGCCCGCCGGCGTTCGCGAATAGCCTTGCTGCTGCATCGTCGAACCTTTGTACTTGATCAAGGCGTAGCCGAATTTGCCGGTCGTCGTAATCTTGATCTCGACCTTTGTCGGGTTGCCGGAAAGGTTGTAGACATGGTAGTCCGCGCCAAAGGCCGCGGCGGTGCCGCTCGAGGCCGTAGCGGCGGCGCCTTTGGTTAGGGTTTTGGTCGAAGTTGGCACCGAAGCCAACGGACCGAAGCCTCCCGCGCCGTTTTCGTCTTCTTGATAGTCGAAGCTGGACGACGCGTTCGCCATGTCTTTATAGAAGTTGGTGAAGTTCCACCAGCCGATGATGTGGTTCAGCGTGTATTGGGCGCCAATTTGAGCTTGGATCGCCTTCTGCAACGCAAGCTGCATGTTGTAGCCGTTCGCAAGCGTATAGCCTTCCCACGCTTTTCGGATGAAATTGCGCTCGTTGCCCGCGCGCTGGCCCATGTAGCACCACATGCCGCAGACATCGTAGCTGCGGCCGGTGAGCGCGCCATCCGGATTTTGAAGGCCGCTGTTGATGCGCCCCATCCAGTCGCCGACTTCCGGCGCGCGATACTTCTGGCTCCACGAGGCGGTGGCTTCGACCGCCCACTTCATGTTGGCGGTGCCGGTGACGTAGCCGTAGGAGTACTCGACGCGGTGGAATAGCTCGTGGACGGGGGTCGTCTTGCGCCGACTGGCGTTGTTGATCACCTTGTTGGTGTTGAGCTCGATGTGGTTCCAATGCGAGTTGGTCACGCCATAAAGCGAGTCGCCAAGGTCGTAGCACTTGACGTCGATCATCTCGTCCCACTTGGGCGGAAGGACCGAGGTGATTTTGATGTAGTGCTTCGGTTTGCGGAAGTTGGCGGTGTAGTCGTTCCACGCCGCATTCAAGATGGTGGCGGTGGCTTGAATGTTGGCCAGCGTCGCATTGTGCTTCGCGTTGGGGTTGTTGTCGGTGTAGTAGAACTTGAAGTGGCCGGTCGTGTAGGTCTTGTTGAACGCGGGCATGCTCGCATCGGCGTCAGCATCCACGGCGTCGCGATCGGCATCCGAAATGTCCGGGTTGGTGAGCCCCGCCATCAAGTTGCCATATTCATATTCGGCGCATTCGTCAAGCTGGGCGCGCCCCTCGGCGGAAAACAGCCGTTTGCTGAGCGCGCGGATTGCTTGGCTTGTCTTGGGCACGTCGATGTTGCCGCCGAAAGTCTCGGAGAACGCGGGCTTTTTGAGAACGCGGAGCTGGGCGCCGAGCTTGGCCATGGACTTGAGCCGAGCCGTCTGCGCGCCGAGCCGGGCATCGTCGGGAAGCCGGATGTCCCCGACTTTCTGTTGGGCGCCGCTAATCGTTCCGCCGCTGCCGGCAATGCCGCCAATCGTGGACTGAGCGCCTTGGCCCTTGGCCGGCGTGCCCTGAAAAGCGATGACACTGGCCGCCGCTACGAAGGCCGCGACCCCGGCGACCGCCTGATGGCGGGCTTTGCCCGCCTGAATTTGCTGCAATTTTCTTGACATGGTGAACCTCCAGAATCGATGGACCCGAACTTCGATATCTCTCGATTCGAGGTGCCGGGGCCGGTTTCCTCCGATCTTCGCCGGAGTCCTTTTGCCGTCTCCTTCTTCAGGTTGCCGGCAAAACTGCCGAAAACACTTTCGGCGGTCACCTGTCAAACGGGTATCCCTAGCCGAGGTTTCCATGATTTTGTCGCTTGCCCTGGGTTGGACGATGTGGGTCCAACAGTTGCCCCCTCCGGCCCGCCGGATCGAGGTTTCGCTCAAAGAGCAGAGGCTCACCGCGTTTGAAAACGAACAGCCGGTGATGGCCTTCAACTGCTCGACCGGCCGCAACAACGGCACCCCGAAAGGCGATTTCCCGATTCGGGACAAGCGCATCTTCAACCGCGCCCTCGAAGAATACGGCGGAATGCCGATTCCCTATTCGCTGCGATTGGATGTGATTGGAAGCTCCGGCCGCCGCCGCCGTATCGCCATCCACGCCCATCCAAGCGTGCCCCGCCGTCCCGCATCGCATGGCTGCATCCGCCTAAAGAAGCCGGATGCGAAAAAGCTATTCGAATGGGCGAAGGTTGGCGATGTGGTGAAAGTGGGCTAGCGTACACTCGCAGCGCATGGCGAGCACCCTGGGGACCCTTTTCCGCATCGCAACGTGGGGCGAATCCCACGGCGGTGGCGTGGGCGTCGTCATTGATGGTTGCCCACCTGGCCTAGCGCTCGATCTCGACGCGATTCAGCGCGAGCTCGACCGTCGCCGCCCCGGCCAGAGTTCGCTCGTCAGCCAGCGAAAAGAGCCCGACCGGGTGGAGGTGCTTAGCGGCCTCCAGGATGGCCTTACTTTGGGCACCCCGATCCTGCTCATGGTTCGCAACGAGGATGCCCGTTCGCGCGATTACGACGAGATGCGAACGAAGTATCGGCCCAGTCACGCCGACTATGCCTACGACCAGAAATACGGCATCCGAGCGTGGGCCGGGGGCGGACGGGCTTCGGCGCGGGAGACGGTGGGGCGCGTCGCCGCGGGCGCGGTGGCCAAACAGGTCCTGGCGCGTTTTGGAGTGGAGGTCTTGGCCTGGGTGGAGAAGGTCCATACGATCGGGTCCGTCGTGGATCCGCTGACGGTCACCCTCGCGCAAGTCGAGGCGAATCCGGTGCGTTGCCCCGATGCGGCGGCAGCGGCGACGATGCGGGCCAAAATCGAGGCGATCCGAAAGGAGGGCAACTCCATCGGAGGCGTGGTGGCAGCGGTCGCCCGGGGCGTCCCCGCTGGTTGGGGCGAGCCCGTCTTCGACAAGCTCGAGGCCGACCTGGCGAAGGCCGTAATGAGCCTGCCTGCCTGTAAAGGCTTTGAGGTGGGCAGCGGGTTCGGCGGCACCGAACTGACCGGAGCCGAACACAATGACCCGTATCGAGCGGAGAAAAGGTCGAAGGTTGAAGGTCGAAGGTCGAGTGGCAAGCCTCGGGTCTTCACGACCTCGAATCACTCCGGGGGCATCCAGGGCGGCATTTCGAACGGCGAGCCGATCTTGATGCGGGCGGCCTTCAAGCCCACCGCGACGATCCTAAAAGAACAAGATACGGTGACTACCGAGCACGAGAACACCACGCTCAAGGGGAAGGGAAGGCACGACCCCTGCGTGCTGCCTCGGGCGGTGCCGATGGTCGAAGCGATGGTGGCGCTGGTTTTGGTGGACCACGCCCTTCGGCAGGCGGCTTTACAGATTCTTAACAATGGACGGGCACACTCATGATGGAAGACATGGTGCAAGCCGAACTCGTCCCGCCGGCCGCTCCGCCCATCCCGATGGCCGACGTGCCTTTGCCCAAGCCCGAACCGGCCCCGCCGCCCAAAATCGTGGCGCGCGACGTCGACTTTTATTACGGAGGCTTTCAAGCCCTCAAGGCGGTCTCGCTGGAGATCCCGGCGAATCAGGTGACCGCGCTGATCGGCCCTTCGGGATGCGGCAAATCGACATTCCTAAGGTGCTTCAACCGGATGAACGATTTGATCGACGGCATCCGGATCACCGGCCAAGTGCTCATCGATGGCATCGACATCTATGGCGCCGAGATCGACCCGGTGGAGCTTCGCAAAGAGGTCGGCATGGTGTTTCAAAAGCCGAATCCGTTCCCGATGTCGATCTACGACAACGTGGCGTATGGTCCGCGCATCCATGGGACGCGGAAGAAGGCGGAACTCGATGGGGTGGTCGAAGGGAGCCTGCGCAAAGCGGCGCTTTGGGACGAGGTTAAAGACAAGCTCAAGCAGAGCGCCTTTGCCCTTTCGGGAGGCCAGCAGCAGCGGCTCTGCATCGCGCGGACGCTTTCGGTGGACCCGCAGATCATCCTGATGGACGAGCCGTGCAGCGCGCTCGACCCGATCGCCACCTCGCGGATCGA
>CAYONY010000106.1:0-10879 GCA_964405415.1 uncultured Fimbriimonadaceae bacterium | reverse complement strand
AGATAGCCGTGGGTCGCCCCACAGGTGATGAGCTCGATGGCGCCCTCTTCTTGAAAGTGCCGGAACCCCTCCAGAATCGCCCGGCCCCATTGGTGCTTGAATTGGACCAATGCACGCGTGTATTGGCGCTGCCACATCGCGGCGAGGCCCTGCATCCCAAGCTGGCCTTCCGATTCGAATCGCTGCTGATCTCCGATCGCGGCATCGATCTTGGCCTGGCAATAGCCCTCAAACTCATCGGCAAACGAGGGGTCGGCCAGCTGCTCGGCGAGGATCGGCGTCATGTTGACGGTCCAACGGGGGCGGATACCTTCCGCATTCAACCGGTCGAGCGCGTGGAGAAGAGGCAGATAGCACTCCGCGGCCGATTCCATCAGCCAATCGGTGCCGTGCGGCGACTTGCCGTGCGACAGCACGTAGGGCATGTGCGAGTGGAGGCAAAGTAGGAAACGGCCGATGGCCATTGGGCAGATTCTGACACGGGTTCCCGCCGCTTAGCCGCCACGGCGGGTTGGAAGGGCGCAGAGCTTGAGAAATGCAGCCACGAGCCAGCCGTTGAGGCAGAACAACACGATGGGCGTCAAGATAAACAGGGTGGCGTGGAGATAGTCGCCGGACGTTGCGCTCGAAAGCGTTGCAAGCGTGGCGGGAACGCCCATGAGCACGCCGAGAATGACGGCTCCCAGCAGCTGGGGCAGGCGCAACGCCCACGTCAGGCAGGATTGCAGGATCAGCCCGCCCATCACGATGCCAAGCTGTTCGATATCCAGCATGCCCCGCCGCCAAACATCGAAGATCGCGAGGATCCCAAACCAGGTGACATAGGCGGATAGGGCGCCCAGCGCCACGCAAATGGCGAAACTGGAGCGCGGATCCCATGTCTTGACATCCGCCCAAAAATCCGCCTTTTCCAATTGAATCGGTTCCGGCTTCTCGGGTCCCCTTACCTCTTGAGAAAGAGCGTGTGCCACGTGTATCCAATGTCTGGACGCGAACGCGGCTTGTAAAGTCGCACCCCTCCATCGGCTTCAAATACTTGGATCCGATCGGGATGGGGATTCGTCAGGGGATACGGCCCAAACCAAAGCGAGCGGTTGTGGCGCTTCGAACTGACGAAAAGGTTGATGAGCAAGCCCGGACTGAAACCGGCATTCGCATGGGCCGCTTGATAAAAGGTCCAGCTTTCGTCGGTCGCATAAACTTCCTTATCTCGCACGTAAGCATACGACCCGATAAACGGAGCCGTCGAGGCGGCATTGCAACCCTTTCGAAGATAATCGCCGGGATCACAAGTTGGCGCCTGTCTCAGCACTTCATCGGCGGTCGGCCGTAAGGGCATCGACGCTAGTCCCTCGTAATCCTCCGTATAGAGGATCAAGGCGATCCCGCACTGTCGAAGATTGGAGATCGAAGTTGCTCGGTGGCCGTTTTGTTTGGCTTGAACGACGACGGGCATGGCGATTGCGGCAAGAATGCACACAATTGCGGAGGCGACCAAGACCTCGACGAGCGTCCATCCCGCACGGGTGCGGGATGGAGCGCGCCGCGCAGCGAGAAGACCCAAAGTTGCCATGGGTTCCTCGCTTAGCCCGGGACCGGATGCGTTTGCGGACACGGCAGCGTCCATCCCCCATCGGAGAAGCTGACGTTGACGATGTCTTGGCAGCAGTCGCCGTCGACCGGCCCGGTGGGGCCCACTTGTCCCGTCACGTTTTTATGGGTGAAGACGCCGTTGTCGTTGTAGCAGCACTCATAAAACTTCGTATAGTAGATCTTGTAATTCCACGCGAAGAAGCTGCAAAAACCAGTATGGTTTTCGCAAGCCGTCCGAGTCTGAACTTTTGGCACGCAAAACGCACCTTCGGCCCACGCATAAAGAAACAGCGCCGCAATGCCGGCCGCCGATTTAACGATCATTGGTTTGAGTTTCATTGAGTTTTCCTCGCCATTTGCGAATGCGTTCGAAAAATCGAGTTTGTTGGTAGGGATCGTCCATCCATCCGGCCTCGGCATGGAGAATCTTGCCGGTGGAATCGCAAATCAAAAAGAGCGGTGAAACTTGCGGAAAATCGGCATCGAAGCAGTTCTCTCGTCGTCCGATTGAGCAATAGGAGATTTCGCGGAACGGCACGCGGTGGCGGCGAAGATCGGACATCGCAAGGTCGCACGATTCGCACCCGGCAATTGAAATGAGATAAAGGCCCGCCGTGGGCGGAGACGTCGATGCGACATATTCGCGAAGCGAACTCCCGATCGTGGTCGTAAAGTCGGCTTCGCGGGTTACTTCCGGCCGGTTCAGCCCGGCTTGGGCATGGCGAAAGGCGAAAAGGAGGCCGAGCGCGACTGCCGTGCCCGCCATAGCCCGCCCAAAGAGGATCGTCCGCACCTTGCGCCGACCCAAGGCCTGAGCGGCCATCACAAATATTCCGGCATAGGCCGCGCCTCCCAAAATGCATGCCGGGCAGAACTTGGGCTGACGCGTCAACAGATAGGCCTGGCCGATGCCCGCCGCGATCGCAAGGGCGGCAACCCCGATCATCGCGCCCTGGACGCCGCGCCCCCGAAACGCAAGCACGAACAGCACCGCGACGAATCCAAGCAGCCCGGCGAGGGCCGAAAACGGCCCCAAGCCCTCGCTGCCGGCCATACAGCCCTTACAGAGCGGGGCCGCCAAGCCCAGAGCCACGATGCCGACCACGGGCCAGGCGGAGCCCAGATAGGCCACCGGGGCCCGCCAGAATCCGAAGAGCGCCCAAACGGCGGCCAAAGCCAAGGCGCCAAACGCCCCCCGAAGATGCGCCGTGGGTACCCCGGTGAGCGGCATGAGGGCCTCTTCGATCGTTTTTTCATCGCGAACTTGAATCCATCCGATCGATGAAGGAAGCAGAAGGGCCGAATCTCGTCCCTCATACACGAGTTCCCTCGACTTCAACCGCTGGAGGGTCGAGGGCGCCTCGAGGTCGAGGGTTTCGATACCGGTGCGATCGCGAAGCGAGTGGGCAAAGTCCAGCGCGTCTTCGTTACGGGAAGAGTAGAGAAAGAAGCCTTGGCGCGTCGCCTCAACCTGGCGGGCATGGTCCAGCCGCAGCATCGCGAATGCCGCCACGCAGGACAAAACGACGAGCAAAACTCCCGTAACGAGCCAACGGGTGTTCGCCTTGGTCGATCCGGCCCGCCCCTTCCCCAAAGAGGCCTCCGTCTCCATCTTGATTTCGCGCCACCTTCATCATACACAAGCTCAACCTTTGCGCCAAGCCCTTTTTGTGGAGGGTATGGCAATTCCGAGGGGAGACGCTTGCCCAAGCGGCGGGGCGGCCTCATGCCATACTTCTGAGTCGGCCCCATGCCTCGGGGCCAAGGGTAGTGCTTTGTCGATATCGTCTGCGCGTACATTCATTGAAAAATCCGGGTGCGGCCTTGTGGTCGGCCTGGGCCTGGCCATCGTCATCACCGTCGGGCTCTTTGCGGGGCCCACGTGTCGCGGAGGTCAATCGACGAATCCGGATGAGGAAGTCAAGCCGGTCCCGGTGGCCACCCTCGCCGGCGAAGTGGTCTCGCTTCAATCGGTGGACGATCATTTCCGGCAGGTCTCCAGCCTCTACCTGAATATCGATGGCGGTGCGCCTCCGGAAGCCGAGGCGCAGTTCTATGCTTCCTCGCTCAACGAACAGATTCGGGCCGCGGCCCAGCGCGCGATCGCGCGCAAGCGGGGCATCAAGGTCACCAAGGAGCAAATCCTCCAGGAATTGGACCGCCAGCTTGAAGCCCGCCTGGCCCAAGCACGGGTTCAATTGATGGCTTCCGGCCAGCTGAAGACCGGCGCGACCGAGGCCGAAGCCCAGGCGGCGATCGCCAAACAGTTGGGAACCGATGTGGCCACCTGGAAAGACGCGCAAAAGGACATCGTCGAAAAGGCCTATGAGAGCCCGACCAAACGCGCCGACCTCGAAAGCCCGGTTATCGGCAGCACATTGGTCGCCACGATCGGCAACGGCATTCAGATTTCCGACGATCAGCTTCGAAAGAGCAAGGAGAAAGTGGTCACCAAACGCATCGTCTTCGACCCGTTCAAGCGCAAGGACGAAGACCTGAAAGCGAAGGCGGAAGGCGTCCTCAAAGAAATTCAGGGTGGGCTCAGCTTTGAAGCCGCGATGGACAAATACTCCGACGACTCGGCTCCGCCCAAAAAGAAGAAGAGCGAGGCAACGGTCGACCTTGAGCGAAGCACCCTCGACTTCGATAAAAAGCTGACGCCGATCGGAAGCCTCCAGCCGGGGCAAATGACTCCGGTATTCACCCTCAGCACCGGCGAAACCGCCATCTACAAGGTGATCCGGGTCGATTCCAAGCTGCCGGACAATTTCGAGAACCAGAAGGCCGACCTGAAGAAGGCGCTGATCCAGCAAAAGGCCTTCCGCCAGGTTCAGGACGAGATCGAAGCCCTGGTTAAGTCGGACGATTTGAAGTGGGACAGCGAAGGGTTTCGCGTGCTTTACGCCTGGCTTCAGATCCAGGTCGATGATGAGACCCGATCCGATGAAAAGAAGAAGCTCGAAGCCATCAAGAAACTGGTGGTGGAAGCCAAAAAGGCCGCGCTCGACCCCGATTCGATTGGGGGCCGTCCCGCCAATCTGACCTGGTTCGTGACGCAAGACGCGATTTATGACAAGGCTTCCGCCGACGAAAAGAAGGGGATGGCCCAGGACTGGTTCGATGCCGCCACCGGGGTGCTCACCATCATTGAGAACGTCGACCTTCGCCTGGAGGTGGCCCGCGTCGCTCTGGACCTCAAAAAGCCCGAAGAGGCCGCCGAGAACCTTGCCCGCGCCTCGGAATCGAATGCGGGCGCATCCGACCAGGCCCTCAAGCATTTTGAATCGGTCGAGGGCCTGCTCAAGCGGTTAGAGGCCGCCGGGGGCAAAGCGGATTCGGTCAAGGTGATCCGCGAAAATCAGTCCCAGTGGAAGAGCGACGCCGCCGAAACGCTGCGCTCCGATGCGGAATTGAACGAGGACTACACGGCGACCGGACAGACCCGCTTCGCCGAGATCAACGCTAAGGTTCAGAAGTATCGTGAGAAAGGCATTCTCAACGCGACCCAAGCGGCCGAAATCCAAAAGTTCCAAGAAAAGTGGAAGGTCGAGAAGAAGAAAGCCGATGATGAAGCCGCCGCTGAGCGAAAAAAGGAAGCCGAAGAAGCCAAGAAGGCGGCCGACGCCAACAAAGCCAAGCCGGGAACGACCGCGCCGAGCACGAGCGACCTGCTGAAACCAGCCGGCAAAACGGGAGGCTAGCCGCTTCGGCGCCCATGGGACTGACGGTCGTCGCGACGCCGATCGGCAATCTGGGCGACCTTTCGCCTCGGGCGGCCGCCGCATTGGCAGAGGCCGCCCTTTGGCTCGTCGAGGACACTCGGGTCAGCGCCAAGCTTCAGGCTCATCTGGGGGTGCGCGTGCCCATGAAAGTATTGAACGATCACACGACGGAGGCCAGAATCGTGGACTACGCGGCCGAAATCGGGCAGGGAACGAAGGCCGCTTTGCTCACCGATGCGGGCACGCCGGCGATCAGCGATCCGGGCGCCCTCTTGGTCGACCGGTGCTACGCGTTGGGCCTTGAGGTCGATGGCGTGCCGGGTCCCAGTGCGGTTGGCGCATCGCTGATGCTGAGCGGGTTTTTCGCCCAACGCTTCGCCTTCCTAGGTTATTTGCCAAAAAAGCCGGGCGCTCAAGCCCAGATTCTTCGCGAATTTGTCGAATCTCCGATGACTCTGGTCCTCTTCGAATCGCCGTTTCGCACCGAAAATCTCTTAGAGGTCCTGGCGAACGTGCTGGGAACTCGACGCTACGCCTTGTGTCGCGAACTGACCAAAGCGCATCAGCAAGTCTATCGCGACCGTCTGCCTAGTAAGCCCCCGAAGGGCGCCGTCCCCGCAAAGGGCGAGTTCACGGTGGTCGTCGAGGGTATTCGGCGCGGTTCGGAGCCGCGAGATGAGTGAGGTAGACTCGCTCGGCACGGCACGGATGCCGGACGGAAAGGAAGGATTTTGGGAGCGCGACGAATGAAAGGGATCGTGATTCGAGCTCAGTTGGCTTTGATTTGGCTCTTGGCGGTTGGGTTTGTCCAGGCCCAAGATGGAACGTATCGGCTGTTGCCGGACGACATCATCACCATCAAGGTTTTCAACGAGCAGCAGATGAACGCCCAGGTCACCATCGGGCGCGATGGCAATATCACGGCGCCGTTCGTGGGCTCGGTACGGGCGGTCGGCAAGACCACGACCGAACTGGAAAAGGAACTTGCGGAGA
Source organism: uncultured Fimbriimonadaceae bacterium (assembly GCA_964405415.1). Taxonomy (GTDB): domain Bacteria; phylum Armatimonadota; class Fimbriimonadia; order Fimbriimonadales; family Fimbriimonadaceae; genus CAYONY01. Next base: position 4,571 of record CAYONY010000106.1, on the reverse strand, counting down.
TTTTTGAACGCAAGCTTCGGCTCCGAAACCCGATCGTCAGCATCTCGATCGATCGCTTTCGAGAGCTGCGTTTCACGATCCTGGGCGCCGTCCAACGTCCGGGAACCTATCCTTTCCGCTCGGGCGATACGCTTCTGAAAGGCATCGGCATTGGCGGGGCCCCTATCGAAGGGCGGGCTGACTATAAACGCGCCATGTTCCGTCGTGGAGACGCCCGCGAGTTGATCCCAGTCGATCTCGATGCGCTGATGTTTCGTGGCGATACGTCTCAGAATTTCATCCTTCAAGACGGCGACGAGCTGATCGTTCCGGAAAACCGCAAGAACCGAGTTCTTATCTTCGGCACCATCCCCCGTCCGGGCGTCGTGCCCTACACGGATGGGATGCGCCTCTCCGATGCGATTGCGATTGCCGGAGGCGAAGTTCCGCGGCAAACCAAATTCAGCGGAACGATGGTCATGCGGGAAAAGCCCGGTTCTCCGGAAGGCTACGAGGTGTTTCGGACCGACTTCGTGAAGTTCATGAAGAAGCAAGATGCCTCGCAGAACATCGTGCTGGAAGGCGGCGATATCATTTGGGTGCCCAATACCGGCGCGCCCAATGTTTCCGAGATCAGCCAATTGCTCAACGCGGCGTTCTTCGCCGACCGCGTTCTGTTCCGTGATGGCATCTTCGGATTCCGACCGCTGGCCTTTATCGGACGGTAGCGCCTCGTGGCCCGATCGGCGGGTTGCGCCCCCCAACGCTAGTTGTTGAGGGTCTTGGCCTGGTCGATATCCAAATGCTTGGGGATGGTGAAGAAGAAGGTGGACCCTTTGCCCACTTCCGATTCCACCCAGATCCGACCCATGTGCACGGATTCCACCAGGTGCTTCACCAGGTAGAGCCCGAGACCGGTGCCGTAAATCCTGCGGTTGTCCTCGTTGTGGACGCGGTGGAATCGCTCAAAGACCTTGGTAAGGTGATCGGACGGTATGCCGAGCCCTTGGTCCTCGATGCCGATCAGGATCTCGTCGCCTTCCATCTTGACCCGCACGGTGATGGTGCCGCCATTCGGCGAATACTTGATCGCATTGTTTAGAAGGTTGGTGAGGATCTGATCGAGCTTGTCCTCATCGCCAACGATGATTGGCAGCTCCGACTGAAGATCGAGCGTGAGCGTATGGCGGTGGGTCGCCTGGCGCTGGATCATCACAACTTTCTCAAGCAGGGCCTTGAAGTCGACTTCGGAGTAGTTCGGCTTGAGGCTTTCGCCCGATTCGATGCGGGCCGTGTTGAGCAGGTCATTGATCAGTCGGGTCAAGCGATCGCACTCTTGATCGATGATCATGTAGAACTCTTGGCGCTCGTCGGCCGAGAAACCGTGATCCTGGATGAGCGTGCTCACAAACCCTTTGATCGCGGTTAACGGCGTCCGCAACTCGTGGGACGCCATCGCGACGAATGAACTTTTCATCCGCTCGATGTTCTTGATTTCGGTGATGTCGTTAAAGATGGCGACGATGCCCAGATCTTTGCCTTCATCGCTCTTCACTTGGGCGGCCTGAATCTGGTACGTGCGCTCGACGCCGGCAATCATCACTTGGAGTTCGGTTCGGGGGGATTCTTCGCCGTCTTTGGCGGCCTGCATGACATGCTTGAACTCGTCTTGCGGCATAACCTCGCTAAAGAGCTTGCCGATCGCCTCCGAGCCTACGTTGAAGATCGTGCGAGCCGAAGCATTCATCTGACTGATGCGATCTTCGGACGAGATCAGAACCAGTCCAGCGCTGAGCGATTCAAACGTTTGAAGGAGTTCTTCTCGCTCTTCGACAACCTCGCGATAGAGCTGGAGGTTGGCGATGATGCTGCCCACGTTGCGGGCCATGCGCTCCAGAAGCCGGACGTCCTCATCGTTGAAATCTTCGCCGTGGCGCTTGTTGAACGCATGAAGGACGCCAATGACGGTGCGGTCCACCACGCGGTTCTCTTCATCGCGTCGCTCGATCACCAGGGGAACGGTAATGCCGTTTTGAACGTGAAAGATGCCAAACGGATCTTTTTGCGTGCGGGGATCGCCGGTCGCATCATGGAAAATGGCCGGCTCGCCTTCTCGGAAGACTTGCCCGGAGATGCCACCGGTTGCGCGCAGCTTGAAAATCGAAAGGAGATCCTCGTCGATGCCATAGGCCGGCGGAATGCCGCGAAGCTCGCCGGTCTCGCGATCGTGGAACATAATCACGATCTTTTCGGCCTGCAGAATCATCGCGATGCGTTGAACCAATCGGCGGAGCGTGACATCGGCCTCGCTGATCGGTGCGATGTCGAGCCCGGATTCGAGGTTGGTGCGGTCCGCGCGTGCGCTGCGCTCTTCCGGCGCATCGGCGCCCTGGCTTTCCAGGAGCCGAATCCGATCCAGGGCCTGGGTGAGCTGCGATTTCAGCGACTCGAGGTCGTTGGGCAGCTCGGAATGATCACTCATCGATGAAGGGGCTCCTGTCGGCATGGGCACGGGCAAAACAGAAAACTTAGCTTACCCGCCATGACGCCAGGGGGGAACCAAAGTTTGGGTCCGCGATCGGGCCATCGCGAAAGCCATCCGGCTTCCCCTTCGTATAATAGAGGGCGGATGGCGGAACCTTTGGAGGAATTGCCCCTGTTCCCGGTGGATGCCGTTTTGTTTCCCTATGCGGCGTTTCGGCTGCACGTCTTCGAGGAGCGCTACCGTGGGATGATCCGAAGCTGCCTCGACGCCGAAAAGCCATTCGGGATCGTCCTGATTCGCAGCGGCCAAGTCGTGGACGGTCCGAGCGAGCCCTATATGGTGGGGACAGCGGTGCGCATTGTCAACGTCCATACGTTCGAGGACGGGCGGCTCGATGTTCAGGTCCAGGGTGAGCGACGCTTTCGGATCCGGCGTCTGGACGATTCACGTGCCTATTTGGTGGGCTATGTCGAGCCCGTCATCGAACTCGAAATCGAAGCGGGAGAAATCGCCGATCAGGTGATCGCGCGAGCCCGGGAGAGCTTTCAATGCTTTCTCGAAAACCTCTTTCCTCGACAGGACTTCAAAGTTCAAGTGCGGTTCCCCACCGATCCGGTCGCCCTCTCGTTCACTATCGCGAACATGCTCCATATTGAGAACCTTGAGAAACAGCGCCTCCTCGAGCTGACCGACACCATCGAGCGGCTCCATGGCCTGACCCCGCTTTTGGAGCAAAACCTTCTCGAAGCCAAAACGCCCCCCTACTACCGCTTGAGGGCGTCCGATCTTCGGGAGTGGATCCATATGAATTGAAGCGGGCTGGCACGAAAAGTGCCCTTCTGGCGTTGTACTGCGGAGATGCGCCACGCATTGCGTCCCCCCACCGATTGCGGCGCCGGGGGCGAAAGGGTGGACTGGTATCCTTTGCGAAATTCAATTACGGGGAAAACGATCTTTGAAAAGTTACATGACTTACCTCTCTGCGTTCGGCGGAGCCGCCGTAGCCACTTGGGCGGTTTTTGCCGGAGTGGGTTGCGGCAAGTCCGAAGGGCCGCCCCTTGCGGTGATCAATGGCGAAGTCGTCACGATGGACGACTTTCATAAGTATTTGGAGGCGAAATCCCGCGTCCGCGTGATGACCGCCAACGGTCCGGCTTTGGCGGACGTCGCGGAGTCGCTGGCCTTTCAGGCCCTCCAAGATATGGTCGCGCGCCAGGTGACGTTGCAGATGTCACGGGATGAAGGGGTCTATCCTTCCGATGCCGAAGTGATCAAAGAGCTTGAGTTTCGTAAAAAGCTCCAGCCCAACTTCCTTCAGGGGCTCACGAAAGCCGGCCTTACCGTCGACCGGATCAAACAGGGCATCACGCTCGAATTGGCGCGGGAGAAACTCCTTACGAAGGGGGTCACCGTCACCGCCAAAGATGCCGAAGACTATATGCGGGCAAACCCGAAAGAGTTTGTCGAAAGTCCCAAAGTCGATCTGCTTTGGGTGTTCGTTCGCGATGAAGCGGGTAAGGCCGACGTCAACAGCGCCTTGAAAGCCGGCCAGACGTTCTCGATCGTCGCGGTTCAGAAGAGCATCTTCCCCGGCGCCAAAGAAGCAAACGGGCGCTTCCCGCAACGCGATATCAACACGTTCCAGCCTCAGCTGCAGAAAGTGGTCAACGCGACGCCGGAAGGCGGCATGACCGACTGGCTCCAGCTTTCCGATGGTTGGGCCCGGTTCTACGTCGAAAAGAAGGTCCCTTCCAAGCCGATTGAGATGACGGCCGAACGCAAAGAGCTTCTCCGACGCCAGCTCGCCCAGCGGCGCGGCAGCCAAGCGATGGACTTGGGCAAACGCGTCCTCGACAAGCTGCTGAAATCGAAAATCGAAGTCAAAGAGCGGAGCTTGATGGAAGCCTGGGATCGTGCCTTTGAGCGATTCAAAGAAGAACAAAAGGTCGAAGTCCCGACCGCGACCGGAACCCCGGGCGGCTAACGTAAAACCGGCTCACAACCCGGCGGGGCTTGGCGAGATGCGCCCAGCCCCCCGGTGCGTTGCGAGGGCCGAAGCGCCCCCCGGGGCACCGGGAAATTCGGTCAGCGCCATGCGAAGCGAGGC
>CAYONY010000105.1:0-11244 GCA_964405415.1 uncultured Fimbriimonadaceae bacterium | reverse complement strand
GCGGTTTCCCTTTTCGCGGCGGGGCTAGGGCGGCGGGTCCTTGAGGCCAAGGATCGGGCTGAGCGTGGACTTGACCGCCTGAACCAGGGCTTTGCCGAGGGCTTTGCCCCGTTGGCGGTATTCGTTGCGAATGACGATCCCTTTGGATTCGGGATCGCCCGACATATCGCGCGGATTGACGGTGCCGAAATACGGCCCCTTGGCTTCGCCCTCAACGAGGTTCTTGGCGCCGTCGATTTTGAGAAGATCGTCGGTGACATTGTGCAGCCAGATGCGGACGCGGACCTTGTTGGTGCTGTGCAGGCCGCCCGCGTTGGCGGCAATCGCCCGCATTTCGCCGTTTTTCTGGTCCGTCCCTTCGACCAGGATGAGGATCGCGTAGTTCGCGCGGGCGGCTTGGCCAAACGTGAGCAGGCGCTCCCGCTTGCGCTCGCCGGCTTTCTCAAAGTCAACCTTGGCTTCCTCCAGCGCGCCGCGCACAAAGAGCGGGTCGACGAAGACGATGTCGGCGGCGGTGCAGGCCCGGTCCAGATAGTCCATCACGGCCGCGCTCATGAGTTGGCGCGTTTGCTCGATGTCGGGCCCGGCGAACTTGCACGGGGCCGTGACGACGAGCGGCGCCACCGCGATCCGAATGGGTTCAGGCGCGGGAAGAAGGAGGCCAAGGGCCAACGTGAGAACGGCGGTCATTTCCCGTTAGACGCGTTTTCCGGGCGTTCCCTACGGAGAGAAAAGGAAAAGGCGGCCGAAGCCGCCTTTTCAAGAGGATTCAGGGGCCGCGTTTACTTGCGTCGGCGTCGAAGGAGTGCTGCCGCGCCCAATCCAAGAATGGCGAGCGACGCAGGTTCGGGAACCAGGTTCGCATGAATGCGAATGGCACCCTGGGCCGGCGGAGTGTTCGTGGGGAAGCGAAGCTCGGCGCCGCTCTCCAGCAGTCCGTCAAGGTCCACATCACGGTAGAAACCAGCGTTGCTCGTTCCGACAAAACCCGCTCCCGTGTTGCCGTGGCCGGCCAGAGAGAAGTCATCGGAGGCTACATAGGCGCCCGAAACATCGCGGCGGAAGCCGCGCATCTCGAAGCCGAAATCGGTACCGTTCATGATCACCGAATTGGCGGGGACGGTGAGGCCCGCTACCTCAAACAGGGAATTTGCGGTGGTCACGTTGAGCGCGCCCAATGTGACGACGATCTCGGGTCCCAGTTGGGTGGACATCACCGAGGTGTTGGCCGGCGCAGACGCGTTGTAGTTGTCGTAAAACCGCACGCGGAACTGCAAATCGCCCGCCGCATAGTTGTTGATGATATGGGCGTAGAAGCGGATGTCAAAACCCGTCACTGACCAGGTGCCGGCGCCGGGCGAGAGAGTGTCGCCAATGTCGCCATTGAGCGAACGGGGCGTTCCCATAATGAAGCCGTTTGTGGCGCCCGTGATCGTATCGTAGATCACGACCGCCTTGGCGCCCGCGGCCATCACCGCGAACATGCCGAAGACTAAAAACCGTTTCATTCCTTCTCCTCCAAAACCAATTAGAAATAGATATGTGCGAAAGCGCTACCCAAGCCCGTTTGGTGGTCCAAGTGTAATGCGAACCTGACCATGAGCGGCCCGTTACTTTTGCCGGATTCGGCATCATGCCGCACAATTGCCGGGCTCCTTGGCACGCCGGCCTTAGTAGTGCCAGTCCACGTTCAGCGCCTGTTTGGCGTGCTTCTCGATGAACTCGCGGCGCGGCTCCACCTTGTCGCCCATGAGCCGGCTGAACATCTGCTCGATGTCCATTTCAAATTCAGGATCGAGCTGCACCTGCACGAGCCGCCGATTGCCCGGGTCCATCGTGGTCTCGCCAAGTTCGTCGCCGTTCATTTCGCCCAATCCTTTGAACCGGGTGATCAAAGGTTCTTTCTTGCCCTTCTTGTGCTGCTTGACCAGCTCGTCGCGCTCTTTTTCATCCGCCGCGTAGTAGCGCTCGTTGTTGCCGACTTTGACGACGAACAGCGGAGGCTGGGCTAAGTAAACGTGCCCGGCGGAGATCAGCGGCTTCATGTAGCGGTAGAAGAAGGTGAGCAGGAGCGTTCGGATGTGCTCGCCATCGACATCCGCGTCGGTCATGATGATGACCTTGTTGTAGCGCAGCTTCTCAAGGTCGAAGCTTGTGTCTTTCCCGTTCGCCTTTCCGTTGCTGTTGTTCTCGTCGTCGTCGTACTTTCGCCCGAAGGAGAGATCGATCCCGACGCCGAGGGCGGCAATGAGCGCCTTGATCTCCTCGTTGTCGAGCGCCTTGTCGATGCGGGCCCGCTCCACATTGAGAATCTTGCCGCGCAAAGGAAGCACCGCTTGGGTCACGCGGTCGCGGGCGGCTTTGGCCGAGCCGCCCGCCGAATCGCCCTCCACCAGAAAGATTTCGCACTTCTCGGCGTCTTTGCTCTTGCAGTCGCTGAGCTTGCCGGGCAGGCCGAAGCTATCCATCACCGAGCTGCGCTTCACTGCTTCGGCCGCTTTGCGGGCCGCCTCACGTGCGCGTTGGGCGATCATCGCTTTTTCAACGATCCGACGAGCCACCGCCGGAGTCTCGTCGAAGAAGGTCGAAAGACCGTCGCCAACCAGAGAGTTGGTCAGTCCTTGGACTTCCGGCGTGACCAGCTTGACCTTGTCTTGCGAGTTGTAGCTTGGGTTTTCGAGCCGGAGCGAGATGACGGCGGTGAGGCCGTCCGCCACGTCGTCCGAACTGAAGTTGGTGTCCTTCTCTTTGAGGAGGTTCGTTTTGCGGGCGTAGGCGTTCACCACGCGCGTTAGAGCGGCCGAGAAGCCCGACACGTGGGTCCCGCCATCCGGCTGGTGGATCATGTTCGAAAACGCCAGCACCGTCTCGTTGTAGCCGTCGTGGTATTGAACCGCCACTTCGAGCTGCGTCGTGTCTTTCTGCCGACGGAAATAGATCACCGGATGCAGCGTGTCTTTGCCCTCGTTGATGTCCTCGACGAGCTGAGGGATCCCGCGTTTGAAGTGATACTGCTCGCTCTGGTCCGGGTCGGGCTCATAGGTGAACGTGAAGAGCACGGTCGGGTTCAGATAAGCCAGCTCACGCAGCCGCGTTTTGAACACGTGGACGTCGTATTGGGTGGTGGTGAGCACGGAGCCATCGGCCTGCCACCGGGTGTAGGTGCCGGTCCCCTCAGCTTTGCCGATGGTCTTGACCGGCTCCACCGGGATGCCGGCTTCGTAGCGCTGAAACCATTTCTTGCCGTCCCGCGAGACCGTGACTTCGCACCATTCGGAAAGCGCGTTCGTGCAACTTACGCCAACGCCGTGGAGGCCGCCCGAGGTCTTATAGCTCCCGCCGCCGAACTTGCCGCCCGCATGGAGCATCGTCATGACCACCTCCAAGGCGGAGATGTTGTACTTTTCGTGCTTGTCGACCGGGATGCCGCGGCCATTGTCGCGCACCGAGACCGAGTTGTCGTTGTAGATCACGACGTCGATCTGGTCGCAGTGCCCGGCCAGGGCCTCGTCCACCGAGTTGTCCAAAACCTCTTTGAACATGTGGTGAAGGCCCTTCTTGCCGTTGTCGCCCACGTACATGCCGGGACGCTTGCGGACCGCTTCCAGGCCTTCCAGAACCTGGATGTCCTCGGCGGTGTAAGTCCCCTCGACCACCTGTTGCTCGAACGTGTCGTCGCCGGTGGTGTCCCGGGACTCGATATGCGGCGATTCGGGCTCGCCTTCGTTCGGTTTTGAGGTGGAGTCGTTGGGCTCGTTCGTTTCGTTGGGTTTAGGCATAAAAGTATCTTTGATTAGGACGTCTGAGAGGCACCGGGAGCACCCGTTGAAGCGGGCGCCTGCGGAAGTCAAAGTTTACCTGGAGATGAAGCGGGCGGGATTGCACAGGTCGCGAAAGACTCCGCTTTCGGCCCGAGGGCGCGACGCATTGGGACTTCATCAGATCATCACTGTTTTACAGATAGACAAACGTCGGCTTGACGGGGGGGGCATGAAGCCGTTTAGGATTGTTGTGTTCTTCTGGGGAGGGAAACGTGAAGCTCCACACCTTCAAAACTTCAATATTCACTCGACTGCTTGCCGCACTTACTGTGAGCTTGGCTTTGGGGTCACTCAGCTACGATCAGGGACCGCCGGGTGGAGGAGGTGGCCAAGATACGAATCCAGCAAACCCACTTAACTGGCAAGTACTTGCCCCAGAATACGAGGGCCTTGACCAGCGAGACGACTGGGCCATGGTGAATGGCGTTCCGACCCATGTAACGGGCATCGATATTTGGCAAGATCCGAATGACAGCATGGGCGATCTCGATCCTCCGGCCCACAATGAAACACCGTACAGCCATCAGGTAAGTTGGTCGAGCGCCGGATACATTCGGCTGAAAATGCAGTGGATTGGAGTAGGCCCTGCTCCGTCCAATGTTGTGGTGAAGGTCACGAGCACCGCCACCGGACAGTATTGGGGATCAGGCTCGGCAACCGCGGACAATGGCCTTGCCGATGCGTCCGTTTCTTTGCCTGGCCCGGCCACCGGCCAGAGGTCGAGCGGTTCCGAGCTGCGCAATGCGATGGTGCAGTCCGGTGTTGCCAAGGTGGAGATAGATGGTGCAGTCCGGTGTTGCCAAGGTGGAGATATTTGTTTCTGCCTATGCCGAAGCGACGGGTTTTTGGGAGGCCGGCGCCTTGGCCACCACGCGCCAAGCGACAATCGAACTTGCCGAAAAGGCGGTGACGGTTAGCTCCTCGAAGGATCCAACTTGGCGCAAAGGGCCCGCCGGAGCACGCATATTAAACGCGGTTACAGATATCACGGACGTCCGTGGAGATACTGCCGTGACGTTATTTCGCTCCCCACTTGGACTGCTCTGGGGGCAACAGTCAATTCGGTACGACCGGACACTTTGGGGCCAATGGGTTAGCCCGTACAACGAATGGTGGTATCCCTATACAACGCCAGAGGGATTCTGGCAAAGCGCATATGATCACGATACACTAACTAGTGAAGTAGAGTGGGTAGTTCAGGACTTAACGTTTTCAAACCAGTCGCTCATAAACTTAGTGCAAGGAAATGCCCAAAGTGTCTCCACATCGGTGACAGTCACGAACAATGGTGGTTCGGGTACTGCCAGGTCCGCTCAATACACGATGTGGGTTCATTCTCCAGTAGAAAGTCCGGCTATCACAAGTGAAAATCGAGAATACGGCTCATGGATACGGTGCTCCCCAATTTACCAACGTAACCCAGGCGATCAGCCGATGACCTTTACGATGGAGCTTTCCATCTCCCACTCTGTAACCGTGACTCTGTCTGCTGGAGGGACACTCGATGCCGAACTTGTCAACTTCAGCTTGAATCTCGCAATCGGGGCGACGGCTGAGATAAGACACGCAACTGGTGTTCAGTACACATTCGGTCCGGTCTTTACGGATCGACCAACCTATCATTGCATCAAGCGACAAGCATTTTGGAACGTCTTCGAAGGCGTCTACGACGCCTATGCTGAAAGCGGATATGACAACCAGCGCGCCTTCACGGGCCGCCGATTTGCAAGTGGCTCGAAAGCGGCCGCCGAAGCGAATGACTATATTGAGCAGCAGTTCTACTCTGATGATCCGAACGAATTGTAGGTTCCGTTGCCAGTTGCGGAGCGGATCGTGGAGGCTGTGCTTATTGCCGCCGCTCTTGGCGGCCACAATTAATGTGGCAGCTTCAACCTGTCCGACCTACATCGACAGCCGTGGCTACCTTTCGATCGACGAGCTGCAGTCGTACCGGGGCAAGGTTGCTCTGGCAGATAGACTCCTTCAAAAGGGAGACATCACGGCGGCTAAAGATGCTCTTGCTGAGGCGACGCACTCGGGAGATAGTTTGGCATCCTTTGTCCTTCAGGTTCGACTTGCCAAAACGACTGGCCAAGTGTCGGCCTGCTTAAACCAGTTCATAAACAGGGCGACGAGGGCAATGAGTGAGCAGCGTGATGTGTCGGCAACGAAAATAGTGGGGCTTGCCTACGGTGTGACGATGCTCAGCGGTGCCAATTCTCGGCGACCAGTTATTTTGGATTGGCTCAATTCGAGGGGTCGTCTTAGCCCATCCCAGGATGGCGATTGCCGCATCGTGAACCTTGTGCTGGATCGGGAGACAGGGAATATCGTGGGCGCCCGCCGCCAAGGTGAAGCCCTTCTCAAAAGTGGGAGGAGGACAGCCGGACTTTTGTGCTTTGTCGCTTCTCTGTATACCGTCGGAGCCGGTGTCGCGCTCGATGGGAAGGGACGGGTTGTAAGCCCTGGGTTTCCCATCGATATGGGAAGGGCAGAAGACTTGGTGAGAGAGGCCATTGAACGTGATGGAAGCTATGCCAGGGCTTACTACCTTCGAGAATTGGTCGTTCGTCAGGATATTGCGGGTCGAAAGCGGGATTTGAGGAAGTTCCTCGAATTGGCCCCAACGGATCATCCGGGCGTTGCTTCCGCGAAGAGGAAACTGGCTCAATTAAGCGGAAACCCTTTGCGGGAGGCAAATTGACCGCCCCCCACCACGTTACCGTGTCCCGATTGCGGTGACGACTGCACTTAAGGGCTGGTTGCACTTCCCTGCCTCAATGCGCACTGCAGACCTAGCCCGACGAACTTTCGTCGGCCACAATCCCCTCGGATGTCCTTCTATTCGACCGTCGTCCGTCCGTTACTCTTTCTGCTCAACCCGGAGATCGTTCACAACCTCGGCCTCTCCCTTATCTCGCGCGGCATCTTCAAAGGTCGGATCTTCGAAGACCCGATCCTCGAGCAGGAGCTTTTCGGCGTCAAATTCAAGAGCCCCCTTGGCCTCGCCGCCGGATTTGACAAAAACGCGGTTGCCCTCGACTACTGGGCGGATTTCGGATTCGGCTTCGTCGAGGTCGGCACCGTCACCCCCCGCCCCCAGCCCGGCAACCCCAAACCCCGCCTCTTCCGCCTCTCCCGCGACAAGGCCCTCGTCAATCGCATGGGCTTCAACAACGACGGCGTCGCCGCGATGGCCCGTCGCCTCGCCATTGCTCGCCCGACGATCCCTTACGGCATCAACCTCGGCAAAGGGTTCGACACGCCTTTGGAACGAGCCGCCGAGGACTACGCGGAAGGCTTCGGCATGCTCAAAGGTCACGGGGCCTACCACGTCGTCAACGTTTCGTCCCCCAACACCCCGGGTCTGCGCACCCTCCACGACAAAGCCCCGCTCCTCGACATCCTGGTGAGGCTCAAATCGCTCGACTCCGCCAAGCCGATCTTCATCAAGGTCAGCCCTGACCTCGGCGAATCCGCGCTCGACGAAGTGGTCGAGGTCGCCCTCGAAGGCGGCGCGGCCGGCCTCATCGCCACCAACACCACCGTTCTTCGCACCAATCTCATCGATGACCCGCGCGAAACCGGCGGTCTTTCCGGCGCCCCCTTGAAAACGCGTTCAAACGAAGTCCTGAGCCACCTTTACCGTTCGGCCGGAGACCGGCTCATCCTCATCGGCGTCGGCGGCATCTTCGACGGCCAAGACCTCTTCGACAAGATCGCCTGCGGCGCCCATCTTTGCCAGGTCTACACGGGCTGGGTCTACGAAGGCCCTTCGATGGCGGCGGATGCGCTGGAGCAGCTGGTCGGGCTAATGAAAGTCAACGGCATCCAGTCGTTGAACGAGCTTCGGGGCAGCCGGGCGACGCGCTAAAGGGGCTTGGCGCCCACCTGCCAGAGCGCCGAAACCGGCATCGCCAAGACGTCGCGGGCGACCGGCGTGACCCGCTCGCCCAAGTTGAGCACGATCCCTCGAACGAAGCGGTCCCCAGCCAGCTCGCGGAGATGGGCCAATCCACGTAAGTCGGATTCCTGCACCGAGGCTGCCGCCTTCACCTCGATCCCGATCACCCTTCGCTGGGCATCTTCCAACACGAAGTCGACTTCAAGCTGGCGCGCAGTACGGAAAAAGGAGAGCTCCGGCCGAACTTGGCTCCATCGGCACTGCTTGAGCAGCTCTTGAAAGACGAAGTTTTCGAGCACCGCGCCGAACCGGTTGCGGTCGCGCTGAAGAGCGGCGGCATCGAGCCCCAAGATCGCGGCCAGCAGTCCGGAGTCGCAAAGATAGGGTTTGGGAGCTTTGGCCAGGCGAGAACTCGAGTTGGTCCACCATGCGGGAACGGAGTGCACCAGAAACACTGCTTCGAGTAGGCCGATATAGCGCTCCAGCGTGGAATAGGGCATGCCGGCATCCCCGGCCAGCGCGGCTTTGTTCATCGTACTGCCGACGCGGAGCGCGAGCAACCCCAGCACCCGATGCATCTGGGTGCTCCGCTCGATGTGGGAGAGGTCTCGGATGTCGCGCTCGACCATCGTGCGAAGGTAGGCCTGGAACCAATGGCGTCTCCGGCCGCCCTGGCGCAAGCGCGAGGCTTCGGGAAAGCCCCCGGCTTCGACGCGGGCAAAGATGTCGTCGGCCGGCGTGACGTCCCAACTAGCCGGGTCCTCCTGAAAGACCGCATCGACGAACCCGTCGCGACGTCCCTCGAGCTCGCCTTGGGAAAAGGGGAACAGGTCGATCGGCTCCATACGGCCCGCTAGCGATTCGGCCAGTTTGGGCAGACTGAGCACGTTGGCCGATCCGGTCAGGAGGAACCTCCCCGGAAAGCGGTGCCGGTCGACGGTCGCTTTGATGGCCGGAAAGAGCCCTGGTGCTTTTTGGATCTCGTCGATGACCGCACGGCCATAGCCGTCGCGGTCCACCGGGGCGACCGATCGAAGAAAACCCGCCGGATCCTGCTCGGCAAAGCGCAGCACGTCGGCATCGTCAAGCGTCACCACATTCGCCTTCCAAAGCTCGGCGGCCTGGAGCGCCAGGGTGCTTTTGCCGCATTGCCGGGCGCCCAGCAAGAGGAGGACCGGTGTATCGGCCATCGCCTCGCGGATCGCGTCCATGGCGGCCCTTCCGAGCACGCGGTCATCGGGCATCATCGGGACAATTATGGCTCATGCTCCGGAAATTTTCACCACAACTAAGTGTATTTTTCACCTTAATGTGGTGAAATATTCACTATCATGTGGTGAAATTACGCAACATATATCTAAAAAAGCGCCATGAAATATGAACAAAACGGGAGGACTATCTTCGAGCAGCCACGAGGATTTTCAGCCACTTTGCCGAGCCCAGATAGTCGGTGGACACCTGGCCCTTGCCACTTGAGCTGTGCACAAAGTAGCCGCCTCCCATGTACACCCCGGTATGGCCGATCTTGTTGCGGCTGCTCGACCAGAAATAGAGCCGGTCGCCGGGCTGGAGGTCTTCGAGCCGACGGATCGGCATCCCCACGAGGGCTTGCTCGGCCGCGGTTCGCGGCAGCGCCATGCCGAATTCCCCAAAGAGCGTCTTTACAAACGCAGAGCAGTCGATGCCGCTGCTCGGGTTGGTGCCGCCCCACTTATAGCGGATGCCTCGATATTGCAGGCCGCGGTCGACCAAGTTTGTGCCCAGCGAGCGCGACGACGTGCTGCCGCCCGGACGCGTCGAGGCCGGCGCCGGCGCATCGGCCGTCACATCATAGGGAAGCTCGGCCACCACCGCCGTTTTGACATAGCCATAACGGCCGTTTTGCAGCAGGACCCGGCGCCAGCCCGAGTACTTCGAGTTCTCGACGACGAGATATTCGTAGGCCTTGACCTTGTAGTAGGTTCGCGACGACGTGTTAGGCGAGGCTTTGATCGGCGTGGTCTCAAGCGCTTGGCCCAGACGCCCCAATTTGATTTGAGGGGTTGCCTTGGCCGCTTTCGCATCGCTCGGCTCTTGGGCGGGGCCCAAGGCCGCCAGGCCAGCCAGCACGGCAATCAAAAAACGTCGAACGCGCATCCTTGAACCTGAATTGTAGCCGAGACCGACACATGCGGCCCCTTGGAAATAATCGGCAAACCCTTGTCGAAATCAAGCCCCGAGCCTATCGAACCGGTGACGATATGGGCAAAGACGGGTTCAAAGCCCTCCAAGTTCACCTCTCCTCTCGAGGGAGAGGTTGGTGAGCCCGCGAACCCGGGCGAGGGACCAAAAAAACCCGCCACCCTCACGAGGAGAGCGGCGGGAATGGATGTGCCTACTCGTCGTCGAGTTACGACCGAAGGAGACTTAAAACCGCCTGCGGCGCCGCGTTCGCTTGGCCCAGAACGGCCAGACCCGACTGCTGCAGGATCTGCAATTTCGTAAAGGTCGTCATTTCCGCCGCGATGTCCGCATCGCGGATTGACGATTCGGTGTCCGAGAGGTTCTCCCGCGCAACGCCGAGCGAACGGATGTTCGACTCGATCACGTTACGCTGGAAGGATCCGATTTCGCCTCGGCTTTGGGCGATTTCGCTGATCGCCGATTCCACCACCTTGAGCGCATCGGTGGCGCCGCTGGCTGTGGTGATGTCGATCGAACTGAGGTTCACGCCGGCCACCACGTTTCGGCCAAGCTCGCTAGCGGCGAAGTTGCCCAGCGAAAGGTTCACCGTCTGATTGGCGTTGGCGCCCACCTGGAACTGGGCGAAGCCCACGTTGAGGAACGCCGCGGTGAAAGAGGCCGTCGTGGCGTTGCCCGCCTCGGTCAGCGTCAGGTTGTTGCCCGTCGCATCGGAAAGCACGAGGCCGTTCATGCCGTTTCGGCCGCCGGTGAAGGTCACTGTCGCCAAACCGCCCGCCGTCGAGCCGTTGGTGTCGATCGTCACGGAAGCGACCGCATCGACGCCGGTTGCCGTCGCCGTGCCCGCCGCATTGATGACGCCGTTGGCATCGCTCAGGCTGAAGTTGCCGATCGTGCCAAAGCGGGTCGCATTCAGGCGGATGCCCGCGCCGGCGGTGAAATCGGCGCTGACGCCCGTTACGCCGGAAGCGTTGTTAATCATGTCCACGACGTCCTGAGCCGTCATCGTGGCCCGGGTCGTAAAGGAACGCCCGTTGATGCTGAACGTGCCGGCGGTCACCGTCGTGGTCGCCGAAGCGAAGGTCACCGAACCGGTCAAGGAGGCGCGCGTCGCCGCCGTGCCCACGGTGACCGTCACGAGCGACTGGGTTGTGATGGCCGCGCCGTTGAAGTTCCCGCCGAAGTAGGCGTTGTTCACGTTAGCCGAGCTGAGCACCGCCGCCGAAACGCCCGCGCTGCCGTCGAGCAGCTTCTTCGTGCCGAATTGGGTCTGCTCGGCGATGCGGGTGATCGAGGTGATAATCGAGTTGAGCTGGTTCTGGTTGGCCTGGATCTGGG
>CAYONY010000104.1:3541-11353 GCA_964405415.1 uncultured Fimbriimonadaceae bacterium | reverse complement strand
GAGCCGCTGAACACGGATGAGAAGATCGAGGGCCCTCGGCCCAAAAGCCAGGACTTCGACGCCCAGATGATCGCCGGATGCTCGGGGTTCGTGGCCACTTCGATCTTGACCTACGGGCTCGCGGTTTGGCCCCATTTCGCCTTTGCCGACACCTACAAGCTCAAAGTGCTGCTGCTGGCGTGCGCGAGCGGCATGGTCCCGGCCTGGATCGTTGGCGCCATCGCCTCGCGCAAGTTTGGCCTTGCGGGCGCGGCTGGGTTTGTGGGCGGCGCTTTGGCCACCGGCATCTTTCTCCTGCTCAACCTCAAACGCATCCTGCTTCGCGAAGGGCTCAAAGACCTGCCCCAGCCCGAGTTCCCCGCGACGTGGCAGTACTTCGTCCCCGTCGCTTGGCTGCTCAGCGTCGTCCTGATCGTGGGCTTGACGCTCCGGCGAGAGGAGTTCATGCCGGAGGCCGACCTTCCCAATTAGCGGATCTCGAACGGCATCACTACCTTCAGAATCACATTCCCGCGGAACGTCCGCGAGTTCGGATCGCCAAAGATCAGGAAGTACTCGTTCCCCCGATTGCCGCTCTTGCGATAGGCGATGTAGCCCGACGTATCGTCGTCCTGCCGCACGACGCGCGCGTTGATCGATTGGTCGCGGCCCAGATCCCAGACGCCGGTCAGGATCGATTGGGTGGCGTTTTCAAAGTGCTCGAGCCGAACCACGTTCAGCGCCAATTGGAGCTTCGTCGTGGGCATATACCGGATGCCCGCCATATGGCGCGTGTAGTCTTCGCCGGCGATCCGGCCCGTTCGGCTGCCGATCATCCAGTGGCGATAGCGGTCGCCCCGCGGGAATTCGAGGCTCCAATCAAACGTGCGATCCTTGTTGCCTTCGAAGTCGGCCCGCATATAAGTGACGTCGAGGTCGAGGCCGCTCCGTCCGGTCAGGCTGCCGATGTAAAACGTCTCGTCGCGATAGTGGCCGCCCTCATAGTGGTCGTAGTCGAGTCCATAAGTTCCTACGCTCCACTCCATGAGCGGCCCTTTGGGCAGCGTTTTCGTGTAGAAGTGCTCGTAGATCACGCCTTTCAAATCGACCTCGGGCACGAAACCCAGACGCGGGGCAAAGTCGTCGGTGATCCGGTTGTAAAACATCGCGCTAAAGAAGCCCTTTTGCTGAAACTGGTAGCCCGCATCCAGGAACGACCCCGTCCCGAGTTCCCGATCCTCGGTGAACTGGCCCCGGAGATTCAGAATCCAAGGCCCCGCTTCCTTTTGGTAGCGCAGCAGCGCGGCATCGTTGCGCTGGCCCTCGCCGTCGAGTTTGCTAAATGCCAGCCGCATGTAGTCGGACCGGCCAGGGCGGTAGTTGAAGCCGCCCGTGTAGGCGTCGATCCCCCCGTCTTGATGCGTGCCCAGCATGCCGAAGGAGAGCCGGTCGCTCAGCTGGCCGTACGTATTGAGGCCGACGTCGAATTTGTCGATGCGCTGGCTGGCAAAAAGCGCCGAACCGTAGTAGTTGGCGCCTTCCGCAAAGAACGGCCGGACGTCCGCGGGCAGGCGCTCAAAGTAACTGAAATC
This sequence comes from uncultured Fimbriimonadaceae bacterium, assembly GCA_964405415.1. Lineage (GTDB taxonomy): Bacteria > Armatimonadota > Fimbriimonadia > Fimbriimonadales > Fimbriimonadaceae > CAYONY01. The sequence goes on along the minus strand of CAYONY010000104.1, from coordinate 9,782 downwards.
GAGCGCGAGGATGCTGTTTTCGATGTTGCGAAAGTCGGGGTTGACCGTGCCGACCATCTCGATCGTCGGGGTCAAAGATGTCTTCAGGTCGAGGCCCCCATCAAAGATCGAGCCTCCGTCCGAATCCCGCCCGCCATAAATGTACGGGAGCAGTTTTAGCGTTCGACGAAACTCTGCTTTTGGAACTTCCACCCCTTTCCAGACCCCCATGCGTTGAGGCTGTCCCCCGGTATAAACCCAGCCGTAGGTTCGCTGAAACCGGCCCATATAGCGGGCAACTTGCAGGCGAAGGTTTCGGGGTCCGGGGGAAGGAAGCTGCATGAGCTGCCAGGGAATACGGGCTTCCACCTCCCATCCGCTTTCGGTGATGCGTCCTTTGGAAATGAATTCGCCCAGCCATTCGCGCTTAAGCGCGCGTCCTCCGGATAGCTCAAGGTTGGTGGCGCCGGTCGGGGTGACAAAGAATTCGTTAAACGAGTTCAGCGTGCCGAGGACGTCGAGGTAGATGTGGAGGTGATCGTTTCCCTCCACGCTGACGTTGGTTCGATATTCGGTGGCTACGATCCCATTCGGCTGGGTGTCGACCAGCTTTCCGGCAAAGTAAATGAACTTGGCGTCATAGCCGATCCAGAACTCTCCGGATTCGGGCGCGGGGCCGCCATTTGAAGCGTCGACCAAACCTTGAAAACGACCCGCCGAACTCCACTCCTCCGGGTTGACGTTTCCATCGATGGTTGGCGCGGCCGACATCTTGCCCGGATCGACGATCGGCTGCGCCTGAACGGCCGCCACGATGAGGACTGCGCTCAGCAGCCCGAAGTGCCCTCGATTGCTCATCGAGGAGGATATACGGCAAATCCAAAGGTACTTGTCGTCAAAGAGTCACGTTTTTTTTCAATGACTTTTTGAAGCCGGGAATAGGCGGACCTCCATTTGGCCGTCGCGGCAGACCCAGAGAGGAAACTCGCCGGTCGTCGTCGCGGCGCCAAAGTCGCCGTCGTTGCGCAGCGCCAGCACGACGCACATCATCGAAAGGCTCGCCGGCTGGCGGCGCACCATCTGCTCGACCACGGCTTGGCAAGCCTCCTGCGCCGAGCGGCCCTGCCGCATAAACTCCACCGCGCGGAAGGAAGCACAAGCTTTCCAAAGCTCCTCCCCCAGGCCAGTGGCGCCCGCGCATCCCACGTCGTCATCGGCATAGATTCCAGCGCCGATAATCGGGGAATCGCCCACTCGCCCCGGCTTTTTCCAACTGATGCCGCTGGTCGCGGAAGCCGCCGCGCAATGACCTCCGTTTTCGAGGCCCAGCATCGTGACGGTATCGCCGTGATCTTCCGAGACCGTATGGACATAACGCCGCTCGGCCCGGGCCGGATCCTGTCGCCACTCGTCATAGCGGGCAATGTTCTCGGCGGTCATGAGGTTCTGCGGCCGAAAGCCCTGCTGAATGGCGAACCGCCGCGCCTGGCCGCCGGCAAGCATCACATGAGGCGTATCCTCCATCACCCGTTTGGCGACCGAAATCACCGGGCAAATCCCCTTCACCGCGCAAACCGCACCGGCGCGCAGATCGCGCCCATCCATGATCGCGGCGTCCAATTCAAGCTCGCCGTCCGCATTGGGCAGCGAGCCCAGGCCAATCGCCATCAGGCTGGGATCGAGTTCGGCGGCGGCGAGGCCCGATTCGAGCGTGGAGAGCAAATCGGCGCCCGCTTGGCGCGCCTTCCAAGCCGCCTCGATCGCGACTTGTCCGGGCTCTTGCCACGTGGAGAGAAGAACCGTCATCGCCCTCGATTATGAAGCGCCCAAACGCATCAGTAACCGAGTTCGTGCGGGAACGGGCCGGCATTGAGAGAGCACGTCGGCGTATCGCCGATCGCGCCCACGTTGTACACGCCCCCCGCCGGACAGTTCGGAAAGGCGATGCCGTGCATATAGTTCGGCCAAAGGTCATTCAGGCCGCAAGGGTCGCCATTGTTGAGCTTCATTTCGCCGGCAAACATCTCTTTGGCGTATTCGAGCTCGCGCATGTTGGCGATGCAAACTTTTTGATGGGAGCCTTCGCGCGCTCGGATGAACTGGGGCACCGCCACTGCCAAGATGATGCCGATAATCAGCACCACAATCATAATTTCAACCAAAGTAAAGGCGCGGTTACGCATAGCCTATCCGCCGCAGCGGCCATTCCTACCTCTTTATTGGCCCGAAACCAGGCCATCCTTACACCGTGCATGAACCAGGTTCGGCAAAAAGGTAGATTCCGACGGTGAGCCGCTATTGGCGCATCTACCGAACCTTTTTCGTTAGTTCGTTTGCCCGCGAACTCGAATTCCGCGCCAACTTCTTCGCCAAGGTTCTCCAGAACTTGGTCTGGATTGGCTTCTTCATCCTGATCCTCCTCGTGATCTATCGCAACACCGACTCCGTTGCGGGATGGAGCCGCAACGATGCGTTCATCCTGGCCGCCACCTGCTTCTTGATGAACGCATTCTCAACCGGGCTCTTTTTCTCTCTGGTCGAAGTTCCGGAGCAGGTGAGGCTGGGAACGCTGGATTTCGTCATCACCAAGCCGATCGACAGCCAGTTCTGGGTTTCGACGCGCCGGTTCAATTTCAACGAGATCGGCGTGCTCACGGCCGGTCTGGTGATGATCGTCTACGGAATCTATCAAGGCGGGTTTTCGCCTGCCTTGGCCCAGTGGGCCGCCTATGCGGTGCTGCTGCTCAGTTCGCTCGCGATCTTCTATGCCTTTAACCTGTCCTTGATGACGCTGGGAATCTGGCTCGTGCGGGTCGACAACTTATGGGTGCTAGGCGAATCGATCTTACAGATCGCGCGGTATCCGATGGACATCTACCAAGGCGTCTTGCAACGCATGTTCGTCTTTGTCGTGCCGCTGGCGTTCTTGGCGACGATGCCCGCCAAGCAGCTCATCCGGGGTTTCGATGGCCCGATGGTTCTGCTCGGCGTGGCGTGGGCGGCCGTCTTTCTCGTGCTTTCGCGCCTGTTCTGGCGGTTCGCCTTGCGGCACTACACCAGCGCGAGCAGCTAGGGAAAGGTTGAACGATGAGGGATGAAGGTCGACGGACGAAGGTCCAATGTTGAGGGGCGAAGGTCTGCAAACTCCGTCGAAATCGACCTTCGTCCCTCACCCCTCGACCTTCAACGCGCCGCCCAGACGAAACCTCGACGCATAAGTTCGCGGGGGGTGGGCTCTTCGAGAACGGCCCGCGAATGGCCCAGCGCGTTGTAGAACACCCGGCCCTTGCCGTACGACTTGATCCAAACCTGGGGCATCCGGCACGGGTTGGCCTCATGAGGGCCGCCCGCGCCCGGCGTGGGAAAGTCACAGGTCGCCAGCACGACATTGCCCGGGTCGGTGTGGAGGTAATACTGCTCGCTCGACACGTGAAAGTCCCTCAGGCCCTCGATGATCGGGTGCTCAATGAGTTTGCTGAAATTGACCGAATAGCGAACGCCGTCGTTGCCGGGGTGGGCCACCCATTGGCCGCCCGTCATAAATTGCCATTCCGTATCCTCGCGAAACGCATCGCACATGCCCCCATGGCATCCCGCCAAGCCGACGCCTCTTTCGGCCACCGCGCGCAGCACCGGATCGCGTTGTTCCGGCGCGATCTTGGACATGGTGACGATCGGAACGATGAGGTCGATCGCCAGATCGTCGGCCTTCAGAAAGCCCTCCGGGTGGGTTTCGACGAGCACCTCGAACCCCTCGCCTTTCAAGATGTCGGCAAACAACTGGGCGACCGGTTCCGGCTCGTGGCCCTCCCACCCGCCCCAAACGATCAACGCGTGCTTTGGCATGGAGAGAGGCTACCTCTGCCAAGCTCGAAAGCCAAAAGAGCGCGAAGTTCCACTTCGCTTTTCCAGGAGACAATTAGGCCCTGGCAAGAAGCGCAAAAGATTCCTTTGATGCCAGCAGAGCCGTTTCAAAGCGTCAATCGTCCGGAAGCGGCTGGCCCTTGGTTTCCGGCGCGAACGGAATCACCAAAATCCCCAACGCCAACACGATCGCCGTCTGGGCCACTCCTTTCTCCACCGAAAACCCCGCGGCGCCCCCCATCAGTTTGGCCGTGAGCAAGGGCACGCCGGCCGCCAAAATGCGCCCCACGTTGTAAGCCATGCCGGCGCCAGTAGCGCGCAGTCGCGTCGGAAAGAGCTCCGGAAAGTAAAGCACGAACGCCCCGCTGACGCCGATCGCGAACAACGACATCAGCGGCGCAAGCCAAAGGAGGCGCTCATACGTGCCTCCCGCTGACGTGGCCGTCCAAATCGCAATCGGGCTGGCCGCGAAAAATGTAAAGATCGCCCATCGCCGCCCGATGCGCTCGCAAAGCCACGGCGCGGCCAGCACGCCAAGCAACGTCCCGATGTGAAAAATCTGCGTCGCCAAATTGACCCGGTCGCGAATCTCCGTTTTGGATAGCCCGACGCTGACCCCTTCGACCAGGTTCGGAAGCCAATAAGCGACGTTGCCCGCACCGGCGATGCCCACCGCTCCCAAAAGAAGGGCGACCACGGCATGGCGTCGCCAAGTGGGGTGGGCAAAGAGCGCGCGGATCGGTTCCCAAGGCGGGGTTTTGGGTTCTCGCGCGACGGCTTCTTTCCAGCGCTGGGGCTCCTCGACGCCGGCTCGGATGACGACCACGATCAACGCCGGAATGATCCCGATGAGAAAGAGAATCCGCCAATCTTCGGGAGCGATGCGGCCGTTGGCAAAGGTGGCCAACCACGGGCCCACCGCCGCCGCGCTCTGAAGCAATCCCGCCGCCGGCGCGCGGGCCTTATCGGGAAAGACTTCGGCCAGCAGCGCGGCTCCCGCCGCCCATTCGCCACCGATGCCGAGCGCGGTGATGAAGCGGACGACGGCGAGCTGCTCCCACGATTGACAGGCCGCATGGAGCCCGGTGAAGGCGGTGTAGATGAGGATCGTCACGACCATCGTCTTGGTCCGCCCCCAGCGGTCGGCCAAAACGCCAAAGAACAGCCCGCCCGCCGACCACCCGATGAGGAATACGGTGAGCAGAAACCCCTCGATCTGCTTGCCTTCGGGACTGGCGTAGCGGGCCGCGCCCAGCAGTTCGGGCAGCATATTGCCCTTGGCCAGGTTGAAGATGGCGGTGTCCATGATGTCGAACACCCAGCCCAGGAACGCAACGAGCAGCACGAGCCACTGGGCGCGCGTGAGGCCGTGGTACCACCGAGAGGGGACGGACATCGGCAGTTCTTTTCGAGACGGGCCAAACGGCTCCTTCCGGTTCGAGGGAGCACGAGCCGGCCCCAAGCCTCGCGCCCCATAAGAAATCCGTAGGAAATCAGGCCGAGCCGTTGTCAAACCCAGGCAATTCCCCTACACTTGGGGAGAAGCCTGGCGCGGGATGGGATCTTTTGACCGATCGGCCCATCCCTCGGGTCTCCGGAGGCCGGCGGCAAAGCCGACAAACTTTGCCGGCGCCAGGGATTCCATAATTCCCGCCATGCGGTGGCTCGCGGCGTTCTGGCATTGGCTCTGCCGGTCGTTCGTCCGCATTTTCTTTTTCAAACTCACCGGCGGCTTTCGTGTCATCGGAAAGGCCAACGTACCCCGGCATGGGCCACTCATCGTCTCGCCCAACCATGTCAGCCATCTCGACCCTCCCGCCGCCGCCTGCGCCCTTCCGCGAAAGCTGAGCTTCATGGCCAAGGCCGAACTCTTCGACCACCGGCTCTTCGGCGCGCTCATTCGCAGCTTTGGCTCGTTTCCGGTTCGCCGAGGCGAAGGAGACATGGAGGCGATCCGCACCGCGATCCGGATGCTCGGCGAAGGCCAGGCGGTCCTGATCTTTCCGGAAGGGACGCGCGGTGACGGGGCTCGATTGCTCCCTTTCAACAAAGGCGTGGGGATGATCGCCAAACGGTCCGGCGCGCCGGTGCTTCCGGTGGGGATCTCGGGAACCCACCTCAAGTGGCCCAAAGGCATGAAGAAGCCCAAGTGGGGGCGGGTAACGGTCGTGTTCGGCGAGCCCTTGCGCTACGAGGACTTCACGGGGGAAACGGAAGCGGAGATTCGAGAAGCGTTCGCCAAAGAGTTGGAGCGTCGGATTCGGGCGCTCTGCCGATCCGGAGGCTACGAGGTCGAAGGGGCGGAGTAAGCGCGGCAATCTCCGGAACCTCCACCCCCAACCCCCACCGCCATGAAAGGGGGAGGGGGCCCGTCCCATACGTCTTCCGCCCCTTCCCG
>CAYONY010000104.1:0-3531 GCA_964405415.1 uncultured Fimbriimonadaceae bacterium | reverse complement strand
TCTTTTCGGCGCCCGTCGAATCGGCGCCACCCGAATTCACCATCGTGATCCGGTCGATCTTGGCCAGAGGCGAGGCCACCGCCTGGGCGATCTCCGGCAACCGGTCGATGAGCATCTGGCTCACCGCCGCTTCGTTGTACTCCTGGAAAGCCTTGGCCTTTTGCATCATGCCTTCGGCCTCCGCCAGATACTTGGCCTTCAGGCCCTCCGCTTCGGCCAGCGACTTCATGCGGATGGCCTCCGCTTCCGCTTCGCCCCGCGCGCGGATCACGTCCGCATCGGCAAGGCCCAGCTTGCGCGTAGACTCGGCCTCCGCTCGCGCCAAGATCTGTCGGCGCTCGCTCTCCGCTTCGGCGAGCAAGGCCACCTTCCGGCGCTCCGCCTCGGCCGGCTTGCCGACCGTGTGCATCAGCTCGAACTCTTTGCGCTCGATCTCCGCCTGCTCGACTTCGATCTGCTTCTTCTTTTCAACCAGCGACACCCCAAGCGCTTCTTCCGAAAGCAGCTGCTGGGTCTTGGCCTTTTGAAGCTCATAGGCCAGATCGCTCTCCGCTTTCGCGGTGGCCACCTCGGCGTTGAACTCCTCAAGCCGAATGCTCTTTTCGCGCTCCTTGGCCGCGATCTCGACGTCCGCCGCCAATCGGGCCAAGCGGCCTTCTTCGTCCGCCTTGGCCGAGGTGATCGTCGCCTCGCGTTCGGCCAGCGCCTCGCCGATCGTCGAATCGCGGGTGGCCGTGGCTTCTCCAATGACCGCGTTCTTCTGCACGTCGGCCATCTTGGGGCGGCCGATCGCGCGAAGATAGCCTTGCGGGTCCTGAATCTCGCGGATCGTGAAGCTGATAACCTGGATGCCCATATTGGCCAAATCCTCGGCGGTGAGCCGGCTGACCGTCTGGGCGAACGTCTCAGGCGAGGAGTGGATCTCCTCGAAAGGAAGCGTGCTGATGACCGAGCGCAGATGCCCGCTCATCATCTGAAGCGCGATCTCGTTCATTTCGGTCCGGGTTTTCGAAAGGAACATCTCGGCCGCCGTGATCAGCGCGGTGGGATCGTCGCTTCGGACCTTGATCTGGGCGATGCCGTCCACGATGATCGGGACGCCAAACTTGGTGTAGAACTCCGGCGTCCGGATCTCTAGGGTCATGAGTTCGAGGCTCAACCGATCGACGCGTTCGCGGATCGGCCAAACGAACGTGCCGCCGCCATGATAGATGCGGAAATTCTTGTGAATCCGCGCCCCATCGCTGGCGGTGTACGTGCTGGGCCGGCCGCTGACGATCAGCACCTCATTCGGGCCAACCTTTTCAAATCGGCCCGCGTAGAAGCCCATTAACAGGGCCAAAGCGACCAATCCGACAAGCGGATAGATCCAAAACGAGTGGAGAAGGGTTTCCATGGATTTTGCGCCTCCGCGCTCAAAGCTCCTCGACGAGCGCCGTGCCCGCCACCACCCCGACCACAAAGGCCGAGGCACCGCGGGAAAGCGCGTATCCGTCGTGGCTGCGCGCCGGCATGGTGACGCGTCGCCCGGCTCGCTCGAAAGCGATCCGACCTGTACCGTCGGATGGGATGTCGAGCGAGACTCGAGCGACCGCGCCCACCAGCGCGCCGCCGGCCTCCTCCCGGGCTCCGCCGCCAAAGTAGTGGGCGACGAAGGCTAAGAAGAGGGTGCTGAAGAGGGTTCCGAAAGCTCCAGACATCAGGACCCGACCCCAATCGGCGACGGCGAGGCTTTTCAGGGCCAAGCCGAAAAGGCCAAGGCCGATCAGAAATGCCCCGATCGCGACGGGAATCGCGCCCGGAACGGTGTGCCAGAACGTGGGCCTCCCGCTTCGCATCGGTCCGATCGGTCGGATCCGTCCGATCCTTCGAATTCGGAAGAGCCTCAGTCTGGGAAATCGTCCAGAGCTCAGAACCAGGAGCAGCGAAAAAGCGAAGCCGAGCGCCACCGAGGCGGCAAAGACCGAATCGAGCGTGCTAAAGCTCGGGACTCGCGCCAAGAAAACGGAAGGTTGCATTCACGCGCTCCTTGTTTCAAGGGCGTCGCACGCTTGCCGGCGCACTGGCTGCCTTTCTCTCCGTTGATCGGGGCCTAAGACAGCGGCTCAAAGTGAATGCGGCGTCGTTTGTTTGTCAATCCCTATGATGGACCTAAGAATGTTCGTCAAGAACCGCCTAGGACCAAAGACTCTCCCTCTTCACCTTGCACCTCTCCTCTCACATCATCACATCATCACATCATCACATCATCACATCATCACATCATCACAACATCACCCTTCCGCCTCTTCTCCCTCCTCGTCCACCCTCCCCCGCTCCCCTGCTCTCGGCTCCGCCCGGTAGACTCCCGACCATGCCCACCATCGTTGAAATCGCCGCGCGAGAAATCCTGGATAGCCGCGGCAACCCCACCCTCGAGGTCGAAGTTGTTCTGGAATCCGGCGCGTTTGGCCGCGCCGCCGTGCCCAGCGGCGCCAGCACCGGCCAATTCGAAGCGGTCGAGCTGCGCGATGGGGACAAAACGCGCTACAACGGCAAGGGTGTTCGGCAAGCCGCTGAAAATGTCGTCGAGATTCTTGGCCCGGAATTGGTCGACATGGACGCCACCGAGCAGATCGCGATCGACCAGAAAATGCTCGACCTGGATGGGACGCCAAACAAGGCCAAGCTCGGCGCCAATGCGATCTTGGGCGTCTCCCTCGCCGTCGCGAAGGCGGCGGCCCACGAAAGCCGGCTCCCGCTCTTTCGCTACGTTGGCGGCGTCACCGCCCAAGTGCTGCCGGTTCCCATGCTCAACATCCTCAACGGGGGCCAGCATGCCGATTCGAACGTCGACTTTCAGGAGTTCATGGTCCTTCCTGTGGGAGCGGATTCTTTTTCAGAAGCTCTTCGTATGGGTTCCGAAATCTTCCACCGTCTCAAAGCAGTGCTCAAAAAGAAGGGCTTGAGCACCGGCGTCGGCGATGAAGGCGGGTTCGCCCCCAACCTTGAGGACCAGGATATGGCCTTCGACTACATCGTCGAAGCGATCCAGGGCGCGGGCTACGCGCCGGGAAAAGACTGCTACTTGGGAATCGATGCCGCCGCCACCGAATTCTTCGAAGGCGGTCTCTATCGCTACAAGGCGGGCACAATGCGCGAGCGTACGGGCCCCCAGCAGGTCGAGTACCTTGCCGGCCTTTGTGAGAAGTACCCCCTCATCAGCATCGAGGACGGCTGTGCGGAAGACGATTGGGAAACGTGGCGGGCCCTCACGGATGCCGTCGGCGAACGCGTCCAGCTGGTCGGCGACGACCTCTTTGTCACCAACGTCGAGCGGTTCCGACGCGGCATCGAGACCGGTACCGCCAATTCAATATTGATCAAAGTCAACCAAATCGGCTCGCTCTCCGAAACCCTCTCCGCGGTCGCCCTGGCCAATCGCAGCGGCTACACCGCCGTGATGAGCCATCGCTCGGGCGAGACCGAGGACACCACGATTGCCGATCTCGCCGTTGCCACCAACTGCGGCCAGATCAAGACCGGCGCTCC
>CAYONY010000103.1:0-11458 GCA_964405415.1 uncultured Fimbriimonadaceae bacterium | reverse complement strand
CTTTGATGCCGAACGAGACCGACGAGGCGTTTTCGGTGATGTCGAAATCGCCGAATTCGACGATCCGGAAGTCTTTGGGAAACTCGGCGAACTTCGCCGGATCGAAAACCCGGATCGTCGGCCGTTTGGCGGTCAGATCGGTGGCCAGGAAGATCTGGTGGGCGTCGCCCTCTTTCTTCTCGTCCGGCGTGCCGACCAGGAACGCGATCGTGTCGCTCTTTTTGGCCCAGGCAAGAGCCGGATAGTTGCTCTTGCTCCAATGCACCGTTCGCAACGCGCAGCTCGCGGGGTCGAGAATCTGGACCCCGCGCTCACCCGTCGCCGACTCGATGCGCAGCGCGATCAGCGTGCCCTCGTCGTTCGGCAATAGGCTGGTGACGTTGCCGATGGTCAGCCGCGAGCCATCCTCGAGCGAAATCAGCAACAGGTCGTTGCCGCCTTTGGTCTGGCCCTCGGCCCGGTAACGCTGAGCGACGACGTACCGGCTCGTCTTCGGCAGTCGCCAAGTCTGGATGCCCTCGAAGACCTGCTCCTCCCCCGTCGCGAGGTTGCGCAGCCCGAGCTTGTTTTCGGGGGTTTTCCGCTGGTCGCGGAGCTTGTCGGCTTCTGCTTTGGGCACGCCGATCGTGTAGGCCACCCACTTCGAATCCTCGGTGAATTGGGCGTTCGAGCCGACCGGCGTCGTCCAGGTTTGGGGGCCGTCGCAGCTGCGGACGACCAGTCGGCCATCCCCATCGACCTTGTTCACGCCGTACGCAAACCAGCGGCCATCGTTCGACATCCGCGTCCCCGCCATCGTCTCCCAATTCTTGGCGTCTTCGGGGCTGACGAATTTCTTCGCCGGAGCCGGGGCGGGATTGGGTTGCTGGGCCCAACAAAGGCCGAAGACGAGCCAGGCCAAAGGAAGAACAAACAAGACGCGTTTCGACATGGGAAGCTCCACCGTTCGAGGCAATTGGGCGGAACTTACCCCACCCGGCCCTCAAATGCGAAGGTACCAGACGAGGCGTACCCTCTCCCCCGCAGAATCAGGACCCTAGGCCTTGGCTTCGAAGGCGGTTTCGGCCTATGATAGGAGGGAATCGAAAGGAACGCCATGCTGAACCACATCGACTGGGGCCCGTTCATTCTCACCGCTTGGGTGGTGCTTGCCTTTGTGCTGCTCTGCGCGATTGCCGTTGCCGGCGACCTTTGGGCCAAGGCGAGCCGGCCCAAACGGCGCCGCGCTGCCGCCGCCGTCGTTTGGCACAAAGGCGAACGCGTCTATTTGAACTGAGCGATGTCGCGCACAACCCCATCCATTACGCCGTCGTCGACCAGCTTGCCGTCTTTGTTTCGGGTGCCCAGATAGCCGGAGTGGTTTTTTCCCTTTCTCCCGCTCGCCACCACGTTGCCGTCGTCGTCGATCTCCGGCAGTTCTTCGGCCACGTTCACCGAAAGAAAGTTCTTCGGGGCCTTGTCCGGGTGCTCGATTCCGGATTTGCCGAGTGCCCGGTCGCCTTCCTTCACCCAGAAGTAGAGCCCGAGTTTTGAATCTTCCGGGCTGTAGTAGTTCACCACGTGGCGCGCCGCACGCTGGATCGCCTCGCCATACCGCTTGCCCATTTCGGGCTCTTCATTGTCCAGGGCCGCCCCGACCAGATGCACGGAGTCGACGATTTGTTGATCGCCGAGGGCGGCCAGGGTTTCAAGGGCGACTCGCGCTCCCATGGAATAGCCGATCAGCCGAATCTTCATTTTTGGGCAGAACCGCTTCATGGCGGCGATCGATTTCGCCAGTAACGGGCCGTTGGCCACCGCCTGGTCTCGACCCTGGTGGTACCCGGTCATGCTGAAGGGGTCCTTTTGCGTGTCCGCATCCCAGGAATAGCCGACGACGACGCCATGGTAGCCGGCGCGCCGCAGGGAATCGCGGGCCACGCCGAACCGGTTCATCGCCTTTTCTCGGCGGTTGTTGAAGCCGTGAACGACGATGATGAGGTCTTCGGCGCACGGGACGTTGGGGCCGGTTCCCGGGACATCGCCCGAGACTTCCAGTTGGAATCCGGGCGTGGCCTGACCTTCTTTGAAGGCGCCCCGACTTGAGAGGTGCGAAATTTTGAGGTCCGCTTCAGTGGGGTCGAAACGGGGATTCTTCTTGGGCGGCATATTGACCAGCCACCACCCGAGCCCGACGCCGACGGCGAGGCTCCCGATCGCCAAGAGGATCCGCTTCAAGGTATCGCATTATGGTTCGGTAGTCCCATAGCCCCAGGTCTCCCTTGCGGGGTTGAACCCCGAAGCGTTACAATTCGTAGGAACGGTGGACCGATGGCGGGAGTCTAATCCTGCGAAGGTCCGAGTGCGAAGGACGGAGAGACAAACAACATGAAGCGATTTTCATTCGGCGCGGCGCTGCTGATGGTTGGCGCGGCCGCCATGGCCCTGGCGGGGCTTCAGGGCTATAAGCTCAAGCGAACCGCCAAAGAGGGCGAAGTTTTCAAATACAAAATGAGCGGCGAACTGGACGTGATGGGCCAGAGCGTCGGCTTCAGCGCGACGATGGTCAATAAGACCACCAAGGTCGAGGCCAACGGCGACTACATCGTGGAAGGCAGCCAGCTCGACGCCAAGATCAACATCGGCGGCAGCGAGATGGACATCCCGGCCGGCGGCGCGACGATGACCACGTTTAAGCCGGATGGCACCGTTCTGGACGTCAAGGGCGAGGGCGTGGAGGCCGGCGGCTACCGCATGGCCAACCTGATGACCATGATCGTCGCCGATAAGGAACTCAAGGTTGGGGACACCTGGACCTCCGAGACCAAAGGCGACGCGAAAAAACAGACCGTCGACCTGAAGGGCACGTACACCCTTGATTCGGTGGAAGCCGAAGTGGCCAAGGTCTCCTTCGAGATCAAGGAGACGGGCGGTGAAGCCGCCGCGAGCGTGAAGGGCGTGGCCTGGATCAGCACCAAAGACGGCAACCTCGTCAAGACCGAAACCGCGTGGAAGGACGTGCCGGTGCCCGGCGCGCCGACCCCCGTCTCGGGCAAAATGACGATGACGCTTGTGAAGTAGAGTCCGGAGCATCTGGTTGAAACGGCGGCCCCGAGGACGAATGTGTCCTCGGGGCCGTTTTCTTGTTGGGGAGGCCGGTAACATCCTCGCCGATGGAGCCGATCCCCTCCCATGTCGACCTGGCCGACGAAACCCACCGCGCCAATCGAGCCTCGATGGAAACGATTCTTGCCGAGTTTCGATCGAAGATCGAAACCGCCAAGCTGGGCGGCGGCGAGGAAACCGTGGCCAAACATCGCGCCCGGGGCAAAATGCTTGCCCGGGAGCGGATCGATGCGCTGCTCGATGAAGGCTCCGCGTTTCTCGAATTCTCTACTTTGGCCGCTCACGGGATGTACGGCGATGGCGCTCCCGGAGCCGGGATCGTGACCGGAATCGGAAGAATTCACGGCCGCGAGTGCGTGATTGTCGCCAACGATGCCACGGTCAAGGGCGGTACCTATTTCCCCATCACCGTCAAGAAGCATTTGCGGGCCCAGGAAATTGCCCTTGAGAATCGGTTGCCCTGTATCTATCTGGTCGACTCCGGGGGGGCGTTTCTGCCCCTCCAGAGCGAGGTTTTTCCCGACCGCGACCACTTCGGCCGGATCTTCTACAACCAAGCCGTCATGTCCAGCCGCGGCATTCCGCAAGTCGCCGCCGTCATGGGCTCCTGCACCGCCGGCGGCGCCTACGTGCCGGCGATGAGCGATGAGGCGGTGATCGTCAAGGGCCAGGGCACGATTTTCTTGGGAGGGCCGCCCTTGGTGAAAGCCGCCACCGGCGAGGAGGTCACTTCCGAGGAACTTGGCGGGGCCGATGTCCATACGCGGATCTCCGGCGTGGCCGACCATTTCGCGGAAGACGACGCCCACGCGATTCAGATTTTGCGGAACATCGTGGAGAGTCTCGGCCAACCGTCATTCGTCAACCGTCAATCGCCAAAGCCTTCCGAAGAGCCCCTCTACCCGGTCGAAGACCTGTACGCCCTCGTCCCCTCCGACGCCAAACAACCGATGGCGATGCGCGAGGTCATCGCCCGAGTCGTCGATGGCTCGAACTTCCAAGAGTTCAAGCACAACTTCGGAACGACCTTGCTATGCGGCTTCGCCCGGTTCTATGGCCACCTCGCCGGCGTGCTCGCAAACGATGGCATCCTTTTCTCCGAATCGGCCCAAAAAGGGGCCCATTTCATCGAGCTGTGCGCCCAGCGCGGCATCCCGCTCGTGTTCCTCCAGAACATCACCGGCTTCATGGTGGGAAAGAAGTATGAGAATGAGGGGATCGCCAAACACGGGGCGAAGCTCGTGACGGCGGTGAGCACGGCGAACGTGCCCAAGTTCACGGTGATTGTAGGCGGAAGCTATGGCGCTGGCAACTACGGCATGTGCGGCCGCGCGTTCCAGCCTCGGCAGCTTTGGATGTGGCCGAACGCGCGGATCTCGGTGATGGGCGGCGACCAAGCAGCTAATGTGCTGCTGACCGTGAAACTGGAGCAGATGCGCTCGTCGTCCCCTCCCCTTGTTTCGAAGAAAGAGGGGGAGGGGGCAGGGGGTGGGGGTTCGGCGGCCATGTCTCCCGAGGAGCAAGAGGCGTTGAAGGCCCCGATTCTCGCCAAATACGCCGAAGAGTCCTCCGCTTACTATTCGACGGCGCGGCTCTGGGACGATGGGATCATCGATCCGGTCGATACGCGTCGGGTTCTTGCCTTGGGAATCGAAGCCGCCCAAAACGCCCCGATCGAGGAAACCAAATTTGGCGTGTTCCGGATGTAAGAGGGACGGGTTGGGGAGTTGGATGTTGAAGTGTTGAAGTGTTGGGTCTCCTTACTCCTTACTCCTTACTCCTCACGCTTCACTCCGCTTCCGCTTTCGTCGTTGGGCCCTTGTCCGCCTTTCGGACGTCGTTCTCGGCCTGCAGTTTCGACATGCGCAGCGCCTCCATGGCTTTGGTGAAGCCCAGCGCTTCCGTGACGTAAAGGCCCTCTTTGTCCGCCACGGCGCAGACCATCAGGGTCACCCCGTCCTCGGTCGTAAACCAATATCGAGCCGACTTGCCCTGGACGTCCGGCTCCATCGTGCTCGCCGTTCGGTAGCGGCGCAAGATCGCCGAAAGCCGATCTTCATCGACGCCGGAAACCGAATGGACCGCCGAAACCACTTTGCCGCCATAGGAAATGATCCCGTACGCCTCACCTTCGGCCTCCCAGCCTCGCGAACGGAAGCCGGCCCCGAACCCAGGCGGGAGGTCGCGAAACTCGGCGGCTCGCTTGGGACGAGGCACCAGCAGCTCCGCATCCGCCAGATCCTGCCCGACGTGGGCCTCTCGGTCCTCATTCACCAGCTTCAGCGCCTCGCGCACCGCCGGCAAG
This sequence comes from uncultured Fimbriimonadaceae bacterium, assembly GCA_964405415.1. Lineage (GTDB taxonomy): Bacteria > Armatimonadota > Fimbriimonadia > Fimbriimonadales > Fimbriimonadaceae > CAYONY01. The sequence goes on along the minus strand of CAYONY010000103.1, from coordinate 6,048 downwards.
CCCTCGAAGACGGGAATCGGCACTTTCTCGACCGCGACCGCCGCCGCTTCGCCGTTGGCCTTCCCTTCCGGAGCGCAGCCCCCCAAGCCAAGAAGCAACACGGCCGCCGGAAGAAGGAACCTCATTGGACCGCCTTGACCTTCAGCCGCTGTTTGCCCGCCGGCGCTTCGACGTCGATCTCATCGCCCGGAACTTTGCCGATGAGCGCCTCTCCCAGCGGTGAAACGATCGAAATCAGATCGTTGGCGGGGTCGGCTTCGTACGAGCCAACGAGCGTCACCGAAAACGTGTCGCCGAAATCGAGGTCTTCGAGCTCAACCAAAGAGCCCAAATGGGCCGATTCGCCCGCATCGTGCGGCCGCTCGACGATCTTGGCGATTTGGACGACCTTCTCGAGGTCGGCGATGCGGCTCTCCAGCCGCGCCGAGTTCAGCTTCGCCTCATGATAGGCCGCGTTCTCTCGCAGGTCCCCGTGCGACTTGGCGTCGCGGATGGCCTCGGCGACTCGCATGCGCGTCGGACCCTTGAGCTCCTCGAGCTCCTTTTTGAGACGTTCGAGACCATCTCGGCTCAGCAAAACCTCCTGCGGCATGGAGGCATATTGTAGCATGGCGGTTATGCCGGGACCGAGCCCCGTCAGCGTGGTGGTCGTCAGCTTCAACACCAAGGAGAAGCTGCGCCGCTGTTTGGCGGCGATCGAGCCCGCCCACGAGGTCATCGTCGTGGATAACGGCTCGCAAGACGGCTCGGCGGATCGAGTGGCCGAGGAGTTTCCTCACGTCCGCCTGGTTCGCAATGCGGCGAACCTCGGCTTTGGCGCCGCCAACAATCAGGGGTCCGCCCTCGCCACCCGCACCAACACCCTTTTTCTGAACAGCGACGCCTATGCGGAGCCCGGCGCGATCGATCGTCTGGCGCTTGAAATGGAGCGGGATGGCGTTGTGGCCGCGGGCGGACGCTTGTTAAATCCCGATGGGAGCCTACAAAACTCCAGTTCGAATGCGCTCACGCTCTGGGCGGTGTTCTGCGAGCAGACGTGGCTGGAAAAGCTCTTTCCGCACTCCCGGCTGTTCAGCCCCTATTGGAACTCCTGGCGATTTGAGCATGCAGCCGATGTCGAGCAGGTCATGGGGGCTTGCCTTATGGTCCGGACTCGGGCCGCCGGCTTCGACGAGCGGTTCTTTCTTTACGTCGAGGACACCGACCTCTGCCACCGCCTTCGCAAGCTTGGACGGATCCGCTATGTTCCCGAGGCTCGATTCACCCACGATTTGGGCTCGAGCACGGCAGTCCGCTGGCTTGCGGTGGCCCGTTACAACCGAGGCAAGGAGCTGTATTTCCTGCTCCACCACGGAAGGGGCGCCTCCGCGTGCTGCTTTCTGCTGAATCGGTTGGGCGCGGCCTTGCGGCTAGCGGTTTGGGGTTTGGCGACCTTGTTGAGCCTTGGGATATGGGGGCGGCCCCGTCGTCAGGCCGCTGGGTTCATTCGCGTCTTTGTCGCACGGAGCAAGAGGCTCGACCCGCGAGACTCTACTTCGCCTTGAACGGCGCGCCCAGCATGGCCTTCCACTTCGTGCGCTGGGTGGCTGACAGCGCCGCCATAACCTTTTCCTCGGCGGACCGTTTGAAGCCGTCGAGCGTCTTTTTGTCGCCGGGTCCGACCCGCTTGATGAGCGCGTTCACCTTCTCCACGTAGGCGTTCACCGCCGCGCGATCCTTTTGATCGGTCGGACGCGGAATGCTCTGGATTTCGGCGTTCCGTTTCTTTTGCAGCGCCCCCGCTTGCTCCACCAGCCACTTCTGCGTCGCTTTGATCTTCCCCACTTGGCCCGAATTGATCGCCATTTCCGCTTGAATCTCCGGAGAAAGCATCGCAAACGGCCCGGCCTTTTGCAGAGCGATCTCCCGGAGTCGCTTGGCCTGCGGCGAGGTGAGGCGGGCTTGGAGCCGGGTCACAAGGCTCATCTGCATCGAGCGCAGCCGGGCTTGCGCGGCGGTGGCCTCGGCCTGGTCTTTGGGCCGTTTCGAAAAAATCTGCTTGGCGGCGTCGTTCAGCTTGCCGAACTCGGTCTTGACCGTCGTCTCCTGCTCTTTGGTGAGCTTAAGCTCCTTCCGGATTGCCGCATCGCTGAGCAAGCCGATGCTGGCCTGGGTGACCGTGCCGCGGTCGCCGCCCTGGGCGATCACAAGCCCAATGACTGCCAACAAAAGGGTGAAAAAGGGGATGCTTCGATAGGCCATGGCTCTTGATCTTTGACGTCGGAGGTTCCTTGGGGAGTCGGCGGTCCTGGGTCGGCGAGGTTCTCAACTCAAGTGTACGCTCTCCCGCAACGCGGCGCGCTCGCGACGCTCGCCGCTCGGAGTTTCGCCGCCGCGGACCTCCATCGCCAACCGCGGCACCGCTTCACGGGCCGCTTCCAAAAAGGCGGCGCTTGGATGGATCGTCGCCGGGACATGAACGTGGGTCGCGCTTCCGTTGGACTTGATCTCAAGACGGACCTCGTAGTCGCCCGGAAACTTACGAAGCACTTGCCCCAACCGTTCCAGCTGGCTTCGCGTGGCCTTGGCAATGCGGATCACCGCCGACCGGTCGGGCTCGGTTTCCGGCCCCATATCGAGCGAAGGCTCGAGCGCGGCAAGCTCCTCCAGCCGAACTTCGACCGACTTTTCGCCGCCGTTGCCAAAGCGCTCGCGATGCATGACCGTGCCGGAAAGGCGCACGACACGATCCTTTGTGGCCAGGTCCTTGAATTTCGCATAGGTTGCAGCGAAGACGATGACCCCGGCCTGGCCCGAAAAGTCCTCCAAAATCAGGTTGGCCATCTTCTCGCCCGTGCGCTTGGTCACCATCGTCCGCAGCCCTGAAATGACGCCCGCCAGCCGCACCGGGGTGCCCTCTTCCAGCTCCTCCACGCTCGCGCACGGGTGGCTTCGGGCCTCCTCCAGGAGCCGCGCCATGCCGCGCAGAGGGTGGTCGGATAGATAAATGCCCATCACCTCCTTTTCGAGCGCCAGCAGCTCACTGCGCGCGAGCGGCTCGGATGCCGGAAGTTCAGGATACGACGGCGCGTTCGTTTCGGACTCATTGCCGCCCAGAAACAGCGAATCCTGCCCGGCCAGGCGGCTGCGATGGGCCGAATCGGCAAAGGCGAGCGCGCCGTCGATGCGGTCGAGAAGGGTCTTGCGGTTCGATTCGATCGAATCGAGCGCTCCCGATTTGATGAGCGGCTCGAGCGCCGTTCGCGTAATGCCGTGCGACTTGAGCCGTTCGGCGAATTCGAAAAGGTGGCGGTAAGGGCCGTTTTCCAACCGCTCCGCGAGGATAGCCTGGGCGACGCCCTCGCCCACCCCTTTGATGGCGGCAAGACCGAACCGAATGGCGCCCTCCTCGATCGCAAAGTCCATTTCCGACCGGTTCACATCCGGCGGCCGCACTTCGATCTTCTGCCTTCGGCACTCCTCGACAAACGCGACGACCCGATCTTCCCGCGAACGGAAACACGCCAACAGCGCCGCCATGTATTCCACCGGATGGTTCGCTTTGAGGTAGGCGGTCTGGTACGCCAAGATCGCATAGCAGACCGCATGCGCTTTGTTGAAGGCGTAGCCGGCAAACGGCAGCAGCAGCTCCCACACCCGATCGATCACTTCTTTGGCGATGCCGCGCTCGGCGGCGCCCTGCTCGAACTCGGCCCGCATCGAGGCCATCGCCTCTTTGTCTTTCTTCCCCATGGCCCGCCGAAGGATGTCGGCCTTGCCCAGCGAAAACCCTGCGAGCGCCTGGACCAGCTTGAGCACCTGGTCCTGGTAGACGATGACCCCGTTCGTCGATTCGAGAATCGGGCGCATCGGTTCGCAGAGGTATTCCGCCTTTCTCCGGCCGAACTTGGTGTCGATAAAGCGCGGAATATGCTCCATCGGCCCGGGCCGGAAGAGGGCGACCATCGCCGCGAGCTCCCCAATATCGGTCGGCTTCAGGTCGGTGATGTAGCGCCGCATCCCGCTCGACTCCAGCTGGAAGACGCCGGTGGTCTCGCCCCGGCCAAGCATTTCGTACGTCTTGGCGTCGTCGAAGGGGATGCCCCAGAGGCCGAGGGTAAGGATAGGCGGAAGACTCCCCTCCTTTGAAGGAGGGGGCGGGGGGCTGGATGCGGCCGAGGACGGCGATGGAAGCTCACCCACCCCAACCCCTCCCTCAAGGGAGGGGCTTGTCCGCCGCACATTCTCAATCGCCTTCGAAAGCACCGTCAGGTTCGACAGCCCCAAGAAGTCCATCTTGAGCAGGCCGAGCTTTTCGAGCACCCCCATCTCGAACGCGGTCACCGGCTGGCCGTCGGTCCCCCGATAAAGCGGAATGAGGTCGGCCAACGGCTCGCGGCTGATGACAATCCCCGCCGCATGCACGCCGCTATGCCGCGCGATGCCCTCGACCTTTTTGGCATCCTCAACCAAGGTCGCCACCTTTGGGTCGCTCTGCACCATATAGCGGAACTCCGACGACTCCGCCATCGCCTTGTCGAGCGTCATCCCCGGCACATTCGGGATCGTTTTGCAGATCCGATCGGTCTCCTGCGGCGTGTAGCCTTGCACCCGCCCGCAGTCCTTGATCGCCGCCTTGGCCCCGAGCGTTCCGAACGTCACGATCTGGGCCACGTGGTCCTTTCCGAACCGCTCGTTGACGTATTGGATCACTTCGTCCCGCCGGGCGTCCTCGAAGTCCATGTCGATATCCGGCATCGACACCCGTTCCGGATTCAAAAACCGCTCAAACGTAAGGTCGTATTCGACCGGATCGACGTCGGTGATCCCCAGACAATACGAAACGAGCGAGCCGGCCGCCGAGCCTCGGACCCCGTACGCGATCTCCCGGTCGCGGGTGAACTGGGCGAATTCGCCGACCAGCAGAAAATAGGAGGCGAACCCGGTCTTTTCGATGACGTCGAGCTCGAAGTTCAGCCGCGCGACCGCGTTCTCATCCGCATTGCGAATGCGCTGGCCCAGGCGCTCGGTGCTGAGCTTCCGAAGCCAAGAAATCGGCGTCTCGCCTTCCGGCAGGTCGGGGTCGGGCATGTGGGCGGTCTGTTTGCCGAGCTCCACGTTGCATCGGCCCGCGACCTCCAACGTATTCTCCAGCGCCGAGGGCCAATCTTGGAAGATGTCGTGCATCTCTTCCGGCGACTTCAAATAGAACTCGTCGGTCTCAAAGCGCATCCGCTTCTCGTCGGCGACCATGTTGCCGGTCTGGATGCAGAGCAGCACATCGTGCGGCTTGGCGTCGGTTTTGCATAGGTAATGGGCGTCGTTGGTGGCAATCAAGGGGAGCTTCAGCTCGCGGGCGATCTTAAGCAGGTCGTCGCGGATCTGGGCCTGCTCGGCCAGCCGGTGGTCCTGCAGCTCGATGTAGAAGTTCCCTTCGCCAAAGATCTCTTTGTACTGGCCGGCGATGTATTGAGCTTTGTCGTAGCGGCCGCCCAGCAGCTCTTGGCAGATCTCGCTGCCCAGGCAGGCGCTGGTGCCGATCAGGCCGCCGGAGTATTGGCGGAGCAGGTCATGGTCGATCCGCGGCTTGTAGTAGTAGCCCTCCAGCGCGGCGATCGAGCTGAGCTTGCAGAGGTTGCGGTAGCCCTCCAGGTTCCGGGCCAAGAGCAGAAGGTGGTACGTCTCGTTTTCTTCGCGGCCGGTTTTCTTGGTGTGGCCGTTGGGGGCGACGTAGGCCTCGACGCCGAGTATGGGCTTGACCCCTTGTTTCAGGCACTCCCAATAGAACTCCATCACCCCGAACATGACGCCATGGTCGGAGATCGCCAACGCGTCCATGCCCATTTCCTTGGCGCGGGCCACCATGTCCGGAATCCGGTTCGCCCCGTCGAGCAGGCTGTACTCGGTGTGGTTGTGGAGGTGGACGAAGGACATGGCTGGGGACGAGGGTCAGAGGGTCAGAGGGTCGGAGGGGGATTCCGCCCCCAGTATGAAGGCCCTCAACCGCAAAATTCAGGACGCGCTGCCGCCCCGGAATGGATTCCGCTCAATTGGGAAGTTATGCACGAT
>CAYONY010000102.1:0-11713 GCA_964405415.1 uncultured Fimbriimonadaceae bacterium | reverse complement strand
TGGGTTGACAAATCCCGTTTCCAAGCCGGAAAGGGCATGGTGGATCCGATGCGACGGCCGCCGACCCGGCCCCCTTCCCTCCAAATGGAGCGAAACCGTTCGTTCGGCGAGCGAACGACTTGTCCGAGACCAATGAAAACGTGAATCGTCGTCCCACATTCCCCCGTTCCGTCCCGACTTTCCAAACGTCCAATCGGCGTATTCAAGGAAAGGAGATAAACTGCCCCTATGACGTCCCTGCTCGCCCTGGCCACCCTCGCCTTCGCCGCCCCCGCCGATCCCACCGAAGCCGACATCGTCCAGAAGAAGTTCGAAGACGCCACCTTCATCGCCCGCGTCGCCAAAGGGAACCAGGCCGAGCTCGCCAAGATCACCAAGGACTTCGGCAACTCCTACCGGGTCAAAACCGTCAAGTCGTTCCTCAAAGAGCCCCTGAAAATGCGGCTCGAAACCACCCTTGACGACGCCCAGGTGACCTACATCATCGCCGACTTCGTCCGCTATTTCAAAGTCCCTCGCATCCGCCTTAACGGCAAAGAGGACCTCAAGGACAAGCCCGGCAAAATGCAGACGATCATGGATTACGGGCTGCTCACCCCCGCCCTGTTCGAGCGGCTCTTCACCGCCAAGTACATCCGCACCGATCGGGCCAGCGGCGATTTCGTCTTCGACCTCACTTACAAACAGCCCCGCTTCGACGATACGAGCCGCCACCGCGTCTGGATCGATCCCCAAAAACGGGTCATGAGCAAGCGCGAATGGTACAACCAGCACGGCCGCCAGCTCGCCACCTTCATCTATGAAGACCCGATCAACCGCGACGGCGTGTGGTTCCCTTCTCGCGGCGTGGTCAAGAACATGGACGGCGTCACCGCCGGCGTCATCGAATACGACAGCGTGAAGTGCAACACCGGCCTGGCCGATAGCCTTTTCAAACCTTAAGGTTTGAGGGGGAAAAAGCGAACGTGAACCCGTGAGAGGACAATCCCATCCGTCCCATCCGTCCCATCCGCCCTATCGCCTAATTAGCGACTTTAGCAGGAAGAAAATGTTCGCCGGGCGTTCGGCCAACCGCCTTGAGAAATAGGGATACCAGCTATCCCCTAAGGGAATGTAAATCCGCACGTTGTAGCCTTCCTTGAGCAGCCGCTCCTGGAGGTCGCGCCGGATGCCGTAGAGCATTTGGAATTCGAAACCCGCCTTGTCGATGCCGCGCGCGGACGCGTAGGCGGAAATTGCCCGGACGAGGTCGGCGTCATGGGTGGCGAACGCCGGATACCGCGCCGCCTCGAGCAGCCGCTTGGCTTGCTCCAAAAAGGCCTCATCCACCTTCGCTTTTTCTTGAAACGCGACCTCGGCCGGCTCCAAATAGGCGCCCTTCACGAGCCGAATCCGAATCTGCTCGCGAATCGCCCACTCGATATCCTCGGGCGTCCGTCGAAGGTAGGACTGCAAGACCGTGCCCGTGCTGGGCGTCTGGCGAAAAACCCGTTCGACGATTGCGACCGTTCGCGCCGTATAGTCCGATGCCTCCATATCGACCCGGACGAAGTTGCCATGCCGCGCCGCCTGCTCCACCACCGCGCGGTAGTGGTTCTCCGCCACCGCATCGCCCAAGTCGAGCCCGCACTGGGTGAGCTTGATGCTGATGTTGGTCGTCTCGTAGAGGCCTTCTCCCGCCCGCGGCGTCGCGCAGCGGCTCGCCGCGATCGCCTCGATCATTTGGGCGTAGGTGGCCGCCGCCGCCGCCGCCTCGCCTTCCGTTTTGACGTTCTCGCCAAGGTAATCAAGCGAAATGACGTAGCCCTGGGCCGCCAAGCCCTCCGCCACCCGAACCGCTTCCTCGACCGTCTCACCCGGCACGAACCGGCGCACGAAGGGGCGGAAAAACCGCGAACGAATGAGCCGCTCGGTCACCCCCCAGCCGGACACTTTTAGAACTATGACCCGGCTCAGCATCGTCGCTGCGGCGGAGTTTACTCCCGCGAGTCGGCTCTTCACCAAGTAGACTCGAACCATGCCTCGCGTCACCGTCGCCCTTGCCGTCTACAACGGCGCAGCGACGCTTGGCAAGGCCCTTCAGACCGCCATCGATCAGACCTACCGGGACTTTGAGGTTTTGGTGGTGGACGATGGCTCCACCGACGACAGCGCGTCCATCGCCGAAAGCCTCGGCGCCCGCGTGGTTCGGCAAGCCAACACGGGGCTGGGCGGCGGCCGCAAACGATTGGTCGAAGAGGCCCAGGGCGAGTTGATCGCCTTCCTCGACCACGACGATTTTTGGGTCCCCGACAAGCTCGAAAAACAAGTGGCGGCGCTCGATTCCTCCGGCGCCGCGATGGTCCACGCCGACTGTCGATTCCAGGAGGAAGACACCGGGGCCATCCGCCCTCGCAACGCCCGGATACCCGGCCCTCTCGCCTTCGACCATATCTTGCCCTCCAACCTCGTCATCGCCAGCTCGGCCGTCTTCCGGCGCGACGCCATGCTTGAGGCGGGCAACTTCATTTCCGAAACCGTGCGCTGCTCGGATTGGTACGGTTGGTTTTTGCTGGCGGGCCGCCACCGATTTCTGCATCTTCCTGAGGTCATGGTGGACTACACCGTTCGCTCCGCTTCATTGGCCAACGCCGGCCTCACGTTTCACCAGGCCCAATACGACCTTCTCCGCCGCCACATCTTGCCTCGTTTCGAAGAGCTCTTTGAAGGATGCCCAGCCGCCCGTCGGCCCGCCTTTCGGCGCATGATCGAGCGCGACATCGGCATCGCCGCCTCGTCGATGGCCAAGTACTTGGGCAAGCTCGGCCGCAAGGAGGAAGCCGCTGCGCTCCATCGTGAAGCGCTGCAGCGAGCAGGCACGGTTCCCCGGGTTTGGACGCGCGCGCTGCGCTCACGCTTAAAGGGATAGCCTGGGCGAGCTCAATCCACCCGTTCAAACCCGCGCGGGAGGCGCAGGTCCCGATAGGTCTCGATCGCGAATCGGTCGGTCATGCCCGAAACATAGTCGATCGCCCCTTGCACCCCCTCGAACCCTGGCGGCAGCGCGCCCGGCCGGCAAAAGTGGAAAAAGAGATCTTTCAGCAGGGCCTGCGCCTTGAGCGTGTCCGGATACTTCACCGGATAGTGGAGATAGACGTTTTCGTAGAGCCATTCCTTTAGCTCGTTCATCACGTCGCGCATTCCGTCCGATAGCCGCACCGCCGGCTGTTCGAGGCTGTTTTCGATCGCATCGCGAACCATCGCGCCGATCCGCCGCGAATGGGTCTCGCCCAAAGTGTGGAATTGGGTCGGGATCGATTCGATCATCCCTGAGCGCAGCGCATCGTCCAAATCGTGGTTGAGGTAGGCGATGCGGTCGCTGACCCGAACCACCGCCGCCTCGAGCGTGGAAACCGGTTCGCCATCAAAGGCGGTCAAGTCGTTCCGCCCTTTGCTGTGGCCTCCGATCCCCTCGCGGGTCTCCTGGGTCAGGTTCAAGCGTTCCAATTCGTCCACGATTCGCAGGGACTGCTCAAAATGGCGGAACCGCTCCGAAACGCCGGCTTGGCCCTGCGCGCGAAGCTGGGCTAGCGCCTCGTCGAGCGCGGCCTCGCCGGCATGGCCGAACGGGGTGTGGCCGACGTCGTGGCCCAGCGCGATCGCCTCGATCAGGTCCTCGTTGAGCTGAAGCGCCCGCCCGATCGTCCGCGAAATCTGGGCGACTTCCAACGAATGGGTCAGGCGCGTTCGGAAGTGGTCGCCTTTCGGGTCGATGAAGACCTGGGTTTTCCGCTTGAGCCGCCGAAAGGACTTCGAATGGAGAATCCGGTCCCGATCGCGCTGGAAGCAGGTTCGAACCGGGTCCGGTTCTTCGGAGACAACTCTTCCCCGGCTCTCCGAAGCCAGAGCTGCACGTGGAGAAAGGAAGTTCCGTTCACGCTCTTCGATCGACTCGCGAACGCCCTTCACCCTTCACCCTTCGTCCTTCGACCCTCGGCCTTCACTTAGGTTTGAATCGGGTGGAACTCGGCCGCCCCGTCATGGATCGAGAGCTGGGCCTGGAGCATCTCGGCTTTCTTGCGGGTGATCCCGGTGAGCAGGGTCGCGGGAAGCTCGTTCAGAAGCTGTTTCACCTGGCCCCGGTTCAAGGCGAGCATGTGTTGGAGCGCGTTGATCAGGTCCTCGGTCTTGTTGCCGTGGCCGATCAGCACGAGCTCGTAGAGGCGGTCGTCATCGGTGACCGCAAAGCCCTTCGGCACGTGCTTGGTGGCCTTGCCCTCTTCCTGCGTGATCGGCACCTCGTGGTCGCACTTTTCGCAAATTAGGACTTCGGTGCGCGCGTTGTAGTAGTTCAGCTCGTTGCAGTAGCCGCATCGAACCTGGAAGACGGGCAACACATTTCCATCCTCGACCGGGATTTCGCGGTTGCACGAAATGCAGAGAAAGTCTTCCTTCGGCGGCTCGACCAACGTGTTCTTCGCGTTGCAGTAGGGACACTTCACGCGGAAACCGGTGACCTTTCGCACCTGGGTGGCACTGTAGAGGGAAGCGACAATGAGCAGCACCCCGGCCACCATAAAGGTCCACGCCAGGCCGACCAAATACTGGCCTCCCGCATTGACCCGGTACCCATAGGTCATCCAACCCAGCGCGGCGATGACGATTCCCCCCAAACCGAAGGAGATCGCCCGCTCGCCGATCATCTCGATAATGTCCGACTTTCGAACTGCCATCGTTTCCTCTGCCCGCTTCAGTATATCTGGACGGAAGTCAAGGGCCGAAGGTCGAAGGTCGGGAGCCGAATGACGAGAAATCCACGCGTCGCAAGGGGCATTGATAAAGGCTCGGCCCGTGCGCGCGTCAACCTTCGACCTGTGAAAAGTGGTAGCCCGGACGGGACTTGAACCCGCGACCTCCGCCTTGAAAGGGCGGCATCCTAACCACTAGACGACCGGGCCGGAAGGCTGTATTGTGACAGATTTCGGCGTCTGGTTTGGAGGGCGTCAAGCTTTGGCGCGCCACGTTCGCAACGTTACGCAACGATCCGATGCAACGCAAAGCCTTGGAATGCGCGACGCCAGTCGCGCATTCGATGGGAAGCGCGCGAAACTTGCTTCACGCATTCGATCCGCCGAGCAAGCTCGGCGCGCCAACCGCCCGGCTCGAGATCGGGTATCCCTCTGGGGTGCGGGACGACCCTTCCTGCGATCCCGGGGAGGCGACTCCGTCGCCACCCCTGGCTCATCTCTTGAATCCCTCCGGGATCATCCGACACCTGGACCCCGAAAGGGGTCCCCGACCGCTAGCCGGTGGTCGAAGACCCCGGTAACCGAGGCCCCGCCCCTCTCTCCCCGGACTCCGGAGGGGTCCCTGACCGATCCGGCCCTCATGAAAACCGTCTTCAAAAGACCGCTTCCTCAAAAAAAAAGAACTCGGGAAGCAAGCTTCCCAAGTTCTTTCCTCTCGATCTAGGGCCGTTATCGGATGATCTCGTCCGCACCCTTGGCCGGAGGCGGCGTACCGTCCTTTGCCGGCGGATCGAATGCCGGCTCCGATTCGCCTTTCGTCGCGATCCGCTCCTGCTCTTTGGATTTCTTGAGCATCTCCTGAGCCTCGGCTTCGAGCTTCTTCAGGTCGGCCTTCTCTTTCGAGGTCATTTTCGCGACCGTCCGGCCGCCCATGTACCGCCGCGCGTACGTTCCCGCGTTCAGGTTGTCGGTGGTGACTCCCCGTCCGCTGCTGCTGTGAATGAATTTGCCGTTGCCGATGTAGATGCCCACATGGCCGACGCCGCGCCGTCCGCGCGAGAAGAAGACCAGATCGCCCGATTTCAGGTCGTTTTTGGCGACCGGGCGGCCCACCTTCGATTGTTCGCGGCTGGTGCGGGGCAATTTGACGCCATGCGTTTTGAAGACAAGACCCGTAAACGCCGAACAATCAAGCCCGCCGCTGCGCGACGTGCCGCCGTAGCGATACCGCGTGCCGATCAGGTCGTACGCGGTGTCCAACAGACCACCAGACGCCGTCCCGAGCGGCCTCGGCGGCGCGGTGTAATTCGAGGCCACGTAACTGGTGCGACGGGTGCGCGTCGAGGTTCGCGCCACCAAGCGCGAAGAAAGGGGCTTGAGCATGTCGCCGCGAACCCAGCCGACGGTGCCCTTGGGGAATTTGAGCTTGTACCAGCCGGACTCGCGGTCAAGCACCGTGACGTAGGTGCCGGCCGGAACGGTCGTGACCTTGGCCGATTTGGTGGAGGGACCGCGGCGGATCGTCACATCGTCTTTGGCGATCTTGGCGTGGCGCGTGGAAATCTTGGTCGAGGCGAGCATCGCTCCGCCCGAGCTCGAACCGCCGCCGGGAACGCGCAGTTTCTGGCCGATCTGCAGGTTGGTCCATTTGACGCCGGGATTCAAGGCGCGAAGCTGGCTGGGGGTCGCCCCGACCCGGCGCGCGATGATCCAGTCGTTATCGTTCTTCTTGACCAGATACGAGCCGCCCGCCGAAACTTTGCGGACCGGAGGGGCCAACGAGGCGAGGCTCACCCCTTTGCCGGGCACCCGAAGCGCCTGGCCGATTTGAAGGTTGCGCCAATTCGCACCTGGATTCAAACGATGCAGCTCGGAAACCGAGGTGCCCAACTTCTTGGCGATCGCCCAATCGTGGTCGCCGTTCCGCACGACATAGCCGCCGCGCGAGGACTTTGCGGATTTGGCAGGCGCCGCGGCAAGCTTGGCCTTGGAGGACTTGCTTACCCGCGGAATGGAAATCCTTTGACCCAGCTTTAGCTTGTGGGCGCTGGAGAGGCGGTTTGCCTTCAAAATCGCGCTTTGCGAGACGCCGTATTTCGCCGCGATGTGCGAGAGCGTTTGCCCTTGCTTGACGGTATGGGTGCTTTGAGCGGGGGCGCTTCCGGACAGTAAAAATACGGTGGCCAACGCGAGCGTGATAATGCGCATTCTTCCTCCTAGTTTGGGGTTCCGGCCCTCCCGGACCATCACCGTTTGCCTCAGAGTAGAGAAACCGCGCTTCTCTACAGGCGGGGTGCCTTAAAGACCTGACGATCTTACCGTCTTGGAAGCCGCTCCGTCAACCCGCAACGGGCTCAAACGAACGCAAAAACTCCTCCCTCGACGACCCAAAAGATTATCGGCGCTTTATGGGCGATTCCCCAGTAGGAATACGGAATTGAGGCGGCGGAGGTTCCCAATTGGTGGAGGAGAGAGAAGAAAGGAGTGAGGAGAGAAGGGTGAGAGTTAGGGAAATGGGAGCGATTCGGGTTGACGCTCGGGACCGACGATTTTTCGGGCAATCCGGCTGGAGAGGAGCGATTTAGGTTCCTTCCCTTGGTAGGCCTGGACCGACTGGACGATCGAGGCGATCGTGTAATACGCCGAAATCACGCCGAGGATAAGCCATGTGGCCCCCGCTTTGATCAACGCCGCCCAAAGATCGTCCCACGTTAGCGATTGGCCCCGCGATTGAATCGCTTCCCAAACTTTGGCGATCGTAAAGGCCATCGAGATGCCCAGGGCAATGTAAAGCACGATGTTGAGGATCAGGGCCTCGAAGAAAGCCTGGGCGGCATGCAACGCGATAAATCGCGATTCGGCTCGCTTCCAAAAGAAAAACACGATCGGCGCCAAAAAAGGAAAGGGGATGCTCAAGAGGTGGCAGACTGCCGCCAGCGACCGCTCCGAACTTTCTCGCACCTTCATGAGTTGCTGAGCTTACCGACTCCGTTCCCAACCCATTCTTCCGCCGTCAATACACCGAGCGGATCGCGCACTTCGTCATATCATCACACCCTCATATCCCGACCCACGTATCCAATTCCACTTCCCTTCGCGTCTCCGTCCTTATCTCTAGCCATGCTCAGCGTCCTCATCGTCAATTGGAACACGAAGGAACTGCTGATCAAGTGTCTGGACTCGCTTTTCGCCCATCCCCCGGAAGAGGAAATGGAGGTGATCGTCGTCGACAATGCCTCGACCGACGGCAGCGCCGAAGCGGTCGAAGCGTGGATCCTTCGGCATGGGACCGATGAGGCGAATGCGACGCATGAGCCCCCTCAGTCTCACTTGCCCGCTGTCCGTCTCGTTACATGCATCGCCAACACGGGCTACGCCCGCGGTAACAACCTCGCCTTCGAGCAGGCCAAAGGCGACTGGCTCCTGACCCTCAACCCGGACACCGAAGTCTTTCCGGGCACGCTCCAAACCGCCCTCACGACGCTGAAGCGGCGCGACGACTGCGGGGTCCTCGGCGCCCGCCAAGTGAGCCCCGACGGCTCCACCCAACGCTCGATCCGGGGGTTTCCTTCCCTGCTGGGCATCCTGGGGGCCCTGCTCAAAGTCTCTTTCGGCCCCTTTGGAAGCTATGAACGGCGCGACTTCGACTACGAAACCGAGCAAATCTGCCCCCAGCCGATGGGGACGTTCCTGCTGTTCCGCCGTTCGGCGTTGGAAGCGATCGGCGAGGCATCGCAACCGCTCGACGAGGCCTTTCCTATCTTTTTCAACGAAGTCGATCTTCTTTACCGATTGAAAAAGGCGGGCTGGGCCTGCGTCTACGATCCCGCCGTCCGCGTCCTTCACCATGGCGGAGAAAGCACCAAGCAAGTGAGGCCCAAAATGATCTGGGAATCCCACCGGAGCCTGATCCGTTACCTAAGAAAACACGCGATGCGGTGGTGGAACGCGCCTTTGTTTGGCCTGGTCTTTGCCGCGATCTGGCTCGGCGCCTTGGCGCGCACCCGAACCGTCGATGTGGGATTTCGACCTTAGCGTCACCATCTGCTCGTGGAACACACGCGACGACCTTCGCGCGTGCCTGGCCAGTTTGGAAGCCGTCCGAAGCGAGGCAAACTTCGAAACGATCGTCGTCGAGAACAACTCTCAGGACGGCAGCGGCGAAATGGTCCGGGCCGAGTTTCCCTGGGTCACGCTTTTCGAGATGCCCCAAAATCTCGGCTTCACCGGCGGCCATAACTACGCGATGGAGCGCCGCCGGGGCCGGCACGCCTTCTTGCTCAACTCGGACGCCACCGTCCATCCCGGGTGCCTGCGTAGCCTTCTCGACTACATCGCGCAAGATCCTAAAGTTGGCATCGTCGGCCCCAAAGTGCTCAATCCGGATGGCTCGCTCCAGCTGAGCTGCCGACGATTTCCCAACCCCCGCGCCGCGCTTTTTCGGAACACCTTCCTGGGCCGGTGGTTCCCCAACAACCGCTACACCCGCGAATACCTGATGGCCGACTGGCCGCACGATGTGCCGCGCTACGTCGATTGGGTTTCCGGCTGTGCCATGCTGGCGACCGAGGCGATGATCGCCAAAGTCGGGCTCATGGACCCGGCATACTTCATGTATTGCGAGGACGTGGATTGGTGTTTTCGGGCGAGGCAAGCGGGGTTCGAGGTGGCCTACCTTCCAACCGCCATCGTGACCCACGCGATCGGGCGCAGCACCGACAAAGCGCCCAACCGCATGATCGTGCGCTTCCACCGGTCGATGTTCCTCTTCTATCGCAAAAACATGCTGCGCCAAAGCGCGCCGGTTTTTCGCCCCGTCAAGGTGGCCTTGGCCTTCGGCGGGCTGAGCCTGCGAGCCGCCCTTTTCATCGTCAAAAACAAGGTCGACGCGGTCCGTCGGAGGTTCCAACGGTGAACCCGTCCCTCCGCTTTTTCGGTTTTCCCGGAGGTCGTCCATTTGGCTAAATCGAGCCCCTCCGGCACGTTGATCGACTACGCCGCGCTGGCCGCTCGGGCGCCCCAGATCTTCCTGGGCCTTGCCGCATTTCTCGCCCCGCTGATCGGGGGGGCGGTCGCGATCGACGCGGGCACGCTCGAACCGGGCTATGCCCCCACCATGCGCGCGATTTTTGGGGGGACCGATGCGCCGATCCTGTCCCACTTTGTTCTGGCCCTGCTCGCCAGTCTATCCACGCTCTGGATCCTGGCGTCCCGCCGGGTCATCCAAGTGCCAATGGTGTGGATCTTCGTTCCCACCCTTGCCTTTTTTGGCGTCATTGCCGCTTCCACACTTTTTTCCGCCCACCTTTTCGTGAGCGTGCCCGCCACCTTCGAATGGTTGGCCTATTCCCTTGCGTTCGTCGGCGCGGTGGCCGCGCTCGGCCGTCGACGCGGGCCACATGCCCTCCTGGCCTGCCTCTTCGCCGGATCAACGATCTTGGCGATGCTTGGCTTATGGGAGTATTTCTTCCGGACCGAAGACCCGACTTGGCGCATCTTTGGAACGTGGCAAAACCCGAACGCGCTGGCCGGCATGCTCTTGATCGGGTTTTTCGTCGGGTGCGGCCTTTGCCTGAAGGGCGGCAAGCTCGAAGCAATTCTCGCCGCGATCTTTGGGACTTCGGCGATCGCCATCGCCCTCTCCCTGACCCAATCGAAAGGCGCCTACCTCGCCGCTTTTATCGGACTCGTGCCGGTCTTCGCGCTGGGCATCGCGTGGCTGATTGGCAAACGCGGGGTTGCCTTGGGCGCTTTGCTTCGGGTCGCGGTTTGCCTGGTCATCCTCATCGCTTTCCTTGCCGGGATGCGCCTGCGCGGATCGGGCGAATCCGGAACTTCCCCGTTGAGCCGCGTCACCGCCGCGGCCGATTCCCAGGACCAGTCGTCCGGCTTCCGGCGGCTTCTCTGGACCTCGAGCCTCGGGCTCATGCGCGATCGGCCGCTCGGCTCCGGGCCCGGCACGTTTCGCTATGAATCGGCGCGGCGCGGGCTCAATACCCAGACCCACTTGGCGCACAACAGCTTCCTCCAGTTGGGCGTGGAAGCCGGCGTGCTCGCCCCGCTCCTTCTCCTTTCGGCCGGCGTTTTTTGGTTTGGCTATGTCCTCAAAGGGGCGCGCCGTCAAGACTCGGCCACCCTCGCCCTCAAGATTGGCGTCATCGCCGCGGTCCTGGCGTCCGCCGCGCATTCCATGGTCGATTCCGATCTCCACTATTTCGGGTCGGGGTTTGCCTTCTTCCTCCTCCTTGGAATCGGCCTTCAACTCTCCGCCGACGGGGGCACTCCCGAATCGGTGCAGCCCGGTCCGCGTTGGAGCGCTTTTGCGATCGCCTTAGCGATTCCTCTGGTGCTGCTTTACTTCGGCAGCCTCGAGGCCACCAAAGGCCACATTCGTTGGCGGATGGCCAAGAATCAGCCCGTCGAGGCACGGGAAGGCGCGCTTGCCCTCACCCAAGTCGCCGCAGGCGACGGCGAGGGATGGTATCTCCTTGCGCTGCTCGAGCCCGACGGCAGTCGCCGGGCCGACTACCTCAAACGCGCCGCCGACCAGGCCCCGAATACCCGCAACCTTCGAATGCTCGCTCGCGCCCAGAAGGGGGCCAAGCTCTACGTCGATGCGGCCTCGACTCTGAACCGGGCCCTGCTCAACGACCCCAACAACCTTTACACGCTCAAGCTGATGCTCGACCTCTATGTGGCCGAGAAGAACGACGCGATGGCGGAGCAGATCGCCGGCCGATTGGTGAAGGTTGAGGAATCCCCCTATTTTCGGATTCGCGCGCTTCCCGAACTCGTGCCCACCGAAACCTACTTCGCCCGCCTTTTTCTGGCCCGGCGCGCCAAGACGACCCAGGAGGCGGCCGACCTGCGCTATGCCAACCTGAAGAAGTGGTATGAAGATCACGGCCACTTCTGGGTGGGGACGGGTCCCTACTATCTGGACCAGGTCTTTGTCACCGAGAAGTCGCTTGTGTTGAAGAACTTCA
>CAYONY010000101.1:0-11801 GCA_964405415.1 uncultured Fimbriimonadaceae bacterium | reverse complement strand
GATTACTTCGGCGAAGTAATCGCAAGCCAAGTCACCGTCTCGATCGGGCGCCCGCAGAAGCGGGCGCCCGGTTTTTTTTTGCTGGGCCCTGCCTTAGCGCTCGCTATATTTCGCAAAAATAGGGGTTCCCGTTCGCTAGGAAGTGCTGTATATTTGACCCCACTACCAAGTGTCTCAGGCTCGCGACGCTCACCACAATCGGGCGGGACAGGGCCAAGCCTTGGGAAGAAGCCTTGCGGGAACGTGCTTTGCTCTCCTTTCAGCGTTCCCGCATTTTTTTTGCCTAAGGCCTCTCCGCGCAACCGCTTCGGGCGCTGCGCTTGGCCGCATCCACGATCCGGCAAGCGTCCGCCGAGAGCCGAGGATCGAGCATCCCTTCCGGAGTCTTTCCGGTTCGAATGCACTCGAGAAAATAAGCAGCCGGGTTCGGCGTCGATAATGCCGGAGCCTCGACGCGAATCGCTTCCTGCCCGGCCGCATACCGCCGGACTTCGTTGCCGTAAACGCCAAGCGTGCCGCTCTTGCCGTGAAGCACCGGGTTTGCGCTCTCATCAAAGCCGAAAGTGGCCCAAGTCCCTTCGATTTCCGCGCTTCCCCTGGCATATTTCAGCAGGCAAACCGCGTGATCATCCGGCACATCATAGTCCTTCGTGAAGTTCCCCCGGATCGCAAAAACCGTTTCGGGCATCCCCATCAGCCAGCGGCTGAGCGCGGCGCCATAGCCGCAAAAATCGGCGATGGCGCCGCCGCCGTTGCGAGCCTCGTCGTAAAGCCAGCCCGTGAAATAGGGGTCGCACCCAATCTCGCGCGGGCCATGGTGGCCATTTCGATAACGAAGATGGAACACGGGTCCGATCATCCCCGCCTGGATTTGGCGATGGATCTCATGCACCCAAGGCGACCAAGCGAACGGCCAATTGATCAAGAGCGGAACACCGGATTCCTCCCACGCGGCAAGCATCCGCGCCGCATCTTCGGCATGGGCCGCCATCGGTTTCTCCACGAACGTGGGCAAGCCGCGGCCCAGCGCTTGGACCGCCACTTCGGCGCCTTCGAGGTTGTCCGTGGTCACCACCACCGCATCAAGCGCTCCCTCATCGAGCATCTCGCGCCAATTGACGTACGTGCGTTCGAACCGGTCCTTCGCTTGATCCAGCAAGGGCGTCGCATCCGCCACCGCGGCCAGCGTGACGCCCTCGACATCGGCAAAACGATCGAGCAGGCCCCAAACGTGGCCGTGGACGAGACCGGCAAATCCCACACGCATCAGACCTCGAACTTACCGCTAAGGCGAGGCCGTTCGCCACGGAGTAACATGGCCCCCGATGGTCGTCAACGTCTTGGGCGCCGGGAGCTGGGGCACCGCCCTGGCCGTCTTGCTGGCCCGAAATGGACATCCCGTACGGCTGTGGGGGCGCGATCGCGAAGAAATCGAGATCATGGCGCGCGTGCGGGAAAACTTGAAGTACCTGCCCGGCTTTGTGCTCCCGGAGGAAATTGAGCTGATCTACGATCCCGAGGGGTTGACGGAGGCCGAGCTCTGGGTGCTGGCGGTGCCTTCGGATGGCGCCCGCAGCGTGCTTGCTCATGTCAAAGGAAATGCGCCTCGCGTCGCCGTGGCCAGCAAGGGCCTCGAACCCGGCACCGGCGAGCTGCTCTACCGAGTCGTCGAGGATCGCGTTCCCGGCGCGCGTACGGCGGTGCTGAGCGGCCCGAATCTGGCGGTCGAAATTGTCCGCGGTATACCCACCGCCGCCGTCGCCGCAGCGGATCGCGAAGAGGATGCGGAGGCCGTCCGTGCCGCCTTTACCTGTCGATCGTTCCGGGTCTATGTTTCGGCCGATCCCGTCGGCGTCTCCCTCGCCGGCGCCCTGAAAAACGTCATCGCCATTGCCGGCGGCATATCGGATGGGCTCGGCTTTGGCGATAACACCAAAGGCGCATTGATGGCCCGCGGCCTTCGCGAGATGATCTTGATGGGCCTCGCGATGGGAGCCGAGGTCGAGACGTTTCTGGGGATCGCCGGCGTGGGCGACCTCTTTGCGACCGCGGTCAGTCGGCTCAGCCGCAACTATCGCGTGGGCCGCGCGTTAGGCGAAGGTCGAAGCCTTGCCGAAGCGCTCAAGGAAATTGGCCAAGTTGCCGAAGGCGTCGGAACGGTGGATGCCGCCCTCAAGCTGGCCCGTCAAAAAGGAGTCTCACTGCCCGTTTTCGAAGCCGCCTCGGCGGTCCTGGCCGGATCGCTCAAGCCGGCCGACGCAGTGGGCCTGCTGATGGAGCGCATGACCCGGACGGAGGGCGTCGTCCTCGCCTAAAGCGGCGAAAGTCGAAAGGGGCCGGTTTCCCGCCCAGGAAACCGGCCCCTTCGCTTACGGCAATTCGAGAACCTAGCGGTTGTGCACCGCGAGGTCGCCGCGGAGCACCGCGCCTTCGAACTCGTAAAACACGTCGCTGTTCGCCACTTCAAAGCGAATCCGGAATTGGTCGGGCCGAAGCCGTACGGCCTCGGGTCGCCGATTGTCGACCACGCGGCTCATCCAGTGGCCCTCATGGCGAACATGGTGCTCGCCCGAACGAATCACGATGATGCCGGGCCCGCCAAACTCGGCAACGTTTTCGCGGCCCGCATAGCGGAGCGCGCGGCCTTCGATCAGCACATGGCGGCCTTCCCGAGTCGGAGGCTCGGATTCAAACCGCATGTTGCCGCCGACCACCGGCTCGCCGCCGGGGCGCTGGGACTTCTTAACTTCAAATCGGAACTTTCCAACCCGCCCGTCTTCGGAGCGAGCGGCCCCTTCCCCGCGGGCACCCTGAACGCCGGCATTCTGAGCCAGGGCGATCGAGGCTAAAGCTAAAGGAAGCACGAGCCAAAGCTTGGTGCGCATAAAGATTCCTCCCGCCGCACCGCCCGCCCAGGCAAGCGCGGTCACAAGTCCTTTGACGATAACGGGCGGAAAATGTTCGCGTCCTGCCGGTTTCGGGAATAGTGGGGCATGTCTGGACGAGAAGAGGCCGTCTCCCGTGGGATTGTCGAACGTCTCCTACTGAAGCACCTTTGGGCGTGCGCCCCCTTCGCGCTGCCGTGGATGTTGTTTCCCGGCGTCTTTGGCCACCGGCCCCAAGCCGTCAATGAAGTCGCCCAAATGCGCGTCCTCTTGTTGTTGGTCGGGCTGTCGCTTGCCATTCGGACCGTCATCTCCGTCAAGCGGGTTCCTGGGCCGTGGTTCTACATTTGGCCCCTGCTCGACGTGGGCTTCATCACCGCCGCCACCCGCATCGGCTATGCCCAGCCCGATAGCTGGATCATCGCGCTGTATATGCTTCCGGTGCTTCAAGCGGCGGCCACCCTCGACGTTCGATGGAGCATGGCGGTCGCGGCGATCGGCGCCGTGGCCTGTGGGGCGGTCAATGGGTTTGAGAACCTCATCTACTCCTACTTCCTCTTTCGGTTGGCGTTTCTGTTGATCGTCGCTTCCCTCGTCACGCGGCTCGCCCGCGGCCTTGTGCGCGCGCGCAGCCGGCTCGAACTGGCGAGCTATCGATCCGAACTCGCTTCGGAAATGCACGACGGCCTGCAGCAATACCTCGGAGCGATCGCCATGCGGCTCGAAATGGCCGAACGGAGTCCCGCTAGCGCCGCGCCGATCGTGGCGTCGGTCAAAGAGACGACCCGTCAGGCCTCGGATGAGCTGCGCCTTATGCTCCATCGACTCCGCTCGCCTCTCCTGGAGCATGGCTCGCTCGAGGAAGCGCTGAAGTATCAGGCGGCCTTATTCGGCGAGCGTTCCTCGGTTCCCATCCACGTTCGTGTCGATGGCGACCCGTCGCCGCTTCGCCCCAAACAA
Organism: uncultured Fimbriimonadaceae bacterium; assembly: GCA_964405415.1. Classification (GTDB taxonomy): domain Bacteria; phylum Armatimonadota; class Fimbriimonadia; order Fimbriimonadales; family Fimbriimonadaceae; genus CAYONY01. Next base: position 7,956 of record CAYONY010000101.1, on the reverse strand, counting down.
GAGCACGAACTACTGCGTATCGCTCAAGAGGCATTGACCAACGTCGCCAAACACGCCGAAGCCCATAGCGTCAAAGTCACCCTAAGCTACCGAAGTCGCGAGGTGGAACTCTCCATCAGCGACGACGGCGTGGGATTCGATCCGTTGTCCGCCTCAAGCGGCCTCGGCATGGAAACGATGCGAAACCGCGCCCAAGCCGCCGGTGGCCTGCTCGCGATCGTCCGAAACGAAAAGTCGGGGATGATGGTTCGGGTGGTTCTTCCGGTGGAGGCTTAGCTGGGAGCTTTGCCCAATCCGTGTTTGGCGGCCACTTGCGCGGCTTCGGCCCGGTTGTTCAAATGCAGCTTCTTGAGGATCGCGCCAACGTGGTTCTTTACGGTTCGCTCCGAGAGAAAAAGCGCATCGCCGATCTCCCGATTCTTCTTGCCTTGGGCAATGAGCTCCAGCACTTCCACCTCGCGCCGGCTCAGCGTCTGAAAGATCTGCCGCTGCGCCTCCGGCTGCTCGGCCAGTCGCCGAAACTCTTTGATCACCCGAGGAGCGATCGTCGGATACAGCACGCCTTCGCCCGCGGCCGCGCCCCGAAGGGCCTCCACGACCTGAGTCGGGGTCGCATCCTTCAGCACATAGCCGATCGCCCCGGCACGCAACGCCGAAAAGAGGCTTTCGTCGTCCGAAAGGTGGGTCAGCACGACGATCGCCCCCTCAAAGCCTCCATCGACGAGTTTGGCGGTGGCTTCGATCCCGCCCATCAGCGGAAGCTGGAGGTCCATCAGGATCACCTCCGGATGAAGCGAACGGCCCAGTTCGACGGCGTCGACCCCATTGGAAACCGAGGCCACCACCTCAATCCCTTCCTCCGCCTGAAGCAATTGGACCAAAGTGGTCCGCAAAAGCGGTTCGTCTTCGACGATGAGAACGCGCATTTCGAGATTGTATCCGGGCCCTTCCCTTGGTTTTATGAAGCAAAACGGAGGGAGGGGTTGGAGTGGGAGATCCGGAAAGCTTCTCTCTTCGACCGGCACTGGGGGACCTGGGTAAGGAAGGCTCCCGCCGTGCCAAGATATCGCTATGCGCCGAGCCTTATCTTTCGTCCTGATCGCCTTCGCCGGCCTGGCCCAGGCCGAAGTCAGACTGCATCCCCTCTTCACCGACCATATGGTGCTGCAGCGCGGCGTATCCGCGCCCATTTGGGGATGGGCGTCACCCGGCGAGAAGGTCTCCGTTAAAGGCACCTGGGCCTCCAGCGCTTCGGCCCAGACAACTGCCGGACCCGACGGCAAATGGATGGCCCGATTGCGCACCGGCCCCGCCGCCGGAGGTCCGCATGAGCTCACCGTCCAAGGCTCGAACACCGTCACCGTCCGCGACGTCATGCTCGGCGAAGTGTGGCTCTGCTCCGGGCAGTCCAACATGGAGTGGCCCGGGCGGCTCGTCTTTCCCAAAGCCCCCGCCGGCGAATTCAAGGGAGAGGGCAACGATCGAATTCGCTATTTCAACGTGCCCAACGTTCGCGCTTCGTCGCCTAAGGACACGGTTGAAGCCAAATGGGAAGCGTGTACGGCTGAGTCGGCCCCGCACCACAGCGCCGCCGGGTACTACTTCGCCCAACGCCTATTCAAAGAACTCGGGACCCCCGTGGGGCTCATCGAATCGGATTGGGGCGGCACCGAGGTCGAAGTCTGGATTCGCGAGGGCGCCTTGCGCACGCTGCCCGGCTTCGACGCCCGAATCGACCAGGTGAAACAAAGCGTCGGCGGCGCCAATTCCATCGCGGCATGGCAGCAGCGGCTGGCGCAAATGGAGAAGGGCCTCGGCAGCTTCGAAAAGCCGGAATTCGACGATTCGGCGTGGGCCACCGCCCAACTCGGACCATGGGAATCGAACGGCATGCCCGACTTCGACGGCTACGTGTGGTACCGGGCCAAGTTCGAGCTCGATCTTGGCTTCGCCGGGCTTCCCCTGCACCTTGAGCTGGGCGAAATCGACGATGAAGACCTCACCTTTGTCAATGGGACCAAAGTCGGCGAGACGAAGGTCTGGAACGCAAAACGCGTCTATCAGGTCCCGGCGGACGTCCTGCGAACCGGGACCAATGTGCTCGCCGTCCGTGTCCTCGATACCGGTGGCGGCGGAGGATTCACTACACCCAACCAGATTCGCTTGCAAGTGGGCGACCACGAATGCAAGCTCACCCCCTGGAAGATGAAGGTCTCCGTGAACCTCAAGGACACCAACCCCCCGGCGCCCGCCCGATGGCCCGCCGCGGACCTCTATAACGGCATGATCGCGCCTTTGCGGCCGTACGCGATCAAGGGCGCCTTGTGGTACCAGGGCGAATCGAACGTTGGGCGAGCCTACCAGTATCGTCAAACCTTTCCGCTCATGATCCAGAACTGGCGCGAGGACTTCCGCCAGGGCGACTTTCCCTTTTTCTTCGTCCAGATCGCCCCGTGGAACGGCTACGGTGGCGGCGGCGCTTCGGCCGAATTGCGTGAGGCGCAGCTCATGACTCTGGCCCTCAAGAACACCGGCATGGTGGTGTGTACGGATTCCACCGACGACTACGCCGACATCCACCCCGTCAACAAGTGGGCGGTGGGCAGCCGCCTCGCCGGGTTGGCCCTCAACCGGGTGTATGGCAAACGGGGGGTTGATTCGGGACCGACCTACCGCTCCTTTAAGGCCGAGGGCAACACCATCCGGGTCACCTTCGACTCGGTGGGAACCAACCTCGAGGTTCGCGGCGGCGACCTCACCGACCTGATGATCGCCGGCGAGGATAAGAAATTCGTTCCCGCCAAGTGCCGCCTCGACCGCAATACGATGGTGGTTTGGGCGGACGGGGTGAGCAAGCCGGCGGCCGTGCGCTACGGCTGGAGCGATTCGCCCAAGCCGGGCTTGTTCAATTCGGCCGGTTTGCCCGCGTCGCCGTTCCGAACGGATCGTTGGCCCGGCGTGACGGAACGCGCGGGTTGGTGAGCTAGGGTCCCTCTCCCCTGGTGGGAGAGGGACGGTGGCCCTGAGCGAAGCGAAGGGGAACCGGGGCGAGGGGACGCGCTAGCCCCGCGCCAATTGAAACTGGTCCATCCGCAGCCCGACCTGAACGTCGCCGCCCGGCAACGACTTGATCCGGCCCAGTCCCACCACGCGAAATCGCAGGGTCAGCGCTTCCTTGCCGTCCGAGTCGTCCATGAAAAAGAGCCTTCCCGTTCGCGCGGGGCGAAATTCGTTTTTCGAGGCGTCGAATTCCGGGCCTGTCCATTTGACCCAGTTCGCCGCCTTGAAATCGGCCTCCGGCATCACCATGTCGCCCAAGACGGTTTCGCCGCCTCGACGCTGGGTGCCTCGGGCCGCTTCGGGCTTGAGGGTGACGGTGGGAAAGTGCTTGACGCGCGACGCGTTGAGCCCATCGATCTTGAGTCGGAAGTTGCTGGGCAGCCAGGACTTCTGTTTGCCGGAATCCGGCGGCGCGCTCGAGCGGGACAGCCGGATTGGCGTCCCGCCGCCGGTGGCGGGCTGAAGCTCGGCCGACATCTTGACCGTGATATAGGCGGGCTCTTTGGAGGCGCCGTCCAGGGCAGGGAACTTCACTTCGGTGATGAGTCCAGAAGTGAAATCAACCCGTCGAGCGCCCAGTTCGAGAACCCCTGGTCCCGAGGGGTAATTGCCCTTGAGCGCATTGTTGAACGCCTCCATCGAGCGGCCGACCGCAAAGACGTCGGTCCAATCCAGCAACATCGCAAACTGCACCGGCGCGATCTTGCCCGTTGTCGAGCTCTCGCGCAAGACCTTGCCGCCTTCGGGTCGAATGGCGTTGGCTTTGAGGACGATATCGCCCCATTTGAGCCGTCCTTTCAGGGTGCCAGCTTCGTCGCCGGGCGACTGCTTGATCCGTTTGATTTCGCCTTGGCCCGGATCGGCGATCGCCGAGGCGGCGATGCAAAAGACGAGGGCGCCCAGAAGCTGGGCAAAAAGGGTGATTCGGTTCATGGTTCCTCTCCTAAGCGTTGGGACGAACGAAACCTCTTAACGCTACCCCGCATCCATAGATTTGCCCTCAGTCCGACCCGCCGCCGCGAGGCCCGACCCTGAATTCGGTCCCCGACTCGTAGGTGTCGAAGAACAGTTCGAAGCTCATTGAGCGCCCATCGGCGCCGGTGAAGCCCAGCCTCTTGACGCGGCTGACCAGCATTTTCGACGAGAGCAAAGGCCGCTTGGCGGAATCGAGCAGGGTCAAGCGCGCCGTGCGGGTCGGATTGACGGCCCATTCGACGCCGGCCCCAACCCAACCCAAGGCAGCGGCGGAGGCTCGGCTGATCTCAACCTTCATTGAGCCCCGCCAGCGGGACGGCCCGGGAGCGCCGGGCGTCGCCTTCACCGAGAACGCCTCGACCTTTTGGATGACGGCGGGCTCGACCCCTACGATTTCACCTTTAAACGCGCCGCCGAACGATCGTTTGTGGGTGGTGTCGTTGACGCCTCCCTCACGGTAGTCCACCACTTCGGTGTCCATTTTGAGGCCGACGCATTTGTCGATCGAGATCTCTTTGGGGTTGAAGTGGGCCTCGGGCCATTCGATGCCGGTGATGATGCAGCCTCGAAGTTGGTAGCGCTTTTCGCCCACCCGGAGGACGATCTTGCGTTTGGAGAGGTCTTCGCCGGCGGTGGCCGCCTTGAGGAAGGGGCCGAGGCTGGCGGTCCAATCGAGGTCGACCTGGATGGCTTGGCGGCCCGGCTTGGCGGTGAGGTTGGGGAATTCAAGTTTGCCGGGGACACGGATGACGCTGAGGTTGTAGTTATCCTTTTGGAACTCCTGGGGGAAGGGGTTTCCGATGGCGGCGGCGGCGACGACGAAGATGAGCGCCCCGAGCAGCTGGGCGGCAAGGTGAATTCGGTTCATGGGTTTCCTCTCGGAGAGTTGGACGGATGAGGAGGCGGAAGGTTTGCTCAGGCCACGGGGAGGGCCGGGGCGAACGCGGCCGAATCACGAGAATCCTCGTTTCACGCGCCTCTTTCTTTACCCAGTTTGTCATGGTGGGGAATTGGGGCGGTTTCCGGTTAGGGCTTCGGAGACCCAGGAAGCCAAGGTGGATGGACGATTGATGAAGGACGAATGACGATCTTTCGGATGGGGGCGGAGTTCGTCATGTCATCACATCGTCATATCCCGACGCATTTTTCGAAAGGGCCCTCCGGGTTGAGCCCAGGTTCACGGGACCTTGGGTTTGCTCTCTATTCGCGGGATTTCGGGCGGTCGCCTGCGCTGACCGTTGTTCGGGGCGAGGAAGGACCCAACCTCTTCGGTTCGGGCGAGGTGGATCGTCAACCTTGGCGCGCGGAGCGGATGCGGTCGAGGACGGCGGGGAGGGCGTGCTTGATCTGGCATTCCCAGACGATGAGGACGCGGTAGCCCAGGGATTCAAGCTTGGCTTGGTTCTCGGCGTCGCGTTCGACGTTCCGGGCGAGCTTGGCGGTCCAGTAGTTGGAATTGGTTTTCGGAATCCGGCCGGCAGAGCAGGTCGGGCAGGAGTGCCAGAAGCAGCCGTGGACGAAGACGGCGAGTTTCTGCTTTGCAAGCAGGATGTCCGGCTTTCCGGGGAGTTCTCGGACGTTTTTGCGGTAGCCGCGGATTCCGGCCGCCCACAAAGCCCTCCGAAGTTGCACCTCCGGCGACGTTTCGGCGGCCCGATTGCCCTGCATGGAGCGGCGCGTGCCTTCGGCAACTTCGAGAGTCTCGCGAAGCTCGGTGAAAGCGTAGGTCACTCGCAAACTTTGACTCATATTCTATAGCTGCGTTTACTCATAGTCTGGTTAAAGTGGCCAGGTGAGTGATGCTCTACTTACCGCGTTTGCGAAACGCGCCCGAGCGGAACGTCACGCTCGAAGTTTGACGCAAGAACAGGTGGCCGATCGAAGCGGGCTTCACCTAACCTATGTCGCGGGCATTGAAGGCGGCCGTCGCAATCCGACGCTTATCAGCATTGCTGCCCTCGCGGCAGGCTTAGGGGTCCAACCAGATGAGCTTCTTCGCGGGATAGAGGCGCGCTCAAAAAATGAGTGACCCTGGCAGCCGCACTGTAGCCTCGTTTTTTGCCGGAATCGGAGGGTTTGATCTTGGGTTCGAAAGGGCGGGGTTTGAAGTTGTCTTTCAATGCGAGAAAGACGCCTTTTGCCAAAAGGTGCTTCGAAAGCACTTCAAGGATGTCCCGCTTGTATCGGACATAACAACACTGACGCCGGATGAAATTCCGGCTGCCGACGTTTGGACAGCAGGATTTCCTTGCCAGGACCTCTCGTTGGCCAACCAAGGAAAACTGAAGGGACTTAATGGAGAAAGATCTGGCCTCTTTGATCGATTCGCTGAGCTCGTCCAGCGATTCCCACCGGAATGGCTTGTTCTCGAGAACGTCCCAGGTCTTCTCAACAGCCACGAGGGGGATGATTTCCGACACGTCCTGGAAACGCTGGGAGAACTCGGGTATTGCGTGGCATGGCGAGTACTGGACGCTCAGTACTTTGGAACACCTCAGCGACGTCGAAGAGTGTTCATTGTCGCAAGTTATCAAAGCGATGGCGCCGCGCGAGTCCTTTTTGGGCCCGGAGCTCTTGGGGAAGTGGCTCTATCGTGCAGAAGCACGAGCGCCGAACCTGGATCGCTCGCTAAGGCAGGCGTTCTTGAAGCAGATGTGTATGCAATACAGCACGCCACCATTGGACGGAGTCCGGATTGGAGTGGGCCCCAAGGTCAAGGATTCCGAAACGATGGAAAGACGTACACCCTCGACTCTCGGGGAAGTTCCGACGTGGTCTGTGCGCCGCATGACGGCTTCCGAGTACGAACGGCTCCAAGGTTTTCCCGAGAAATGGACGGACGTCGATTGAGGGCTTGCGGCAATGCAGTACCTGTCTCTATTGTTCGATTGTTAGCAGAAAGGATTAGTTCACTTACTTCCCTCGGATCGCTGTCGTCAGCAGTTCCGCGGCTTGTGAATGAAACAATAAACATGGAGGATCTTGCCTTTGCCCGATCTAGATATCACGCCTGACCCCGGCTTCTTTGCTGTACTTCCGCATGTTAACTATAAAGCATGGTACGCATTAGCTGAGTTTGTAGACAACTCCGTACAAAGCTTCATAAACAATGAATCGCAACTTAGAGGCAACGACCCAGATTATCAGCTAGTAATCGAAATAGACATTGATAACTCTGGTGACGAACTGTACATTCGAGATAACGCTGCCGGGATTAGCCTCACGGACTTTCCGCGGGCTTTCCGAGTTGCCTCTCCTCCTCCCGATCGCTCAGGCCTATCGCAATTCGGAATGGGATTGAAGACTGCGGCGTGTTGGTTCGGCAGGAAATGGAGCGTCCGAACCAGTGCACTTGGGGAGCCAATTGAACGAACAATCGTTTTTGACGTACCCAGAATAATCGAAACAAGCTCATATTCACTCAACTATGATGAACGGCCCGTTTCGGCAAACAGGGCCTACACTGAAGTGCGCATTTGGAATCTGAATAGAGCCATAACTGGACAAACGGCAAAGAAGATTGCTACACACCTTGCTTCAATACACCGAAAATTTCTGAATGCTGGCGAGGTCATTATTGAGTTTAAGGGCGAGCCGCTCGTATACAGTTATCCCAACATCCTATTCGCGCCGTACTATCAAAACCCTGAAGGGGCACCCAAACTTTGGCGGGAGGAAGTTGATCTTACTACAGCGGATGGCGTTACAATACAAGGGTTTCTTGCAATTGGCGAAAAAATTAGCAAGGATAATCCTGGCTTGGCGCTGTTTCAACGAAACCGTCTCATTGTTGGCGAAGATGGTACATACATTCCGCCTACTCTATTTGGCGCTTCCAATGACTATGTTGCAAGGAAAGTCTTTGGGGACTTGGAAATCTCAAATCTTGAGTTGTCGCACACTAAGTCTTCTTTCCAAAAC
>CAYONY010000100.1:0-11973 GCA_964405415.1 uncultured Fimbriimonadaceae bacterium | reverse complement strand
CAAGTGGAAGAACGGGAAGAAGTACTTCTATTTCGTCAAGCACAAGTCCCGATAGGGCGTGAACGGTTTTGCCGCTTGGACCGGGGCGGCAAGGAGACAAATGATGGCCATACACAGTGAACGAACAATGCAAAGGGGTATTCGGCGACGGGGCTTTGCGGCGATGGACGCGGCGAAGCAGCGCGAGATTGCGAGCAAAGGCGGCAAGGCGGCTCATGCGAGCGGGAACGCGCACGAATGGACGTCGGATGAAGCGCGGCAGGCGGGCCGGAAAGGCGGGCAGTCTTCGGGCCGGGCGCGGGCCGAAGGCTAGTCGGCAAGGATCAGGCTCGCTCGGGCGGTAAGAACGGCGCGGGGGCAACCTTTGAGGGTTGCCCCCGCGCTGAGTTTGTGGCTGCCGCACTAGGACTCGAACCTAGGACCCGCTGATTAACAGTCAGCTGCTCTACCGACTGAGCTATGCGGCAGCGTGAGGGGCGATTGTACCCCTTGACATCGGGATGCCGCGCCGCCAACACTAGGTCTTGGTCGACCCCATTCTTGGCTTCCGCACCCTTCGATGCGCCGCGATCCGGGCCGGCAAAAACCTTGACGAGCCGTTCGCATGACAAATCTTTTTCCCTTGCCTGAGAATTGAGCGACTCAAGGGGGAGCTCCGGCGCTTTCAAGAAGATCGGGTGTGCCGGTTCCCGAGACGAACCTCCCCCCTTGCTCCGAACGAGCCCGGCCGCCACGTCCCGGTAACCTAAGACGATGGCCAAACGTCCGGTCCGGCCCGAAGACCTGCTCGACCTTATCTTCGTTTCCGACCCGCAAATGCGGCCAGACGGACAGGAGGTGCTGGTTCAGCGAAAAACGATCGGCAACCGAAACGAGTACCGAACGCAACTCGTGGGGATCGATCTCGAGGGCCAAGTCCGCGAGTGGACGGCACCGGAACTCGGCGCGCGGCAAGGACGATGGTCGCCGGATGGCCGCGCGATCGCTTTTCTCGGGAAGCGCGGCGGCGCGGAAACGCAAATCTGCCGGCTCGAAACGGGGGGCGGCGAAGCGCGGCCGATCACCCAAATGCCGGAAGGCGACTTTGGCGAGCTGGTTTGGAGTCCGGACAGCCAGTGGATCGCCTTCACCTTTCGCGAACTTCGTTCGGAGGATACGGCGGCCGCCCGCAAAGTCCGAGAATCGAAGGGGCTCAGCACGCCACCACGCATCGCGGCCCATCCGCTTTACCGCTGGGATGGCGAAGGCTATTTTCTTGGCCAGCGGCACGCACTGTATGTCGTGGAGGTCCAAACCGGCCGCGTCAAGAGGATCCATCGAGGCTGCCCTTGGGGGCGCTACCGCTTTTCGTGGGCGCCCGATTCGAATCGCTTGGCGGTCAAACGCTCCTTTCAGCGCAACCTTTGGCGCGATCCGGAGGATGATCGAATCCTTCTCGTCGATCTCGAGGGACGGTCCACTGCGCTGGGAGGCCAGCCCCGGGGCTATAAAACCGCCGTCCGCTGGTCGCCCGATGGACACTGGATCGCCTACTTGGGCAACCCCGATCCGCTGGATCATCGCGGGGTCGGCAACACCGAGCTCTTCGTTGCGCCTGCTTCCGGTGGCGCTCCGCTTCGCCTCACTCATGCGCTCGATTTCGATCTGGAAACCGGGACGCTCAGCGATATGGGCGATACGGGCGGCGAGTTTCTCGAATGGAGTCCCGACTCCAAGCGACTCTTGCTCAGCATCGGCTGGCATGGCGAGAACCAGCTCGCCCAAATCGATCTCAAAGGCCGGCTCACCGTTCTTACCGAAGGCCATCATTGCCTCACGCCTGGCTCGCTTAGCCGAGACGGATGGCATTGGGCCTGTCTCTGTGCCGATCCCGTTTCGCCCGCCGAACCGGCGGTGTTTGACATGAAAACGCGGCAGGTCCGAAAGCTTGCCACCTTTAACGGGGCATGGCTCGATCGTCATCGGCTAGCCCCTCCGCGCGAAATCTGGCTGAAGGCCGAGGACGGCTACCCGGTGCATGCCTGGGTCATGGAGCCGGCGCGATCGGGGAAGGGGCCCAAGGCGGCGGTGCAGGAAATCCACGGCGGGCCGCAAGCGCAATATGGCTGGACTTTCTTTTTTGAGTTTCAAGTGCTCGCCTCGGCGGGCTATGCGGTGGTTTTTTCCAATCCGCGCGGTTCAAAGGGTTACGGGCGCGATCATGTTGCGGCGATCGCGGGCGCCTGGGGGCAGAAGGACTGGCTCGACATCGCAGCCGTCAAGGATTGGATGAAGACCCAGCCCCATTTCGATGTCAAGCGGCTGGGCGTGATGGGCGGCAGCTACGGCGGTTACATGGTGAATTGGGCCGTGGGCCACACGCGCGATTTTCGCGCCGCGATCACCGACCGCTGCGTTTCAAATCTGCTCTCCAAATCGCTGAGCTCGGATTACCCTTACTACCCCGGCACTTACTGGCAAGGAGGCGGCTATGGGCCGCTCGAGGTTAACGCCGACCTCTGGCGCGATTCTCCGCTGGCTCATTTCGGAGAAGTTCGAACCCCGATGCTGATCATCCATAGCGAGGGCGATCTTCGTTGCGGAATCGAGCAAGGCGAGCAGGTCTTTGCCACGCTTCAGGAGCGGGGCATCCCCAGCCGGTTCGTTCGCTATCCGGCCTCCACCAGCCATGGGATGAGCCGAGGGGGGCCGCCCGATTTGCGCATCCACCGTCTGAACGAGATTCTGCGGTGGTGGCGCGAGCGGCTTTAGGCAGCTTTCGACGCCCCGCGCCGACGGCCGCGCCCCATCCAGGCCAAGCCGATCAGCGTCACCACCACGGTCGAAGGCTCGGGAACCACCGGCGGGCGCGTGTCCCGGTCGTCGTCGGCATTGATAATGATCGCCCCGGAGATGAGGGGGATGATCCAGGCCGGAGGGCCGTCGAATTCGGGTTTGACGATTTCGGGGGGCGTCGGCGGGGTCGGCGGGGTGGGCGGCGTCACGGGAGGAGTCGGCGTGATGGGGACTTCGGGAACCGTAAGCTCCTCGATGGCCATCATTTCGGTGGGCATCATGGGGTCGGTCGGCAGGGTCTGGTCTTCCGGCATCGTTTGAACAGGAGGAGAGGTGGGCGCCGGGGTGACGAGATCTGCCACCAACATGCGCAGCGGGCCGCGCGACATGGGGTTGCCGCAAGAGAATTTCAGCACCGGCTGGCCAAACCGGTCCACATAGACCAGGGTGCCCTTTTTGAGGTGGAAGACCCGGGAACGGATCGCCCCGTCGGACTCGCGGCAGTTGTAGACGATGTAGGAGGCCGCCTTTTTGAGCTTGGCGAGCTTGAGGGTTTCGAAATAGGCGACCAGTTCCCACTTGCTCATGCCGAAGTGCATTTGGTAGCGCTTCAAGACTTGAGGGTCGAACTTGACTTGGCGGATGATGCCCCGGAGGTTGGGCGCGGCCTGGTTAAGAAACGCGTTGCGTTCCGGACGGGCCTGAGCCAGCGAAAGCAGCGCGAACGCGCCTGCCAAGCAAATTCCGAACTTGAAGCCAACTTTCATATCGCCAAACAACCAAGGAGCCAAGAAAACGGTGCTATGACCGTCGGGGCGGTCGAATCGGTTCCATCCCTGGAGATCTGGTCCTACGCCGCAAGCAACCAGCGGCAAGTTCTGTGCCAACCGCTTCTCCTGGGAGCCGAACCAGGCGAACGGTAAACTCGCCCGGCATGCCGAAGCGGTACTACATCACGACGCCGATCTACTACGTCAACTCGGTCCCCCACGTCGGGACGACCTTGACAACAGTCGTGAGCGACATCTGCGCGCGGTACCGCCGCATGAAAGGCGAGTCGGTCTGGTTCCTCACCGGTACCGATGAGAACGGCACCAAGGTGAAGGAGGCGGCCGAAGCGGCGGGCAAGACCACCCAGGCCTTCGTCGACGGGATCAGCGGCTCGTTCGTCGAGGTGTTCCGCGCGATGAACGTCGCTTACGATGACTTCATTCGAACCACGCAGCCGCGCCACGCCCGGGCGGTGCAGGCGCTTTTTGCCATCCTGCGCGATCGCGGCCACATCTACCTCGACAAGTACGAAGGCTGGTACGACGTATCGGCCGAGACCTTTTTGAAGGAATCGGACCTGGTGGACGGCAAGAGCCCGGAGGGCAACGAGGTGCGATGGGTGGAAGAAGAGAACTGGTTCTTCCGGCTCAGCGCGTTTGAAGCTCCGTTGCTGGAACATATCGAAGCGAACCCGACTTTTCTCTTGCCGGCATCTCGAAAGAACGAGGTTGTTTCCTTCATCAAGCAGGGCCTTCGAGATATGTGCATCACCCGGGCCAATCCGGGCTGGGGCATCCCGGTGCCGGGCGATGAAAGCAAGGTCGTCTACGTTTGGTTCGATGCGCTCATCAACTATCTCGCCGCGACTGGATGGCCCGAGGAAGGCTGGGAGGAGCGGTGGCCCGCCGACGTCCATTGGATGGCGAAGGAGATCTTCACCCGGTTCCACGCCACGCTTTGGCCGGCGATGCTGATGGGGGCCGGTCTGCCGCTGCCGCACACCGTGATCGCTCACGGCTGGTTTACCTTTGGCGACTCCAAAATGAGCAAGTCAAAGGGCAACGTATTGGCGCCGCTCGCGCTGGCCGAAGAGATGGTGGCCAAAACCGGCATGCGGCCCGATCTGGCGATCGACGTCGTGCGGTTTTCGCTGGCTGCGCTGCTTCCCTATGAAGGCGACACCAACTACTCGCGGGAGGAGGTGGACCGTCGCTACAACGCCGATCTGGCCAACGATCTGGGCAACGCGCTGAATCGAAGTTTGGCGATGGCCCACAAGTTTGTCGGCGGGCAGATTCCCGCGGGTTCGGTTGAGCCGGAGGCGCTCGATGCCGTACTAACCTGCAAAACTAATTTTGACCGTGCAATGGAAGATTTTCGGATCGATCGGGCGGTCGACGAGGCGTGGGGCATCGCCCGATTCCTCAACAAATACATCGACACCCGGGCGCCATGGGCCTTGGCCAAAGCCGAGGATCCGGCCGTGGCCGGCGTCCTGCGGTCCATGCTGTTCTGCCTGCGCGCTTCGGAGGGCTTGATCCGCCCGATCTTGCCCGCCACCGCCGATGCGATTGCCGCGCAGCTTGGCCTGGAGCCGCTCACCGAATGGAGCTCGATCGGCCTGGAGTCGAGCCTTCCCGCGGGCACAAAGCTCCAAGCGCCCGAGCCGCTCTTCCCGCGCATCGACCCCAAGCTTGCCAAGGCGGAGGCCAAGCCGCCCAAGGAGAAACCCATGGAAAGTGTCGCCGCACCTCCCGTCGCCGAAGCCAAGCCAGGCCCCGAACCGATCGGCATTGAGGAGTTCGCCAAGGTCCAGCTTCGCGTTGCCCGCATTTTGGAAGCCGAACCGCTGGAGGGCAGCGACAAACTGATGAAGCTGCAGGTCGTGGTGGGGTCCGAGCGACGGCAAATCGTGGCGGGCATCCGTAAGGTGTACACCGCCGAAGACCTGATCGGGCGGCAGGTGGTGATCGTGGCCAATCTCAAGCCCGCCAAGCTGCGCGGAGCCGAATCGCAAGGCATGGTGCTGGCGGCGGTCGACGAAAATGGAGACGCGATCCTCCTTCAGCCCGATCGAGAGACCCCAGAGGGCGCGACGGTGCGCTAGGCCGAGCGGATCTCCTCCCCGAACCTCCTCCACATTTCGTCTTCGACAGAAACGAGGCGGGGCTAGGGACGAAACGCGTCCTTGTGAAGCGTCATGCCCTGCGGGGTAATCGCCACCAAGTCGAACCGCACATCGCGCTCGGGGCCGCCAAAGCGCTTCAAATACACCTGGGCCACCGCAAACAACCGCTCCTGCTTGGACCGGACCACCGAGGCCTCGGGCGCATAGTCGGGATGGCTTCGCTGGCGAACTTCGATAAAGACGAGCGTTTCGCCCTCGAGCGCGACCAGATCGATCTCGCCGCCCTTGGCCTTGAAGCGGCGGGTGATCAGGGTGTAGCCCTGGGCCGCCAAGAACTCGGCCGCCGCATCTTCGTGCTGGGCGCCTAGGCTTCGAGGGCGAGGCAAAGCTGCTCCTGGGCGGCAAAGGGGCTAAAGCTCATTCGGTGGATTGGGCAGGGGCCATGCCGCTGGATGGCTTCCAGGTGTTCAGGGGTTGCATAGCCGAAATGGCGCTCGAAACCGTATTCGGGGTACGCACGGCCGAGTTCGGCCATGATCCGGTCGCGCTCCGTTTTCGCCACGATCGAGGCGGCGGCGATGCAGGCCAATCGCGCATCGCCCTGGACCACGGCTTCGGCCCGGTGCCGGAGCGGATCGGGCACCCGGTTCCCGTCAATCAAGATGCATGACGGCGTCCCGCCAAGCGCATCCACGGCCTCCGCCATCGCGGCCATCGTCGCATGGAGAATGTTCAGCCGGGCAATCGCCTCCAGATCCCCCAGGGCGATCGCGTGGGGGCAAGCCTGCCGGATGCGCGCCGCCAACGCGTCGCGTACATCTGGATCGAGCCGTTTCGAATCGTCGATCCCGCTGCGATCGAAATCGTCCGGGAGGATGACTGCCGCCGCAACGACGGGGCCCGCGAGAGGTCCCCGCCCCGCTTCATCTACGCCGGCGGCGCCGGAAACGTGGGTCAGCCGGCAGGCGGCGAATGCGGTTCGTCCTTCCATGGCTCGATGTCCAGACGTTCCAGGAGCGTCTCGCGCCGTTCGGGGGCAAGCGCGATCCCAAAAACCGTCTCGAATGACTTTAGCAACAACGGCTGGACCTCCTGCGGGGAGACTTCGCGGCCCAGCTCTTGGGAGAGGCTGGTGACCCCATAACCCCGAATGCCGCAGGGAACGATGAGGTCGAACGGGCTCAAGTCGTTGTCGCAATTGAGCGCGATCCCATGTTTATTCACCCAGCGCCGGACTTTGATCCCGATCGCGCACGCCTTGCGCCCGTTGATCCAGACGCCGGTATGGGGGGGGAATCGGTAGCCCTCCACTCCGAGATGAGCCATTGTTTGGATGACCGTTTCCTCTAACTCTCGAAGCCACTTATGAAGGTCAGCTCCAAGCGGCTTGAGGTCGAAAACCGGGTAAGCCACCAGCTGGCGCGGGCCATGATAGGTGACGTCCCCGCCCCGATCGGTTTTCGCTACCTCAAAGCCCTTCCCTTCGTAGTAGGCCGCGGGAAAAAGGAGATTTTCGGCCTGAAACGCCGCACCGAGCGAAAACACGGGCGGATGTTCGACAAAGAGCAGCGTTGAGGGGGAATCGCCCGCCGCGACCCGATCGAGAAGGGCGTTCTGAAGGTGGTGGGCCTCGTCGTAGCCCATGCGCCCCAATTCGGTCCAGACGCCAGTTCGTGCCGCGGGAATCAACGCTTCATTGAACCCGATCCAAAACCGGGCTCTCCTCGGTTGCGGGTGGCGGTTCGTTCCCCCAAGGGCGGTCGCGGGCCACGCCGGATAAATCCGGCGCACCTTCGTCAGGGCCGAGCAAGGGAGCGAATACGGCAGGTTCCCACGTTCGCCACGCGCCACGCGCCCCTCGACACTTGCCCTGGAATTGGCGTATAACGAATCGATGCTCTCCCCATACGATTGGCAGGAAGGGATCGGCCACCGCGCCCAATACGTCGAATCGCGTTTGGCGGGCGGTTCGCCGGTGGTGGCGGCCTCGTTCGACGACGGCATCGTGATGCTGGCCTTCCGCAAGTCTGCCCGAAAGCTTTTTGAGGTGTACGACGAGTTGGCGGTCGGGGCCATCGGGCAACAGTCGGACGTCGAAACCTTGCGCCAGGCGGCGGTCGACTTCGCCCATCAGGAGGGGTTCAACCGTTCAGAACGCGATGTGACCATTCAGCGGGTCGTGAACGCGCTGAGCGGGCCAATCAAGAAAGCGTTTGCCGATTTTCAGATGGTGCCGGTGGTGGCCCGGGCCATTTTCGTGCAGGTGGGCGCCACGCCGGGGCTCGATGGCTATGCGATGCTCGACTACGACGGCGACTTTCACGTGCGGCACCAGTACGGCTATGTTGCGCCAAGCCCCGAAGCCGCCGCGATCCTTGACCAGCAGCTCAGCGAGCTCAAGCGCGACGGCCTAAAGATGGACCAAGCGGTGGAACGGCTCAAGGCGATTTGGCAAGCCGGATTCCAGGCCGAGGGGGCCGCCGCCGAAGGCGAAACGCTCAGTTTGGAAGTGGCCTTTCTGGAGCGCAAGCCGAAAGGCGAGATGCGATTTCGATATGAGACGGAGTACGTAGAGTGAGCGCTCGCTTTTAGCCTGGGGTCCGCGGATTGTAGTTTGTGGTTTGTGGCCGATCGCCTGACCGCATTCCACAATCAACAATCCACAAACTACAGACCCCAAGCCACAGAGGTACCCTCAGCCCTTCATGAACGCGCGGGAGCTGCGCCAGAAATACCTTGCCTTTTTCGAATCGAAGGGCCACCAACGGCACCCTTCGGGATCGCTGGTGCCCTACGACGTCACGGGCCGTCTTGATGAATCGCTGCTCTTCAACGGGGCCGGAATGGTCCAGTTCAAGCCCTACTTTCGGGGCATCGCGCAGCCGCCCAGCGTTCGCCTGACCAATGTCCAGAAGTGCGTCCGCACCGGCGACATCGAGGAGGTCGGCGACCTCACCCATCTCACCTTCTTCGAAATGATGGGCAATTTCAGCTTTGGCGACTACTTCAAAAAGCAGGCGATCGCCTATTCCTGGGAGTTCATGACCTCGCCGGACTGGCTGGGGCTCGATCCGAAGCGGCTTTCGTTCACGGTGTTTGAGGAAGACGACGAGGCTTTCGGCGCGTGGGCCGAGATTCTGGCCGCTGAAGGGATCGAACCGAATACGCGCATTTTCCGGCTGGGCGAAGAGACGAACTATTGGCCGGCGGGGGCCTTTTCCAAGGGCCCGCCCGGGCCTTGTGGACCGAATTCCGAAATGTTTTATTGGACGTCGAACGCCGAGCCTCCCCCCCAGGGAACTTACACGCGAGAGGATTGGCAGCGCGACGAAGCCGGCGGCAAGTGGCAGGAGATCTGGAACGACGTGTTCATCCAGTACGAGTGGAAGGGCCGCCTCAAGAATCTCGATCGGCCCGCCGACGGGTTTGAGAAAGAAGCGCTGGAGCCGCTTCCGTTCCAATCCGTGGATACGGGAATGGGCTTGGAGCGGACGGCGACGGTTATCGGGGGTTTCCGTTCCGTTTACGCGACGGATGTGTTCGAGCCGGTGTTTCAGGCGCTGGCGGGGGTGCTGAACGAAGCCTCCCCCTCCTTTGAAGGAGGGGGCAAGGGGGTGGATGACGTCACTCACCCCGAAATGAGCTCGCCCACCCCAACCCCTCCCTCAAGGGAAGGGCCTTCCTTTCCCCCGTCTTGGACCTCAGGCGAAGCGCCCGCCGACCGCGCGGCGCGCATCATCGCCGACCATGCGCGGACGGCGTGTTTCTGCATCGCGGACGGGGTCTTGCCGGGAAATTCGGGGCGGGGCTATGTGCTCAGGCGGCTGATTCGGCGAGCGGTGCTCAAAGGGCAACGGGTGCTGGGGATCGAGGATCCGTTCCTCATGCGGCTATATGAAGGCGTCGCGGAAGCAGGGGGCGATCATTATCCAGAGCTCGGCGAGCGAAAAGAGGTGATCTGGGAGACGCTGCGGAGCGAGGAAGTGCTGTTCCGGAGGACGCTGGCGAGTGGTTCGGAAATGCTTCGCGAAATGCTGGAAAGGGGTGCTAAGCGACTTTCGGGGGGAGACGCCTTCCAACTCTACGACACCTACGGATTCCCGCTTGAGGTGACCCAGGAGCTCTGCCAAGAGGCGGGGATCGAGGTCGACCTGGAGGGCTTCGAAGCGGCGATGAAGGAGGCTCAGGAACGCTCCCGCGCGGCGCACGGGATGGAGAGCGTCTACGGCGGGGTCGAGATTCGATTTACGTTTTCGGTCGAGAGCCAAGCGGGACCGACGCCGACGCGATTCGTCGGTTATGACGCAACCGAAACAGCGGCGACAATCGTCGGGGCGGTACGCGTGGATCAAGAGAACGGGCCTCCGCTCCTTGCCATCGCCCTCGACCAAACCCCGTTCTATGCCGAATCTGGTGGCGAGGTCAGCGATACGGGCTGGATTCGGGGCGAGGGCTTCGCGCTCGAAGTGCTCGATCTGGCCAAACAGGAGGGCGTCTATGTCCACCTCTGCCGACCTGATTTTGATGGGGAAGGCCTCCGCCAGGAGGATTTGAACGCACGGCTGTATGGCAAGCCGGCGATCGCCCAAGTGGACGAACGCCGCCGCCGAAACATCACCCGCAACCACACCGCGACCCACCTGCTCCACGCGGCGCTGCGCGAGCGGCTCGGCAAACACGTCACTCAAGCCGGTTCGTTGGTCGGGCCCGACCACCTTCGGTTCGACTTCACCCATGGTAAGGCGCTTACCGATGCCGAGCTCGCGC
Organism: uncultured Fimbriimonadaceae bacterium; assembly: GCA_964405415.1. GTDB lineage: Bacteria > Armatimonadota > Fimbriimonadia > Fimbriimonadales > Fimbriimonadaceae > CAYONY01. Next base: position 1,532 of record CAYONY010000100.1, on the reverse strand, counting down.
AGATTGAGGCCGACGTCAACACGGAGGCACTGGCCGCGCTGTCGGTGGCGATCCATCGCGACGTCCCGATCGAGGAGGCCAAAAAGCGCGGGGCGATGGCGCTTTTCGGCGAGAAATACGGCGATGCGGTGCGCATGGTCGAGGTCCCCGGCGTCTCGCTCGAGCTTTGCGGCGGCTGCCACGTCCGCAATACGGCCGAAATCGGGCTCTTCAAGATCTTGCATGAGGCGAGCGCGGCAAGCGGGGTCCGGCGGATCGAAGCGGTTACCGGCGAAGCCGCCTATGCTTGGGCGCGCGGCGTTGATGAGCGGCTTCACCAGGCGGCGCAACGGCTGAAGGCGAACCCGAACGAGCTGGTCGCGGCGGTCGAAAAGCTCCAAGAGCAGCTTCGCGAGGAAAAGCGGCGGTTGGAGCGGATGCGCACCCAATCGGCGGCCGGAGGCAGCGAAAGGGTGACGGCGATCGGTCCGGTCGAGCTGGCCACCCAGATTCTCGAAGAGGGCGAGATGAAGGATGCGACGCTCTACGCCGACCGCCTGACCGAGGGCAAACCGCTAAGGGTTGCGTTCGTCGCTCTAGCGGCGGAGGGGAAGGTCGCGTTGGTGGCCAAGGCGGGCGCCGAAGCGGTGGCCAAGGGCGCCCACGCCGGAAACTTGGTCAAGGCAGCGGCCCAAACGGTCGGCGGCGGGGGCGGCGGACGGCCGGATTTTGCCACGGCGGGCGGCCGGGATCCGTCCAAGGTTGCCGATGCGGTGGCGGCGGCCCTCGAAGCGCTCAAAGGACAGGTGGGAGCCTAGAGCTCCACCAGGTCCTTGGCCGGAAGGTTGGCGGCTAGGCGGGTGTGGGTGGAGAACGCGGTGACAAAGCAGAGCGTCCCGGCCAACATGACCAGTCCTCCGGTGTAGACAAGGATCGGCGGCCAATAGCGAGCCGGGGAGCTTGGCCCAGCGGAAGCCCCACGGGGCGGATCAGGGAGCTCGGCGGCTTGCCAGAGGACGCCCATGCCGCTGAAGAACAAGATCACCGAGGTCAGATAGAACTTCCCCATTCGAATTCCCTCCATTTCGGAGGGACGTCGGTTTCAGAGGCAAGTTCGACGAAAGGTTCTGGCGTTGCGTAACGTGGCGTAACTTTGCGTGAAAAGAATCTCTCGCAACGTTCGCAAAGTTCCGCAACGGCAAATCCGGCGTGGCGAGGCGTGGCGAAACCTAGCGTGCTAAAAGCGCTCACGCCAAGTTCGCAAAGTTCCGCAATGGCAAATCCGGCGTGGCGAGACGCGGCGTAACGTGGCGTGCTCAACAGTCTTCACGCAACGTTCGCAAAGTTTCGCAACGGAAAAACCGCAAGACTCGAAGCGGCAACTGTGATGACTCAGCCAACCCCCACTGGTGAAAACTGGCACTCATGAACTGCTACGAAATCTGGACCGACCTCCTGCCCGGCACGAACGACCTCGAGTTTGCCGGGCACGTCGAGGCTTATTTGGGCCATTTGAAGTCGAGCGGCCAGATGGAGGGCTACCGGATTCGGCG
>CAYONY010000099.1:0-12000 GCA_964405415.1 uncultured Fimbriimonadaceae bacterium | reverse complement strand
TTTCGCGACCGGGGCGAAGCGTTCCGGTCGATGGCCAAGGAGTGGCTGAATGAGAACCTGGACTAAAGAAGCGGTTCCAAAGGGAATCGAACGAAATCAAAGCGATCCTATAGCGGCGGTTTGGAGCCGCCATTCGGACACGTCTGACTCGTCCGACGTTTCCGATATACATGGGGTGCAACAGCCCCTTGTCCGCGATCGGGCACTGGTGGTTTGGAGCGGGCTCGCCACCTTGTTGGGGCTCGTCTTTATCTATGACGCGGGCTATGCCCGCTCGCTGCAGCAGGGTCGCGGCCCGATCCCGCGCGAGTTCTGGATGCAGGGCATCTTCCTGGTCGCGGCCCTCGGCGCCGGACTTTTGGCGGCGCGCATCTCCTTGGAAGCGTGGCGGCGGGGGGCGCGCGGTCTCTGGTTTTTCACCCTGTTGGCGCTCGTTGGGCTTGAATTCGTCGGCCACGAGATGAACGGCGCCGTGCGGTGGTACAAGCTAGGCCCGATCACCCTGCAGCCCGCCGAGTTCGCCAAGGTCACCGCGATCCTCTATCTGGCGGCGGCGCTCGCGAACCGGAAACGGTGGCCGGCCAAGGTCAAGCCGGCGCGGAATTGGGGCCATTGGCTCGATACGGTCGGGATCCCCAAGCTGAAACGGGCGATGCCGCTGCTTTGGGTGTTTGCCGGATTCGTGATGATCGAACTCGAACCTGATCTCGGCACCGGCGCGCTCATCATGGCGACCGCGTTTGCGATGCTTTGGGCGGGCGGCGTCAGTCGGCGGTCGCTGGCGTGGTGCGTGGGGCTGGCCGCGGTCGGAGTTCTGTTTGTCGTGCAGCTTCAGCCCTATCGGCTCGAACGGATCACGACCCATTTCGACCGCTGGAGCCCGGCGAATGTGGACGGCATCGCCTATCAAACCGTCCAGAGCGAGCTGGCGATGGCCAGCGGCAGTCTGTTCGGAGTGGGGATGGGGACGGGGCGCGCCAAGCACGTCATGCCGGCAGCGACCACTGACTTCATCTCCGCGACCGCGGCCGAAGAGTTCGGCTTATTGGGCTGGCTTGTGGTGGCCGGAGCGCTGTTTGCGGTGACGTGGCGGCTGTTGACGCTGGCCAATCGGGCGCCGACGCCCTTTGGGCGCTTGGTCTTGTTTGGGATCGGCGCATGGATTGGCGGACAAACCCTGCTCAATCTGACGATGGCGAACGGGACGCTTCCCGCCATCGGGATTCCCCTGCCGTTCGTCAGTTCGGGAGGCTCGAGTTTGGTCGCGCTGTGGGTTGCGATCGGGATTGCGCAAACGGCCTTGGCGCCGGCTAGGGTGAATAAGGAGGCAAACGTTGCGGCTGATCGTGACGGGTGGCGGGACGGGCGGCCACGTCTTTCCCGCGCTTGAGCTGGCCCGGAAGGGACGCGACGAAGGGGCCGAGGTGCGCTACTTCGGCTCCTTTCGCGGCCAGGAAGGCGCGGCCTGTCGGGCCGAGAGCCTCGACTTTGTCGGTTTTCCCAGCGCGCCGCTCTATCCGCTACGATCGCTGCGCGGCTGGCGCGGCTTGGCGGGATTGGCGAGGGCCCGCATTGGAGCGCGGCGGACCCTCAAGAAACAGCTGCCGGACGTGATCTTCTCGAGCGGCGGCTACTCGAGCGCACCGGTGGTTTCGGCCGGACTGGCCCTGGGGATCCCGGTGGTGATGTTGGTGCTCGACGCGGTGCCGGCGAGGTCGAACATGCTGTTTGCCAAACGCTGCGCGACGGTGGCGACCACGTTCCACGCCAGCGAGCGTTTCTTGGAAGGATGCCGGGTGGTGCGGACGGGAGTGCCGGTGCGGCGGGAGCTTCGTAAGATCGCGGACGGGCCGCACGGACGCGAGCTGCTGCCGTTGGTGCTGGTGACCGGGGGCTCGCAGGGCGCCCAGGCCATCAACGAAGCCGCGTTAGGGGCGGCGACGCGGATGTACGGGCTCGCGCTGAACTGGCTGCACGTGGCGGGCAAAGCAAACTTCGAATCGGTTTTTCAGACGTATGAAAAGTTAGGGTTGAAAGACACGTACGACGTCAAATCGTTCTTGAGCGGCGAAGAGATGGGCCAGGCCTATGCCCGAGCCGCGGTGGCGGTGACGCGCGGTGGCGCGGGGACCTTGAGCGAGTTGGCGGCGTTTCGATTGCCGGCGGTGGTCGTGCCTTTACCAAGTGCCCACGCCCAGCACCAGCTTCATAATGCAAGGGAGTTTGCCGAGATGGGAGCGGCGACGCTTTTGGTGCAGAGCGAGCTGCATCCGGCGACGCTGGAGCGCGAATTGAAGGACTGGCTGGACGACGAGCCTCGAATGGAGCGGGCCGCGAAAGCGCTTGCGGGTTGGGACGCGCCGGACGCGACGGAGAAGATTTGGGGGTTGATGGAGGAGGCGATTTCGAGATGATTTGGAGAATTCCCCCTCCTTTGAAGGAGGGGGCAGGGGGGTGGATGACGCCGATGTCTCCTCAGGGAGGTGACCCACCCCAACCCCTCCCTCAAGGGAGGGGCAACCCCTTATGAGAACCCCCCTTGAGATTGCCGAAGCCTTTTCTCCCGCCGAGCGGATCACCTCCGAGCGGCCGTTCTATCTGGTCGGAATCGGCGGGGCGGGTATGAGTTCGCTCGCCTTCATGCTGCAAAAGCGCGGGATTCCGGTCGCGGGGTCGGATGCGGCCGAATCAGCCACCACGGCGAGCCTGCGCGAAGCGGGGATTCCGGTGCGAATCGGGCATTCGGAAGAGGACATTCGGGCGGGAGACCAGGTCGTGCTTTCGGATGCGATTGACCTCAAGACATCGCCGGAAGTGGCGGCGGCGCGGGAGCAGGGATGCGAACTTTTCCGTCGGTCGCAGCTACTGAACTGGCTGCTCAAGGGCAAAAAGATTATCGCGGTGACGGGGACCCACGGCAAGACGACGGTGACCGGGATGATCGGAGCCGGGCTGCGGGCGGCGGGAATGGACCCCACGATCGTGGTGGGAGCGTACGTGCCGGAGTTCGGCGGCTCGGTGGTTGAAGGCGAGGGGGAGTACGCGGTGGTGGAGGCATGCGAAGCTTACAATGCGTTCCTCGATTTGGATCCGTTCATTGTGGTGCTGACGAACCTGGAGCCGGATCATTTGGATTTTCATGGCTCGTACAAAGTGTTAGTAGACAGGGTCAAGGATTTCCTTCAGAGAGTCCCCGTGAACGGATCTCTCGTTCTGCCGATAGACATTTCTAAAGAGATTACAGACGGGGCAAACGGAGAAGTTGTCTGGATTGTGGATAACCAATTCTATTGCGCTCAACAAGGCATTCCGGGCGCCGATTGGCGGCTCTCGATCCCAGGCTTACACAATGAGCGTAACGCAGGCTTCGCTGTCTATGCTTGCTTAGAAGCAGGGGCTGAAGGTCAGAAAGTAATGGCGGGAGTTTGCGCATTTCGAGGAGCCGAACGTCGCTTAGAGCGGTTGGCATTGGACCCAATTGGCGTTTACGACGACTATGCCCACCATCCCACCGAGGTTCGTGCTTCGGTCCAAGCCCTCAAAGAGCGACATCCTGATCGTAGGCTTTTGGCCGTCTTCCAACCCCACCTCTATTCCCGTACGCGCGACTTCTTGGCGGGCTTCGCCGAAGCGCTGTCCTTAGCCGACGTCGTCGTTCTCACCGACATTTATCCGGCGCGCGAGGACCCGATCCCCGGCATCAGTTCGGCGCGGATCGCGGAGTTGGTCACGAAGCCGGTCTGGTACATCCCGAGCCGGCACCTCTTGCCGAGGTTTGTCGCGAACTTGGCCCGAAAGGGCGATGTGGTGGTCGGGATGGGAGCGGGGAACATCTCGGAGTTCGCCCCCGCTCTGATTCAGGAACTGAACCGACGAACGACGAACGACGAACGACGAAACGATGGGGGCCTTATCGCGCATCGCGCATCGCGCATCGCGGTGGTCTACGGAGGCGACAGCGCAGAAAGGGAAGTCTCGATTCACTCCGGCCGCGCCATTCGGGACGCGCTTGAGAAGAAGGGCTACGAGGCTTTCTTGGTCGATGTGACGGAACTCCTTCTGGGCAAGGGCGATGTTTCCCAGTTCACCGGTTCGGAGCGGCCCGACCTTGCCTTTTTGGCCGTCCACGGCACGAACGCGGAGGACGGCGCGCTCCAAGGCTTTTTCAAGCTACTCCACATCCCCTTCACCGGATCGGACCTCGCGAGCAGCGCGCTCTGCATGGACAAGCAGCGCACCAAAACCATGCTCGAAGCCCATGGCTTGCCCATTCCCCAGGGCGTGCTTGTCCACAGTGCGGACGACAAGATCGACCTCAAGCCTCCGCTCATCGTGAAACCCAACGCCCAGGGCTCGACGGTCGGGCTGTCGTTCGTCCATTCAAAAGCTGAACTCAAGCCCGCGATCGAAAAAGCGCTTCACTACGACTCGGCGGCGTTGGTTGAAGAATGGATCCAAGGCATGGAGATTTCGGTCCCGGTACTCGGCGGGAAGGCCCTGTCCCCGGTCGAGATCGTTCCGAACAGCGGCCAATACGATTTCGCCGCCAAATACGAGCCCGGCGCGACCAAAGAGATCTGCCCGGCGCGGCTTCCCGAAGAGGTCCTTCAAAAGGCGATGCGGATGGCCGAGCAGGCCCACGCGGCGATGGGCTGCGAAGGGGCTACGCGCACCGATTTCATTGTTCGGAACAACGTGGACCCCGTCGTGCTTGAGGTCAACACCCTGCCCGGCATGACCGGCACCTCGCTCCTTCCCAAGTCCGCCCAGACCGCCGGAATGAGCTTTGAGGACCTCGTCGACTGGATCGCCCAAGACGCTCTGAAACGCCATGCCGCGAAGACCTAAGCGCCCGGCGGTCCGGAAGCGGCGCAAGCCCAATTGGGGGCCGATCTTGTGGCTTCTCGTGTTTGTGAACGTGGGGGCCGGGGTCCTCGCGAGCCCCCTCACCGCGGTTCGCAAAGTTCGCATCGTCGGCGCGCCGATGGGCGAGCGCGGCCGGCTCGTCGGGCTTGTCCAGACGTTGCATGGCCGCCCCAGCGCGATCTTGAATCCGCGGGCCCTCGAGACCCGGATCTTTGAGAACCGGGCGGTCGAGAACGCGGACTTTCGGCGTTCCCTGTTCGGCTCGGCGACGCTGACGCTGGGATACCGGGTTCCGGTGGCCCGGATCGCCGGAACCGACGGCCAGTATCTGGACCTTCGCGGGGTGGTCTTTCCGAGCCCGGATGCGCCCGCGGGACTACCCGTATTGCGTCTTCACGTGAGCATGCTGCGCCCCGGCTTTGCGGCGGCCGGGGGCTGGCCCGCCCAAGGGATCGCCGATCTGATTCGTAAAACCCCGAAAACCCTTGTCGAAAAGCTCTCGATCGATGTGGATTCGGAGGGCGCAATATGCTTCAATACCAGGCAAGGAGCGCGCATTTTTTGGGGCGCCGCCGACCGGTTCGAAGAGAAGCTTCGCACCTTGAACGGCCTCCTCTCCGAAAAGCCGAACCTCCTGGAAACCGTGAGTGAACTGAACTTGATCGAGCCGACGCGGCCGGCGTGGAAAGCGCGGCCGGGAGCCAAACCGTGAATCCCTTTCTTACCCGAATTTCCGGCAACGACTGGGTCTTGCCAGTGAGCGGTCTTTCCTTGATCCTTGGCTTTATGATGTCGATGGCCTGGATCACCGACCAGACCGCCAGCGAACGGATCGGCAAACTGGACCCCGATCAGGGCGGCCGCATCCAGACCGGCAATATCAACATGTTCGACGAGTACATCAAGCTCTCGAACGAAGTGAAGAAGCTGCGCGGCGACCTGACGCGAATGGAAAACGCGGTCGGCGACCAGACGAAGCAGACCCAGGTGCTCAATACGAGCTTGCAGGACGTGAAGCACTTCGCGGGGCTGACCGCGGTGGAGGGTCCGGGCGTGGTGGTGACGCTCAAAGATGACCCGAAAGCGGCCAGCTCGGGGATCGGGGGCGACGATATCATCCACGACACCGACGTGCTTCGGGTGGTCAACGAGCTTTGGGCCTCGGGCGCCGAGGCGATTGCGGTGAACAAGATCCGGATCGTGGCCTCGTCGAGCTTTCGATGCGTGGGTCCGGTGATCCATGTGGACCACGTTCCCATTTCTTCCCCGGTGCGGATTCAGGCGATCGGTGAATCGGAGACGATCGAGGGGGCGCTTCTCTTGCCTCTGGGCGTGGTTCAAGAGATCCGCCAAAGCGGCGTGCCCTCGATGGTGACGATCGAACGGGTTCAGAAGCAGCAGCTGCCGGCCTATACGGGGCCGACGGCGAGGAAGTTGGCAACGCCGGTGAAGGTCGAAGATTGAGCTTCCTCCCTCTCATCGCCTTGCTGATCGGCGTGCTCCTGCCGCTGTTTTTGCGCGTGCCGCCGATCGCAAATTTCGGGGCGCAGTACATCGCGGTCGCCTGTCTGGCGGGGTTGGATTCGATCTGTGGAGGCATCCGTTCGGGCCTGGAAGGGAAGTTTCACAACGATGTTTTCGTTACCGGTTTCCTGGCAAATACGGTGATTGCGTTCTTTTTGGCTTGGCTAGGCGACAAAATTGGCTTAAACTTGGTGTTGGCGGCAGTGGTCGTACTGGGGTGGCGCGTTTTCGGAAACCTTAGTCTCATTCGTCGCTTGGCGCTGACCCGCTGGCAGGACCAGCAGCAGCGTCGAAAGTTGCAGCGGCAATAGCGGCCGCGGATTTACGCATGAAGAGGGAATTCGTCAGCGTGTTGGATTTGGGTACGAGCAAGGCGGCCTGCCTGGTCGCCGAGCCGGACGAGCGTTACGGCGTACGCGTTCTGGGGGTCGCGGAGGTCGAATGCAAAGGCGTTCGCAAAGGCGCGGTCTCGGATTTGGAGGAGACGGCCCGCGCGATCGATAACGCCTGCCGCCGTGCCCAGCAAGAGGCCGGGCGCGACATCGACTCGGTTTTCGTCGCGGTGGGCGGCAACCAGGTGGAATGTGTCGAAGGCAAGGGCTTCGTCCCGATCTATCCCCGTATGCGCTCGATCACGCGAGACGACGTGCTTCAAGTGGTGAACCACAGCCGGCAGACCGCTTTGCCGCCGGACCGGGAGCAGATCGTGGCGCTGCCGCGCGATTTTCGGGTGGATGGCCAAGCCGGCATCGCTCGGCCGGTCGGCATGGTCGGCAGCCGCTTAGAGGTTTCGACCTTTTTGGCGACGGCGGATGTGGCCCAGATTCAAAATATCGAGCGGGCCCTCGGGATGACGGGTCGCAAGGCCGATGCGGCGGCGCCGATGGCGCTCGCTTCGGCTCTGGGGGTCCTCACGGCCGAAGAGATTGAGCATGGGGCGGCGGTGGCCGACATCGGCGCCGGGGGAACGCAGGTCGCGATCTTCGACAACGGGTCGATCGTGTATTCGGCGTTCGTGCCGGTGGGTTCGGGACATGTGACCTCAGACCTGAGCAAGCTCCTGAAAACTTCTCCCGAGGAAGCCGAAAGGCTCAAGCAGATGGGCAGCGCGGAAGACGACGATGCGCGATTGGGCGGGACGGTCGAGGTGCTTCAGATCGGGCAGATGCAGGCCCGTCCGCTCGATCGGCGGGTGTTGAACGACATTATTGAAAGCCGGATGCGGGAGTTGGCGACGATGGTGCGCCAACAGCTCGAACGGAGCGGCCGATTTGCGACGTTGGCGGGCGGCCTTGCGCTCACGGGGGGCGGCAGCCGCCTGGCGGGCGCGCCTTGCGTCTTTGAGCATGTGATGGGGACGATGAAAGTGCGGACGGCGGCGCCCCGGCTTGGCCCGACCGGCAAGATGGCCGAGCGTCCGGAACTGGCGGCGGCGGTGGGTCTGGCCCGTTTCGCGCTGGATTCCGAGGATGATGAATTGGCGGTTGCGGGCGCGAACGGCAAGTGGTCGGAGAAAGTCAAGACGCTGTGGTCGATGGTGCGAGGGAAGGGATAGGGTTAACGTATAACGGATAGGGGATTTCGTCAAATCTAAGTCCTAAATCCACTATCCTTTATCCCTATCCCCTATCCGCTATCCCACCCATCCAGTCCTCCCTCAACAGCCCATACACGTATTCATCCGCCAAGCGCCCCTGCTTCAACACGGATTGCCGGCAGACGCCTTCGCGCTGGAATCCAGCGGACTCGAAGAGCCGAATCGATCGTTCGTTGAAGTCGTAGATCTCACTTTGGATGCGGTTGAGTCCCAGGGTCTCAAAGCAAAATCGGGCGACCGCATCCACGACTTCGCGTCCATAGCCTTGGCCCCATTGGGCTTTGTCGCCGATCGTCATGCCGAACTTGCATTTGCGATGGTAAGGATCGATGAAAGCCGCCATGCAGTAGCCGATAAGCAGGCCCCGCTCGCGAAGGTGGATTCCCCAATGGATCGTTTCATCTTGGAGCGAAGGATTGCGGGTGCGTTCGATAAAGGCGAGCGTGCGCTCCATTGGGCTAACTCGGTAGGGTTCGGGCAGGTCGTCATCGTAAAACAGAAGCTCCGGATCATTGGTCCAGGCGTTCATGAGCGCCGCGTTCTCCGGCGTGTGAGGCTGGAGAATGAGGCGGGGCGTGGTCAGCACGAGCATTGAGGCTGGATTATGGCGCGAGGCGCTATTCCCATTCGATCGTCGCGGGAGGCTTGCTGGTCAGATCATAGAGCACCCGGTTCACGCCTTTGACCTCGTTCACAATCCGCGTCGCAATCTTTTCAAGCACTTCGAACGGGAGGTTGACCGCCCTTGCCGTCATCGCATCCTCGCTGGCGACCGCGCGGAGCACGATCGGGTGCATATAAGTCCGTTCATCGCCCATTACGCCGACGCTCCGCACGTCGAGCAAAGCCGCATACGATTGCCAAATCCCCTTGTGCAGGCCCGCCGCCCGAAGCTCCGAGCGGAAGACCCAGTCCGCTTCCTGGACGATGCGTACCCGCTCGGGCGTCACCTCGCCGAGAATCCGAACCCCCAACCCAGGGCCGGGGAAAGGCTCGCGGTCCACGACTTCTTCGGGGAGCCCGAGCTTGCGCCCCACGTTGCGCACTTCATCTTTGAACAGCCACCGCAGCGGCTCGATCAGCTTGAGCCGCATCCAGTCGGGCAGGCCGCCCACGTTATGATGGGTTTTGATCTTGGCGGCCGTCGGCGAGCCGCTTTCGATGACGTCGGGATAGAGCGTTCCCTGGGCCAGAAAATCACATCCGGCCAGTTCGTTGGCGTGGTCCTCAAAGACCCGAACGAACTGCTCGCCGATGATCTTGCGCTTTGTCTCCGGGTCGGTGACCCCTTTCAAAGCGTTGAAGAAGCGATCTTTCTCGTCGAACGCTTTGAGGTTGGGATGAAAATGCCGTGTGAACATGTCCACAACCTGTTCGGCCTCGTTTTTGCGAAGCAGACCATGATCGACAAAGACGCAGACCGCCCGCTCGCCGATGGCCTCGGTCAAGAGGGCGGCCATGACCGAGCTGTCCACTCCGCCGCTCACCGCGCACAGCACTTTGCCTTCGGGGCCGACCTCGTCACGAATCCGGGCGACCGTCTCCTCGATGAAGCTTTCGCTCGTCCAATCGCCCCGCAGCCCCGCGTAGTCGAATAGGAATCGGCGCAGAACTTCGCGTCCGGCGGGGGTATGGCTGACTTCGGGGTGAAATTGGACGGCAAACCGGCCGCGGGCCGGGTCTTCGAAGGCGGCGATGGGGCAGGTTTCGGTTTGAGCGGTTTTCCGACTTCCGGGAGGCGGCTCGTGGACCGTATCGCCGTGCGACATCCAGATCTGCGCACTTTCGAGGCCGCTGACAAGGGAGGCTCCCGCCTCCGGTTCAAGCCGGTTCAGGCCATATTCGCGGTCGTCGGCGTGCTCGACCCGGCCCCCGAGCTGATGGGCCATGAGCTGCATGCCATAGCAGATGCCTAAGGTGGGAAGGCCGGCAAGCAGCTCAAGATCCACCGTGGGCGCCCCCGGTTCCAGGACGGATCGGGGTCCCCCGGAAAGGATGACGGCGGCGAGTTGGGGATCTCCCTCTCCCACCCCTCCCTCAGTTTCGTTTCTTAAGACCGAGGCAGGGGCTCCGGACGTCACGGGTACGCGACGCATCGCCCGAATCCGCTCGGCCGCTTGGGTCCAGGGGACCATCTCGGAATAGACGCCGAGGTCCCGGACGCGGCGGACGATGAGCTGGGTGTACTGGCCTCCAAAATCGACGACGAGAACGGTCTGGTGTGCCAAGGGGGAATTTTACTCGGCGGCTGGATCCGGCGATTCGCGAAAACCAAGGCCCTTTGCCCGGAGCGCATCTCGAATCTTCTCGATCGCATTCGGGCCCATTCCGTGAAGCTGGGCAATCTCTCGCTCGGACCGCTCGGCCAGATCTTCGAGCCGGTGAAGGCCCTCGGCGGCCAGTGCGCGACGCGCCGGCGCGGACAGGGAATCCGGATAGGGCTTCAAACGCACCTTAGCCTCCACGAAGTTTCTTCCATGCTTCCACGTATCGCGCGGTTTTGGGGTTTTCCTCGTTCCACTTGGGCTCCTTTTCAGAATCGCCCATCATCATCAAGCCCAGACCCACCATCTTGAGCACTTTGGCCAAGTTCTCGTAATTGATCTTGTCCCAATGGTCGCCGACCTTGTGGTACTCCGGAAAGATGAACGCGGTGCAAAGCGAGTGCGAAGGAATCCCCACTCGGGCAAGTGCCGCATTGTCGCTTCGCATAAAGAACGGATCGCTATTCTGAGGGTGCTTGGTGACTTTGATCCCTACCGCTGCGCCGGCTTCGGCCAGGGTCGGACCGATATCCGAATAGTCGAACCCGGTCATGCTCGCCTCATCCTTGCGCTCGCCCTCCACATCGTCAGTCCGGCCCATGTGTTCGAGGTTGATCCCGGCGATGGTTTTGGCCAGGGGGAAGATCGGGTTGCGGCCATAAAAGGTCGAGCCCAGCATGCCGCGCTCCTCGCCATAAAAGCCGATGAACACGAGCGAACGCTTGGGTTTGACCTTAAGCTCGGAAAGCGCCGAGGCGAGTTCGATGACGCTGACCGTTCCGCTTCCGTCGTCGTTGGCCCCGTTAAAAATCTTGTCTTCGCCCTCGACGTTGGGATTGATGCCGAGATGGTCGTAGTGGGCGCTCACCAGGATGTACGTATCTTTGAGCACCGGGTCCGAGCCTCGCAGCAATCCCACCACGTTGCGGACCTTGACCGCCGTATCCGATCCCCGCGGGGTCATCGTCGTGGTCTGGAAATAGCCGTCGTCCCCCACCGGTTCGAGGCCGGCCCGGCGGAATTGAGCGGCGATGTATTCGGCGGCCAAATCGAGCCCGCGCGAAGGGGTGCCCCGACCCTCGAGTAGGTCGCTCGCGAGGAAGCTGAGATGGCCCTTCAAGGAGTTCGGCGTGATCCGATCAAGGACGGACTTTCGGTCGGGCGTCAGCGGGGATTGCAGGTTCGCGGCGAGCGCGAGCGTCAAGAGCAGCGCGAGCCCGGAAAAGCGAAGGGACTTGGCCATAGGCGTCATTGTACGCGTTTCCCCTCTCACCTCACCCGGCTCGGCCGGGAAGCCCTCTCCTTCGCGGGGAGCGGGGTGGATAGGACCAACGACTCATCGTTACACAAAGTGTTGTAATATGTAATTCGTAATGGCACAAGACGAAAAGTCCGGATTCCTGGAGCGGCTCGCCGAAAAGCTCGGCAAGATCGGCGTCGATTTTGAAGCGGTCTACGGCGACGACGTCAAGGTTGTCTGCGTCTCGAACATCGGCCAAAGCCTCAAGGATCTCTCGGAGGTCGCCAAGGAGCATGTCGTGATGGTTCGGGTGGACGAGGAGACGCTTCGCAAGCTCGATTCCTGGATCGAGGCGGGCGTGGTCAAGAGCCGTTCGGAGGCTGCCCTCCTCTTCATTCGCGAGGGGCTGCAGGCTCGGCAATCGGAACTCGATGAGATGGAGAGCGCCCTTGCCGACCTCGAGGCGGCCAAAGCCAAGCTCCACGCGCGCGCCCAAACCCTATTCGGCA
>CAYONY010000098.1:0-12027 GCA_964405415.1 uncultured Fimbriimonadaceae bacterium | reverse complement strand
GAAGTAATCAGCACGTGGCCGGTCTTGGCGTCGAACTGGATGTCGACCTTCAGCGATTCACGAATGAAGCTGAGCGGAACGATCGTCCGGCCCTTTTCCAGGAACGGAGCGATTTCCATTTCGACGGGGAGGTTGTTGATCTTGGCCACTTTGTCGCCGATGCGTACAAAGATCTCGCTGCCCTCGGCCCATGCGGACATGGACTTCGACGCGTTCTCCCACTTGACTTCGCCGCCCGCCGCTTCAAGGAGGTGGCGGACCGGGGTGAGGGGCACGCCGTCCTGCACGCGCGGCTGGACATCGAAGCTCACCACTTTGGTGTTCAGCACGATGGTAAAGGCGCCGATGTTGGGCAGCTTCTGGCCTTTGGTGACCGGAAGCATAGTCGCGGCCGAGTTCACGCCGGAAAGGGTGGGGGCCGAAACTTTGATCTGGATTTTGCCGGTGTTCGGAAGGGCCGATCCGGCTTTGGCGGGCACGACGCCCGGGGTCATCAGCTTGGCGCCGGCGGTCACGCCGCTATCGACTTTGGTCGGCTTCAGGCCGCGTGCGGCACCGGTGACCGGAGCGATGGAATTCTCCGCTGGAACGCCGGAGAGCTTGGGCGGGGTCGCGGTGTTTAACGGGCTTGCCACGGTGGAGGGGCCGCCGGCGGGGTTCTTCATGCCCGAGGAGTTCCCAACCGTTGGCTTGGCGGAGCTCGGCGTCGGCGTGGCTTTCGCCGGCTCAAGGACGCGCCGCTCGGTGCGGCCGCTCGGATTGTTCACAAAGACCTTCGTCTTTTGGGTTTTGAACGTGCTGCTCGATTCATCGACCAGCCAGGCCTCCAACTCGTGCCAACCGTTGGGCTCGCGCGTCGTGTCCCACACATAGCTGAACGGGGCCGTGTTGGTCATCGCCTTGAACTGGTTGTTTACGAAGAAGCTCACGTAGCTGTTGCGCATATCCTTTCCGAAACCAACCTTGATTTCGAGCGGCCCCATCACGGTCGCGCCCATCTTCGGCGCGATCAGCCGCACGGGGAGTGCGGAAGGATTGTCCGAAGTCAGAGTCGACTTTTGGGAGCCCACCAGCTTGCCGTTCTTATCGAACAGCCGAACTTCGACCTCGTTGTCGCCATCGCCCAGCGTGGCCAAATCGAGGTTGAATGTGGTCTCGCCGGATGCTTTCGCCCCGCTGACCGTCCGCGTTCCGAGGCTGACCCCGTTCACGCGAAGCTCGATCATCGTGGCAGGAGCGCCCGAAAACCGAATGTTGAGCGTCGGGCTATTGATGGCCCGATCGATGAGAATCTTTGCATCGTCGACGAATGCTGCCGCCAGCGAACTTGCCGCCGCGAGCCCGGCCAATGCGATGAGCCGGTACGCTTTCCATGTTTTCGCCATATCTCCGTCCCTTCAGGGCACACCCAGGCCCTGTACCTGTTTCAGGTCTGTCTATTCTCGCCGATTTTTTCTCAGAAGTCAAGTTAAGCTTCGGTCGGCGGCCCGAGCGCTTTCGCGCGGCCGGTTCCAAAGTCCCCTCGTTTCCGAGCCCAGAGGTACGCTCTCGCCATGCTTGGCGCGCTATTCGCGAGCGTGATGGCCATGGCCGATCCGATTCCGCCCGACCTGGACGCTTACGTGAAGCGCCCCGATGCGAGTTTTGCCTGGTCCCTGAAAACGCCGGGGCTGAGGCCCCTGCACATGCGAATGACCAGTCAAACCTGGCAAAACGTTCGCTGGACGCACGATATCGTGGTGACGACACCCGAAGCGGCGGAGCTCGTTCGAACCGCCAACCGCCAACCGCCAACCGCAAACCCTAAGGGCGTCGCCATCCTTTACATCACCGGGGGGGAGCCGAACAAGGCCGACCTCAACGAGGCGCAGCGCTTGGCCGACATCGCCAAGATGCCGGTCGCGCACCTGTTTCAGATTCCCAACCAGCCGCTCTTTGGGCGCAACGAGGATGACCTGATCGCCCATTCTTTCGAGAAGTTTCTCACCACAGGGCAGAGCGATTGGGTGCTGCTGTTTCCAATGGTGAAGAGCGCGGTGCGGGCCATGGACGCGCTCCAGGCGGCGACCAAGGGCTCGAAGAATCCCTTGAAGCGGTTTGTGGTGATCGGGGCCAGCAAACGGGGCTGGACGAGCTGGCTCGTCGGGGCGCTGAAGGACAAGCGGGTGATCGGCATCGCCCCGATGGTCTTCGACAACCTTCGGTTCAAAGAGCAGCTCAAGCACCAGCTTGATTCGTGGGGCAAGTTCAGCGAGATGATCGCCGATTACACCGACAAGGGCCTCGACAAGGTGCTTGACACGCCCGAGGGGTCTCGATTGGTGGCGCTCGTGGACCCGTGGACGTATCGCGAGCGGATCACGATTCCCAAGTTGATCGTGAACGGCTCGAACGACCGGTACTGGTGCGTCGATTCACTTTCGCTGTACTGGGATGGCTTGAAGGGGCCGAAGTACTGCTCGATTGTGCCCAACGCGGGGCACTTGCTGGGGGACATGAAGCAAGCGCTGAACGCGATCGGGGCGTTTGCACGGAGTTGTGCGGGGGAGTTTGATATGCCGGAAGTTGGTCGCACGTTTGTGGACAAAAAAGCTGGAACTGGCTTGTTGCTCACCACTGCCCCCCTTCAGCGGCGAATGGAGGACAAATTCTGGCGAACGGAATCGAGCACGCTGGACTTTCGAGATGCGGTCTGGAGATCGGAATATGCTTCCACCAGTCTTGGACTTGGCGGACCGGGCTGGATCGGGTCGGCACCTCCAAAAAGTCCGCATGCCCCACATGCAATTTTCTACGCAGGGACCTTTCGCAGGGCCGATTTAACGTTCATTATTTCGAGTCCGGTTCTTGTGCTGAAGTAGCGACCAGGTCGAGAGTGCGAAGATTCTTCGCTCCACCACGTTCCGCACAGAACGATAATTCCGCTTAAGGCCCCTTGCTTACGCAGGGCGTGTGCCTCAACTTCCGCAAGTGTAAACTGTCATCCTGAGGAGCGGATGTTCGTGCCGCGACGAAGGACCTCCGCATTAACGCCCCGATTGAAATGCTGACCGTGCTCGAGGAGGTTCTTCGTCGTCGTTCCTCCTCCTCAGAATGACAATCAAGCGCAAGGGGAAGGGCGTCTAATTTCGCGCCAGCGTTGTATTTGCCATCCTGAGTGGCGGATGTTTTTGCCGCGACGAAGGACCTCCGCATTCACGGCCCTATTGGATCCATCCCCTTTCCCATCCCTCGCTCAAGTCCCTCCACTCCGGAATCTGATTTTCGATCAGCGCCGTTTTCTACTTCCGAAGCCAACCTTTGATCTCCTTTTCCCGAGCGATGGCGTTTCTGACGTAGGCATGCGGCTCGAAATAAACGAGGCTGAAGCACTGGTAATGAGAGGCGAACCCGGGCGTCAGGCCGTTTCGATGCTGATGCAATCGATGCTGAAGGTCGCTCGTGATCCCGGTATACAGAGTCTGGCGCTTACTGGCAAGGATGTAAACGAAGAAGGTCCGAACTGCCGGGCGGGGCATGCTTCCCCATTCGAGAGTGATGGCTCGAACTCCTCTTCGAGCAAGTGGTGTGTAGAGATCCTTCGCTTCGCTTAGGGTGACAAATCACAGGCGTGGCGTGAGTGCGGAGGTCCTTCGCTCCGCTCAGGATGACAAATTACGAGCTTGTGACCTCGATTACGTCGCCAAAATCTCCACATTCGCTCGTGGCACCGTCACTTCGTCGCCGCCTTCGAGCTTTGCCTTCAACACGCGGACCTCGGTTCCTGACTCCACCGTCACCAACTGCGCTGGAAGCTCGGTCACCGCGCCGAGCATCCCGAAATACGGCTCGCGGATCACCCGAATCGGAGTTCCGATCTTCAGCTCGCCGCCGGAGGCCGCCACTGCCGAGGGGCCGGTGCCCAGTTCGAGCGGGATGATCAACTCCGGACGGATGACGCCGGCACGGATTTGGGTCGCTCCGTTGATGCTGGCTTCTTTACTTTCGAGGGATTTGAGAAGATCGAATGTGCGATGGGCCATGTTGAGGTAGCCGAAGCCCTCGGTCACGACGAGCGTGAGATTGATGGATTCCTGGCCGGTGATCGCCACGCCGATGTCATAACCCAAAAATTGGATGAGGTCGCTATCCTTGATGCCTCCAGCAACGAGGCCGATCACGCCCATCTTGTCGGCTTTGGCCAGCGCGTCATAGCTGAAGCCGCTGCCGCAGACCAAGATTTTTCCGGCATCGCTTTCGTGAATGTTGTCGGCGTGGAGCACTTGGTCGGGCCCGGTGACCGCGACGCGAATCGCGCCGACGCGCTCGCCGCCGACGCCAAAGATCCCTTGCACCATCGCGCCCCGGGTCTCAATGATCGCGCCTTCTTCGGGGATCGTTTCGGCCACTTTTCCGCGAATGTAGGCGGTGACGTCCACCGGGATCGGCGCTTCCCGCACGAGCACGTTGCCGGTGACATCGGAAATCGACTCGATCGTCCCCGAAAAATCGGAGGTGACTTTGCTTTTGAATTTGCCCAGAAAGCCCTTGGTCTCCGCGACTTGCTGCCCTGCCTCAACCGTGTCGCCTTCTTTAAGCTGAAAGAACTCGCGGACTTCGCGCGCCTCGACGCCGAGCTTTTCCGCCAGCTTGATCGTTTGCAGCGCGCCGGGAAGGTTGGCCCGGGCCACCACTTGATCGGGCGTGACCGCGCTGCCGGTTTGAACGAGGACTTCGCCCTTGATCGGAAGTCGGCGGGTGCGCCGAACGGTGATGTCGCCACTGACGGTCAGGCCGGGGGTGTAAGCGTTCGCCAAAGTTAAGAGTGCTCCAAAATCGCATCGAAAGCGCCGCATTTCCGGCGCTTCCGGCGACCGATTTTACTCTCATTCGATTCGCGCGGATATCCTTGACGCATGCCTCGATACGGATTCAACTTTCAGTGGATGTTCGTTTGGCATGAGGGCCAATTGCCGGAGGTTCCTGACGAGCGCGCGCTCGACTTCATGGTTCGCCACGGGTTCGATTTCGTCCGCATCCCCACCGATTACCATTTCTGGACTCAGGGCTTCGATTACTTCCATCCCGACGAGGACGTGTTCGAGAGGCTCGATGGGTACCTTGCCGCATGCCGCACCCGCGGGCTCCATATGAGCCTGAACCTTCATCGGGCGCCGGGTTACTGCATCAACGATTGGGAGCGCGAGCGGCACAACCTGTGGGCCGATGCCGAGGCGGCCGAGGCGTTTGTTTTCCTTTGGGAATCCTTCGCCCGCCGGTACCGAGGGATATCGAGCGAGGAACTCAGCTTTGACTTAGTTAACGAACCGCCGGCGATCGGCCAGCGAGGCTTTACGCGGGAGGCTCATGCCCGGGTGATTCGGCGGACGGTTGCCGCGATTCGCGAAATCGATCCGATGCGCGAGATCGTGATCGACGGCTTGGCCGGGGGCCACTTGGCGATGCCGGAATTGGCCGATCTCGGCGTGATCCATAGTGGACGGGGCTACCAGCCGATGCCGGTGAGCCACTACGAAGCGTCGTGGTGGAAAGGGAGCGCAGGTCTGCCTCCTCCTGTCTATCCGGAGACGGAATGGGAGGGAATCGTTTGGAATCGCGCGTCGCTGGAAGCATTTTATGCGCCGTGGAGGGAGGTCGAGGCCAAGGGGGTCAAGGTGCACATGGGCGAATTTGGCTGTTACGACAAGACGCCGAACGATGTCGCGCTTCGATGGTTTGCCGACCTCTTCGAGATCTGGCGGAAGTTCGGCTGGGGTTTTGCCTTTTGGGGATTTGAAGGGGCTTTTGGAATCATTCAGCATGGCCGGCCGGGCGCCGTCTACGAATTGATCGACGGCTACGCAGTTGACCGGGAACTGTTTGAATTGGCTAAGAAGGCACGCGTTTGAGAATCAGAACAGGATGGGCCGGGTGCGCCGCTCGATGTTGAGCAACAGGGCGACCGAGGAAAGGCACATCCAGATGGCGGTACCCCCGTAGCTCAAGAAGGGGAGCCAAAGCCCAACGACCGGGAGCAGCCCCAAGTTCATCCCGAGGTTGACAATGGTATGAAAGGCAAGAACGGTCGTAAGGCCGGCGGCGATCATACGGTGGAACGGCTCATCGGCAAGGTGAGCGACGCGCCACGTTCGAAAGAAGAAAAACGCGTAGGTGGCCAGCACAAGCGAGCAGCCGATGAGCCCGCCTTCTTCGCCGATAACCGTAAAAATGAAGTCGGTGTGCTGGGCGGGGACGAATCCAGGCGCCTTGAATTCGCCCTTGAGGTAGCCGGCGCCGGTGGCGCCACCGGCGGCAAACGCCATCTCGGCCCGGGCGATTTGAAACCGGGTGTCTTGCTCGCTCCCGCCGAACATCGCCATGATGCGCTCGACCTGATAGGGCTTTAAGAGACCGGGGATGAGCAGGGCAGACCCCACCAGCACGGCGGCCACCCCGACCGCGCCCACCAGAAAGCGCATTTTGACCTTGGCGGCGATGCAGACCCCAAGCCACGCCACAAGCATCACCAGAGCGGCGCCAAAGTGAGGCTGCAAAAAAATGAGCACCATCGGAACGGAAACGTGGAGGATCGACAAAAGAAACGTGGAGAGACGGTCCGCATCTTCTTTTCGATTGGCAAAAAAGGCGGCCAGGGTGATGACGGTGAGGACCTTCGACATTTCGCTGGGCTGAAAGTCGATGGGGCCGAGGTCCAGCCAACGCTGGGCGCCGCCCCCCCGCGAGCCAGCGACCAAGACGAGCAATAGCAGCCCAATGTTGATCCCATAGAGCACCGAGGCGTAGCGTCGCAAAAAATCGGGACGAACAAAGAAGAAGATCGCGAACGGGACCGCCCCAATTACGAGCCGCAATCCCTGCTTGAAGAGGTGCCTTGAGTTTTCCGAGCCTTGATCGATGCTGTAAAGGGACATCAGCCCGACCGTGAGCAGGGTCAAGGCCGAAAGGATCAGCCACCCGTCGATCCGCCCCAGCCGGGCGCGAGCAACGGCATGAGAGGAACCTCGAATCATGGGGCCTATCGCCTCTCGCTGGCTGGTTCGGGGGGCAGCGGCAGGCGAGCCGAGCCTTTGTCGATTTCGCGTTTCAAGAGCCCTTTGCCCTCGACGAACCAAAAGTCCAACATTCGGGTGGCCATCGTGGGGGCTCCGCCATCGATTTTCAGGGCGACGGTCACGCGGATGGAATCGACGGGCTCGATGCCCTTGGCCTTAAGCGGCTCTTTTTTGGCGGTGATGGCCGCTTCGGCGGGGCGCGCTAACTCGCCGATGATGAGTTTGCCCTTCCAGGGAAGCTGAGCCCCCTCATAAACGGGAAACGGCAGCAATGGCAACGGCGGCTCAAACTGCTCGCCGGCCATTTGCACGAGGTCGAACGACGCCGGCGTCGATCGATAGCGCTCAACTTCGACTTCTTGATTGAATGAGAGCATACGCAGCGTGACTTCCGAGCCCTTGACCTCTTGCTCCAATTCAACCGGGATCTCGGTTGCGTAGATCGAGAGTACGGCTTTCCATCCGGGCTGCGCATCGGGCTTCAATTCCTTGCTTGATTCCACGAGGAGGGGGCCAGAGGCCTTTGGCGGCTCGCTCGGGCTCGATCTTCCACCGCGGCAGGAAGAGAGGGCGATCGCCACACCCAGAGCCGCCAATGCCGCCACGAGGGGTTTCATGAGGTTGCCGGCTTGAACTCCACGAGTTTGAGTTTGCCCTCGTCGGTTACCCGGTCGATGGTCGTTCGGCTGATCATCTCGACCAAGCCGATGCCTTTTGCATAAATCGCGGTCTGTTTGGAGAGCACCAAGTCGACGGTGGTTCTCCCCATTTGGGCGTCAAACTTCACCTCGACGCATTCAACATCCTTGTCGAGAACCTTTCGCCGGCCCTTGGCGGACGATTCGCCTTTGACTTTCAGCGGCACCGGGTCCTTCACCATCGGCGTGAGCCCCACGTAATCCCATGTCTCCTTTTTCTCGCCCAAACGAAGGATGGGGCGAGGCGGATTGAGCGGCGCTTTGGGATCGTAAGCGACCAAGTAGACCGTATTGCCAGAGATGCGATAGTAGTACGTCGCGTCGACTTTCCCATCGCGCGAGGTGACAATCGGCGTCGCGGGTGCGCCGCCCACCTCGACCGGCGCCATCACTTCGTCGACGTAGGTCGAAACCATGAAGCGCATTTCCTCTTGGTAGACCCATTTCGTACCCGGGGTCAGCGGAAAATAGTCCGCGACTGAAGGCTCGATCCTCGTTGCCGCCAACGTCAAACAAAGCACTGTCAACATGATTCGTCACCGCCCAAGGTTAGCCGGGCACTTTCGTGGCTTGAATCGACATCGTCACTTTCTGTGCGCCCGTCGATTTGATCTCCATCTTGACGGTGCCCATCCGTTTGACGTACCAAGCGACAACTTCCGATTGGTTCTTTTTCCCATCGAGGGTGATCGTGCCGTTCGCGAGCACCTTCAGCGAGTCAAACTCACCGGCCTTGGTCTTGACCTTTTCGGGGCCGACCACTCGATAGGAGAATTTCTGGTCAAACGTTTTGAGGCCTTGGGGGGTTTGAGCGGTCACCTTGCCGCTCGTCGTCCATGTCTTCCCAACCGCGAGATCGACGGGAAGCACGAGCTGGGCTGGCTCGATCGGATGGCCGCCAATCTTGGTGTTGTAGACGCCGTCCTTTCGGACTTCAACTTCTTCATCGCCCATTTGAGACAACGTGCCCGTACGCGCGGTGATGAACTTGGCCACGCCGCCTTCGACGGCGGAGAGGGTGGTGGTCGCCGTACCGGATTCCACCGTGGTCAAGGCCGTGGAGACGACTTCGAATTCCATCGGCGCGAGGTTCTCGAGGCCGTAGTAATCGAAGGCTTCGTGTTTGAGATCCGCCGGGACCGAACTGATGGGCAGCCCTTTGGGGGACTGTTCCGAGCCGGAAACGGGCTTGGGTTCATTTCCGGAAGGGGGGGCTTCCGCCACGGGCGGAGCCTTGCCCTCATCTTTTTTTGCGCAGCCGGTTACGGCCGGGCCGATCAGCGCGGCTCCGAGAAGGAGCGCGAAAGCTATGTGCGTCGGTTTCATCATCGTACGGTTTTGGCCTTCAACGCGAGCGTCTGTACCGCGACGTTCCCGCCAATCACCACTTCCTGCCGGTACCTTACCAGCCCAACCTTAGGGGCGAAGAACGCGGATGCGGCTACTAATCCTTTCGACGTACCTGACGCGAAAGTTCCGCGTGTCGAAACGCCGATACCGGAAAATCGTTCGCTTACCCCGAAAACTTCCTGGACCGGAAGGATCTCGCCGTCGAGCGTGTTCGTCCCCACTTTTCCGACCGGCGTCATCCCGGTGCCTTTCCATGAAAATTTGCGGTTGGGCTCAACGGGAAACATGAGGACGGGCTGGGCCGGGGTGAAGGGGATCATCGGGTTGCCCACTGCCGTTTGGAAAAGGCCCTTGGCGTTGCGTTCCCACCGTTGGAGGTCCTTTTTGTTGGGATTGGTGGACGTGGTGACCTCCACTTCGGCGATCTCGCCGCCGGCGGTCGGGGTCACCTTGGAAATCCGGAAGGTCAATTCGATGCGTCCGGTACCGGTTCGACCTTCGATCCGCTGTTGCGTTTCGCCTTCATAAGTCCACTGGTTCCCCACGGCGAACGGAAAGAGGTCCTTTTCGCTTTCGGGGGAAAGCGCGGCCGAATCGATCGGCTTCACCGGCACCGGCTTATAACCGGAACCACCCGAACCACAACCGGCGGCCAGAACCGCCGCCAGAACACAAAAAGTCGTTGAACGCATAGATTTAGCTTTTCCTCTCCATTTGGTTGATGGAATCGACGGCATCGCGAACGAGGGATTCGTCCGGAAGCTGTTTGACGGTTACTTCGGAAAGCGGCAGCTCGCCTTGAATGCGGGGCGCCGCGATGGCAATGCCCTGCCAGGTCACCAAGAGTTGGGCATTTGGGTTTCGCTTGCTATATTGCCAAAGGCGTTGGCGGCCTTCGTCGGTGAGATTGAGAACGAGGTCGTAAAGCTGTTTGCCATCGCTCGTTTTGTATGATTCATACCGCGCGCCTTCGATCAGGCGATCGCTCACGATGACGTGGGCCGAGTTCAGAATCCGTTCGGGAATCTTGGACAGAGCCTGGCGCCGTTCGGGAGCGATCCTTCCAAGAAGAGAATCGCGGACATTTTCGCGCTCGGCCGGCTTTTCAAGCAGCTTTTGGGCTTCGGCTCGATAATAGCCGGCAACCATGGCGTCGGTGAGGTTCGCTTTTTCGCCAATCTGAGCCCAGACGACGCGACAAAACCGAGGAATAAACTGCTCACGAACGCGTCCGGTGAGCTTTTTCCGGGCGCTCCCGACCTGAACCTCCATTTGGACCGGGCTATCGATGAGGATGCCCTCTTCGAGAGCGCCAACCCGGACGCGGTCAAGCGGCGTGCCATCGAGCTTGACGTTGAGATCGGCCTCCAATTTTCCGGCCAAGGTCTTCTCGCCGGTGATCGCTCGTTCGATCTCTTCCGACTTCCAGACTTTGGGATAGGCCGGAAATTCCGCATCGGACATATCATTCATCGCCATGATGAATTTGCCGAGCGCGTCTTCGTCTCCCTGAAGTGCGCGAAGCATCTCGCGGATCGGCACCCGCTTTTTCTGGGTGTCGTCCCCCCCCTCTTCATGGGAGCCCGCCTCAAACTCTCCGGCGGACCCTCGCAAAAGCTGCGCAACCTGATTGGCGACGACGATGTAATAGCCGGCTTTGACGTCGACTCCGACCAGGTTCACTTCACCCGGTTCGATCGGCTCAAATGTCTTGCGCTCGATGATCCAGCCGGAAACGAAACCGTATCCGAAATAGGCGCCGGCCGCCAGCACGACGAACGCGATCGCGATTTTGGTGGAGCTCCGCGTTTTCCTCATCGTAGTCACCCTTCCCCATACGCAACCGAAAAGCCGGGGCATCGGTTCGCACGACGGCGGGACGGGCTTGCCAAGCGGCAAGAATTGTACCGAACCTGGTTTTCACCGATAGAAACGTTGCCGAGCGTCCCTTTGCCTCCACAATGGGCAGTGCGCGTTGTGTTTTTCGGTACGGGTGAATTTGCAAGGCCTGCGCTGGAGCGCATTCGCGATGAGGTGGCTTTGGTGGTGAGCCAACCCGACCGGCCCTCCGGGCGGGGAATGAAGCTGAAGGCGTCGCCGCTCAAGGAAGCCGCGCAAAGCCTCGGTCTTGCGGTCGAGACGCCGGAACGGGCTCGCGACGAAAGCTTCATCGCGCGGATCCGGGACCTAAAACCCGATGCGCTCGTGGTTGCGGCCTATGGGCAGATCCTGAGTCCCGCCCTGCTTGAATCGGCCCCTCGGGGCGGCATCAATCTCCACGGGTCGATCCTGCCCGCCTATCGCGGAGCGGCGCCAATTCAGCGCGCGCTATTGGCGGGCGAAACCGAAACGGGGGTCACCTTAATGCAGATGGTTCGCGGGATGGACTCGGGCGACATCCTCGCGATCGAGCGAACGCCGATCGGGCCCGACGAAACGTATGGCGCGTTGCAGAGCCGTTTGGCTCTTCTCGCCGCAGATCTGCTGGCCAAGTGGATGCCGCAGATCGAATCGGGCCACTATCCGCGAACGCCTCAAGACCCGACGCTGGCCACCTTTGCCCCAAAAATCGAGAAGGCCGACGCAGAACTGCGTTTGGGCCGCGATGCCGAAGCGGAGTTTCGACGGTTTCGGGCCACCACGCCCGTCCCCGGCGCCTTCTTGCGCCTTGTCCCCCCGGAGGGTTCGGCGCCGGCCACCGTCCGCGTTCTGCAAGCCGGCCTTTCTTCGGCCAGTGGTCCGATCGGAACGATTCTTGCGGTGGAACCGTTTCCCCTCGTAGCCTTTTCCCACGGTTCGATGGCCCTGATCGAAGTTCGCCCGGAAGGTAAAACCAATAGAACCGGTCGCGAGTGGGCCAACGGCTGGAGGCTGCGGACCGGACAAATTATTCGCCATGGATAGCCAGACCCCGCCTGTCGTCGCCG
>CAYONY010000097.1:0-12049 GCA_964405415.1 uncultured Fimbriimonadaceae bacterium | reverse complement strand
CTCGTCGGCGTCTTCGGCATTGACTTTGGCCCCGAATTCCACGATCTGATCGTCCTCGATCACCAGGCTGCCGACCGTATCGAGCTCCTGCGAAGGGTCGAGGATGCGGCCGTTTTTGAGAAGGATCTTCATGCCGCTTTCGACCTCCCGGTGGCTTTGGCCTTGGCCGCCGGCTTGGGCTTGGATTTGGCCGGTGGTTTTTTGGCTTCTTTGCGAATGCCTCCGCCGAACGCCCAGTAGAGCGCGGCCATCCGCACGAAAACCCCGTTTTCGACTTGGTCATTGATGACCGAGCGGTGTCCATCCGCCGCCGAATCGTCAACCTCGACCCCGCGGTTAAGCGGTCCCGGGTGCATCACGATGCAATCGGGGCTGGCGTACGCGAGGGTCTCTTTATTGATCTGATAGAGCTTGGCGTATTCGCCGATGCTGCTGATCAGCCCATCCTCCATCCTTTCGCGTTGGAGGCGGAGGCTGATAATGACGTCGGCGCCTTCGATTCCGCTCGGCAGATCGTAATAGACATCGCCGGGAAGCTTGGCCACATGGGCCGGCATGAGCATTCGGGGGCCGACGAACCGCACTTGCGCGCCCATCCGGCTGAGCAGCCAAGCGTTCGACCGGGCCACGCGCGAATGCTCCACATCGCCCACGATCGAAACTCGCAGTCCTTTAAGCGTCCCTTTGCGTTCGAGAATAGTCATCGCGTCGCCAAGGGCCTGGGTGGGGTGCTCATGTTGGCCGTCGCCGGCGTTCAACACCGGCCCGCCGAAGAAGGTGGCGGCCAGCGCTGGGGCGCCGGAACTTCGATGGCGCATCACGAGGCCGTTGAGACGCTCGTAGCGCAGGGTGAGAATCGTGTCCTTCAGCGTTTCGCCTTTGCTCATGCTGCTGCCGGCGGCGGTGAAGGTGGCCGTCTTCATCTTCAAGTAGTGGCAAGCCTGCTCGAAGCTCACCCGAGTGCGAGTTGAGTTTTCGAAAAACAGCATGCCCATGACGTGCTTGCTCAAATCGGGCAGATTGCCGCCGTGGTTGACGCGCTGCTTCATCTGCTTGCCCAATTCGAGCAGCTCCTCGATTTGCGCCTTGGTTAGATGCCGGATGCCTAAAAGGTTTCTCGTCATGTCGTTTCCGTCAGGCGGCCGCGCCCGCCGCCTCCCGCAGGACCACTTCGTCTTCGCCGTCGAACTCGGTCACGTGCACCTCGATATGGTCGCTCCGCTCGGTCAGCACCGCCTTGCCGCAGTAGTTCGGCTGGATCGGCAGCTCGCGGTGGCCGCGGTCGATCAGCACCGCCAGCTCCACCTTCTTGGGCCTTCCGAATTGGAATAGGGCGTCGAGCGCGGCCCGGATCGTCCGCCCGGTAAAGATCACCTCGTCGACCAAGATCACCTTTTTGCCCGCGACGTCGAACGGGATTTCGCTTTCTGCCAACTCGCCGCTGGGCCGGTCGTCGCGCTTGGGGCCGGCGTTGAGCTTGCCGCAAGGGACCGCGGTGCCTTCGATCTGGGCCATCGCAAAGGCGAGCCGCTTGGCGATGGGGTAGCCGCGCCGCATGATGCCCACCACCACGAGGTCCTCCGCGCCTTGGTTGGCTTCGAGGATCTCGTGGGCCATGCGCCCGAGGGTTCGCCGCATGTCGGCCGCATCGAGGAGGGTTTCTCCCATCGAGTGGGATTATGGCGCGAAGCTGAGGAGTGCGGCGACTTGTCGCCGCTTTTCTGAGGCGAGCTTGCTCGGACGGGAGTCGTTTGATTGGGAGCCAACTCGCTCGAAGGGGCACGGTGAAATCGTAGAATAGGTTTATGGCTCTTGAGCCCAACCACTTTAGAGGCGTCGCCCGCAACGGGAAGGTCGAGCTGGAAGCCGGCGCCAACCTTCCGGATGGCGCCGAGGTTGTCGTGCTCTTTGGCGAACCGGCCAAGGAAGCCGTGCGGATGGCCCGATCAAAGAGAAAGCGCAGCACGGCCCGCGACCTCTTGAAGTCCGAGATATTCTGCATGTGGTCGGACCGCAAGAACATCCTGGATAGCGCGGAGTTTGCCCGTGAATTGCGCGAGCGCGCCTGGAAGCGAGCGGGATAGGTGCAGTTTCTCGACACGGACGTGTTGGTCGAAATCCAGCGCGGCCGCCCGGCGGGGATGGGGAGCCGATCGGTGTCTCGCAAGTGCGGGATTTCGTGGATACTCGGCCGCCGAGGGAGGAAAACCGCCCGGAGCGGCGCGAATATCGGGGGCCGGGGATGCTCCGATACCAGCGCGTGGGGGGGGGATGTCGGGGGTCGCGAGCGTGGTGATGGTGCCGTAGGCAAATGGAAGATCACTGGCGCGGTTTTCGTGTGTTCATGTGGTGCGCGATTGGATGCGTTGTCCTCTACTTTGGCTTGAAAACAGGGATCATCGAACAGGATTTTCGCATGCCACGACGTCTCGGCGGCATGCGGGCGGAAGGTACGGCGGCTGTTCTTTCAGGCGCCGGCTTGATTGTCGTAAGCGTTGGATTCTTCTATATGGCTCGTCGCGCCTATCGCTTTGAAGACGATGAAGAGGAATAGCGGCCCAGGGGCTTCCCGATGCTTTGTACAACGGGGATCTGTGGCTCGCTACCCGGGGTCGCTCGAGCGCGCCATGGATCGTCGTCTCCCTCCTTTCTCTCCCACCCCGGAGGGGTTCACTAGAGAATAGCCAGGGGTTGCGAGGCACGAGCCACCCCTGGACCGCGATCCAGAGAACCTCTGGGACCCCGGACGGGGTCTCAGATTTCCGCCACATGATGTGGCCCCGATCATCGGGGCGGGAGTTTTTGGGCGTTGGCGCTCAAGGGGTGGCGCCCAGAGGCGCAACCCCAGTCTAATCTAGAGAATCCCCTTTTGGGGGAACGTTTCTGGTCAACGTAACTCCGGATGGCTAGCGATTGCGTTATCGCATCCTGTCCGGAAGCCACGTTCGCACGCGAGATGCCCACGACCGAGGAAAGTCGATGGGAATCGGGGGCCGTTCGTACAAGACATGGGTCATGGGGAATTCGCGATTTCCAAAATTCCAACCCACTATCGTGATGCAGCAATCTCCGCGATGGTATTCGACGGATTCCAACATGGCAGTAGGGACTCTCTTCCATCCGAACAGCTCGTCCGACGCGGCGCGATCTACCTTCGATTTCGATCCCTCGATCATAAAGCTGATCGTGCTTTCCGACCGTCCTTTGTTATCGTCCACCGAGAGGTGTCGAAACTCGGCATTCCCAAGGAATTGGAAAGGGGGTTCGGGGTCGGAAATCCAGAACGGGAACGCAAGGAGAGCGACGACCGCGGCTCCCGCTCCGATTCGAATCCACTTGCGTCGCCAAACCTTGGTCAAGTTCGGGGGTCCACCTTAGCCATTAGACGCAGATCACCGACTTTCCGTTGAAAGCGCGCGGATGCTTCTAGCGGATCCTGGCACCCCTCCGGGGTGCGGATGTTTGGGCGATGGCGTTCCAGGGGTGGCGCCCGGAGGCGCAACCCCTGGCTAATCTCCACCATCCCTCCGGGATGTTCGCCCGATCCCGAAGGGGTCCTTGGGATCGTTACCCGGGGTCGCGCGGACGTGCTCCGGGTTTGTGCCCTCCTCTTTTTCTCCCACCCCGGAGGGGTTCTCTAGAGATTAGCCAGGGGTTGCGAGGCACGAGCCACCCCTGGGGCGCGGACCACCCACCCTCTCCGCACCCCGGATGGGGTGCCAGATCGCCTCAATCGAAAAACCGCAAATCCACCTCGACTCCCGCCTCCGCGCAAAGCGCCAAAAACTCTTCGCGAAACGAAACCTTTCGATGATGTTCCTCTTGGCCCGCGATGTAGGCCCGAATCGTCGGCAAACCGTCCGCTCCAAACGTGAACGCGCCGTAGCCCACTCGCCATGAAAATTCGCGGCGGCCCACTTCGTCGTGGACCCAAATCGATGAGGACTTCTTAAGATCCCGGACAAAATCGGCCAGGCAATGGGTGGGCCGCAATCCGACCGCAAGATGAACATGGTCGGCAACGCCGCCGACGGCTATTGGGACTCCATTCAACCCCTTGACGGTGCCACCAAGATAGGCGTGGAGGCGGTCTTGCCAATTGGGGTCGATGGCTGGAAGCCGGTTTTTCGTCGAGAAGACGAGGTGGTAGGAAAGGCATGCGTAGGTGGAGGGCACTGCTCTCGTGAATTCTGGCACCCCTGCCGGGGTGCGGTTGTTGGGCCGATGGCGCACAAGGGGTGGCGCCCAGAAGCGCAACCCCTGGCTAATTTCCACCATCCCTCCGGGATATTCGCCGAATTCCGACTCTTGATGTGGCACCCCTCCGGGTTGCGTAAAGAGGATCGCATTAAACCGGAGCGACTCCTTTCCGAAGTTGACTTTCTCGTTCCCCAAGCCCTTCTATTGCATCGGCCGCCCCATCCCCAATCGTCCCGTACCTGGCGGTCGCTTCTGACTCCGAGCCTTCACTCTTCGACCCTCATATCTCCCCCAAATCGTGAAACCGCCCGTGAACAACCGCCCCCCCAATTCGCCCGAAATCGTCTCTCCCCGAACCTGAAACAAGATGAAACACCAAATGAACCGCCCAATGAACCGCCGCGTGAACCCCTTCCCCCGACAGAGCCCAGGAAACGTGAACCTGTTGCCTCTGCCCTTTGCCCTCTGCCAACTGCCAACTGCTAACTGCCTTCTACGCTCTACGTTCTACGTTCCGCCCACCTTCCCCCCCCTCAACCGGCTAACCTAGAGACCCTTGTCCCGCAACCGCCTCGACAACCTTCGCGCGCTCCGCTGGGCGAACCTCGACGTCGCCTTCGCCAGCGCGTTCGGCACCCTCGTCGGCGGCGCGTTTCTGGTCGGTTTCGTCAAGGAGCTCGGCGGCTCCGACTATTGGATCGGCATGCTCGCCGCCGTGCCGAGCATGCTCGGCATCCTTCAGATCCCCGGCGCGATCTGGGGCCGCGGCTTCCCCGGCTACAAGCGGTTCATCCTTCCCGGCGGCCTCCTTTGGCGGGTGCTCTATATCCCCGTCGTGCTCCTGCCGCTCGTCGCTCTGGAAAACCAGCTCAAGCTCTGGATCCTCGGTCTCTGCGTCTCCATCGCCGCCGCCGCGGTCTTGCCGGTAAACCCGATCTATAACGACTGGCTGGCGGAGATGGTCCCGTCGACTTCGCGAGGGTGGTATTTCAGCCGCCGCAACAGCATCGCGGCCGGGGTTGGGGCAGCGGTGGGCACGATCGGGGCCGTCTTGCTCGACTATTTTAAGAGCGTCGGCCAATCGGATGTCGGCTATTCGGTGATCTTCGGGATGGGCATCGTCTGCGCCGCCATCAGCTTCGGCGCGTTCATGTCCATGAAGGACTTGCCGCGCTCGAACCCGATCCGCGAGCCCCTTGGCAAAAGCCTCGCCGCGTTTTCCGTTCCCATCCGGGACAAGAGCTATCGGGTCGTCTTGCTCTTCCTAGCGATTTTCGTTTTCGGGCAAGGCTTTGCCGGCAACCTGTTTTCCGCGTTTGCGATCGAGAGCCTGAAGCTGCCCTTCACGGCGATCCAATTGGCGGTGGCCGCCCACGCGCTCGGGAGCATTCTGCTCGGCCCGTTCTGGGGGTTCTTGGCGGACAAATATGGCAACCGACCCCTGCTCTTTGTGCTCGGGATCGGTCTCACGCTGACCCCGGCGATCTGGCTGGTCTGCACGCCCGGGCAAACGACCCTCAACACGGTCTATCTCATCCTCGGCCATATTTTCTCCGGAGCGGTGTGGGGCGGCGTCGCGGTCTGCCAGTTCAACCTCATGCTGAACACCGCCAAGACGGAGGACCGAGCCAACTACCTCGGCGTCGCCATGGCGCTCACCGCGCTCATCGGCGGCCTTGCCCCTCTCCTCGGGGCCGAGCTGATGGCGATCTACCGCGACCACACGACCGTCGAGTTCGCCTACAAATGGCTGTTCGGATCGGTGATGGCCCTGCGCTTCGTTTCGATCATCTTTCTCGCTCCGGTTCGCGAAGAAGGGGCCATCCGGCTTCGAGAGACCCTGAAGCACTTGAGCAAAGTCACCCCTCGGGGCTACGTTGCGCTTCGCAGCCTCAGCAAGAGCGCTGATCCGGGAGCCCGCGAGAAAGCGATTCAAGAAGCTGGGGATACGCAGCTCTCGGTGGCTTCCGACGAGGTGATCGCCTCGCTTCACGATCCTTCGCCGCGCGTGCGACGCCAAGCGGCCCTGACGCTCTCCAAGATTGGCGATGAAAAGGCGGTGGAGGCGCTCATCCACATGCTCGACGACCATCCCGATCTGGTCGAAGAAGAGACCTTTGAAGCGCTGGGCGAACTGGGATCGGCCCAAGCCGCCGAAATCCTGGCGAAGTATCTGCGGAGCCCTCGCTCGATGGTCCGCCGAGCCGCCGCCAAAGCGTTGGGACGGATCGGCGATCCGAGCTGCATCGCCCCGCTCCTCGAAGGCGCGACGAACCCGGACGATCCGGACCTTCGCCGGGCTTCGCTCCAGGCGCTTCGCCTGATGGGTGCCCGGGAGGTGGAAGAAGTGGTGGCGGCGGCGCTGGAAGATCCGCATCCGAGCGTGCGGATCGCGGCGGCCGAAGCGGTGGCGGAGCTTCAGCTCGCCGGGGTTGCGGAAGCGGTGCGCCGCTCGATCGAGCACTTCCATGACGAAGCGGAGAGCGAAGTGGCCTACGCGCTCGGCGTGGTGGGAACGCTCGACGACATCCCGGCGATCCTTCGTGAAGCGGCGCTCTGCAAATCGATGATCACCCGGCGGCGTTGCTTGCTCGGCGTGGCCCGGCTGCTGGGCGTGGAGCACGAGGCTTACCGTCTGCTCATGACCGAAGGGATGGCCCGAGATACGGCACTCATGGAGATGATGCGGCCGCTGACCAAGAAGAGCAAACGGATCCGCGCCGCATTGGAGCGCTATTCGGCGGGGGATGAGAGAGGTGGACTGGAGATGCTGAAATCGGCCCGGCCGAGCCGGGAGATGGAGATGCTGGCCGCGGGCGAGGCTCAAGAGCTGTTCCTCGTGGCCGGGGTTTGGCTGCGTGAAATGGAACGCTGAAGCTTGACCATTTGACCTTTTCGGAGGACAATGGGACATGCAGAGCCAAACCTTACGTTTCGTCTTCGTCAGCCTCTTGACGGCCGGATCCGTCTATGTGGCCGTCTCCCAGGGCGCAAAAGTGGTCTCCCGGCCCAAGTCGGTCAGCCCCCTCATCGCCAGCCCCCCGCCTCCGCCTTCGACAGCGCCGCCCGCATTACCGCCCCCGATCGTGATCAAGGAGCGGCCGGAGTATCAAGGTGCGGATTTGGAGGGCAAGAAGTGGGAGTACTGCACGGTCACCGCCCCGATCGAAGCGACCGGCGACTACCTGTATATGAGGCCGCTTTCCGACCAGGCCAGCGCCATGGAGCGCGGGATTCATGCCGCGCGAACAGGCCGCTTCAAACCCAAAGAGGAAGCGTTCTTAGGCGAGATGAATAAGCTGGGCCAGGCGGGATGGGAGCCCTACGGATCCTTCGTCTTCACGCCAACCGCGTTTCAGCAGCCGCAATCCGAAGTCGGGCCGCACGTTGCGGTGATGATGAAGCGAAGGGTCAAGTAGCAGGATAGCGGAACGATCTATCGCGGGCCGTAGTTCCGCGAGTTCGAGCCAGTAATTGCAATTGCTGGAGGGAAGCGATTTGAGGGAGACTCTTCCGGTGGTGGCGGTTTGGTTGTGTGGGTAAGAAAAAAGGTCTCAAACAACTCATGGCTTGGTGGCTGCGTAAATGCTCGTTTGCCTAATTCCGGCTGAATCTGTGAAAGAGAAAATCAAGGCGAAAGTTGGGCGGTAACCGGTCACCTTTCCGTTCGCGAGGAACGCCTCAAGGGGCTTTCCTCTTAGTCCGGGCAGATTGCCTGCAATGCCTCTGATTGAGTCTTGTACATTCGGCGCAAGCTTCTCGATAGAGTCGCCCCGATTCGGACTGCTGACCCCGTGCCAAAGGTTTGAAACAACACTGGCCCAAAGTCCATCAAGACGAGCCCGACATAGTTCCTCTTCATCAATTAGGGCTTGGTGAGCTTTTCTCACGAGGTCAAGTCTTGCCTTTGTTGTTGTCCCTGAACCGGACCATAGGTACACCAATCCAACCGATGGCGCACCTGCGTTGGCGCGACTTGTCAGGATCTCTTGGGCGCGCTTCCGCTCCGAACTCGTTGGAGACTGATGAAAAACAGGTTTTGGCCTACTCGCTTCAAACGGGCAGTAGAGATCTTGAACACTGTTATCTCCGTCTGAGAATCGAATTCCAGTCACGGGCTCGACCCGAAGGGAGAAGTCCTTTCGGCCCTCGAGAGACAAGTAAATGGGAAGCAACGCCGAGTGCCCCATCAATTCCCGTATGCCAAGTACTTCCGATTCTGAAAGCGTACTCATTTCGACCAATCCAGGTCCTGTGGCGAATCGCTTCAATATGTCAAGACCATCGCAAAACTTCCTTAATCGACCTAAATCTCCGGCTTCGGGGTCCACCATGATCACCGTGGTCTTGTCCGCCTTAACAAAGAGCCCACGCTTTCGGGCAAACTCCTCAGCCTTTGTTAGAGAATCAAACTTCTCCGGCCAAGCTTCGACGAGCTTTGATCCAGGAACCGTTACGAGCAGACTCAAAGTCGCGGCGGGACTGGAATGGCCTGGGCCCTGACTGCCGCTCCCCAGCGCGAACAAGAATGACAAGAGACCTGTAACAGACACCATCAATCTTTACCCCGGATCGCCTTCACCGGAAATGCCACCTTGTGTCACTTGCAACGTATTGTACGTCGTCCAAGCCCGTGTGCGGAACTCCGTCTGGGCAGGATTGCTTCCGACCAGACCCCACGTTTCTTTTCCCGACTCTTCATCATAGAGCACTTTCCAGTTAATCCAACTCTGTGGGGGAATCTGACAGTTCCCTGAGTAGACGCTGAACTGTAGAAAGCCGTCCGTAAGTGGCGTGAACTTCGAGGACCACGGCGGAGCCGTATTTGTCGAGCCAAGGACTTTGAGCGGTTTATCGTCGTAAGTGTGTTGCTGCTGGCTTACATTTACAGTCGAGTTCGTCCTGTTCTCGACATATCGAACTTGCTGGAATGAAGTTGATTGGGTGAGCCAAGTGAAAGGATTCCCTGGAACGATTTCCCAAGTGTCCCAATGTGCGGGCGTCAATCCCAAAAGGCCAAAGAGCACGAGATTCAACATACAGATACAATAAGCGGGGGGGGGGGGACTGTCAATCCTAATTTGCAAGATGCATCACTCGTTGTGATGTATAACAACGAGGGGCTCCCCATCCCATTCTGCTGCTTGAGGCACGCCCATCAACTCCGCTATCGTCGGACCGGTGTCGAAGATCCGAACAGGGTCGACGATGACATGCCCGGGTCGAGCGCGGGGCCCCCAAAGGATCCATGGGATCGTCATGTCCTCGTTCATTTCGGTTCCGTGGGACCTCTCGTGCCCGCCGTGGTCGCTCTGGAGGATCACGTTTGGGGTCAGCCCGGCTTGGGCGCAAGCTTCCAGCACGAGCCCCACGCACCGGTCCGCGTTTTCGATCGCCCGGAGTTGTGGCTCGCTCATCCAGCCATGGTCATGGCCTACCGTATCGGTGAAACCCAAATAGACGAAGGCGAAATCGAGCCGGTCGCCGACGATATGCTCGGCGGCGGTTTTGGCGATCCGCTGGTCGCTGGTCTCGGTCGATTTCCCATCCAGGAACGCGATCCGAAAGCTGTCCGGTCCCGCGATATCGCGCAGCGGCCCCCAGTTGTGGAACATCCCGCAGGCCTTGCCGTGGGTGGTGGCGACATCGAGAACGCTCGGCACCGGGCGGGCGAGGGGCGTGAAGACGTTGGTGGTGATGCCGTGGCGGGCGACGTCGACGCCCCGAAACATCGAGGTGTGGCAGGGAAGGGTGACCGAGGGCATGACGGTGCGCGCTTGCAGGGTGTGGCTGCCTTCGCGGATGAGCCGGTCGATGACGGGGGTGGCGGCTTGGAGCATGGCGTCGGGCCGCATGCCGTCGATGCTGAAGAGGAGGGTGGGGTGGGGCATGGGGATGAAGAGGTGTTAAGGTGATGGGGCGAGCCATTAGTTGGGTTCGTACAGATCTAATGGGAAAAGGCTGGCATATTGGGCGAAGTCGCGGTCGAGCGTAAAGATGGGGAATTGGAGCCGAATGGCCACCGCGCAAAGGAGAAAGTCGGTCGGTGATCCCTGTATCCCTCGCGCCCGACCGTCATTCGAGATCTTGGCGGCCAGTTCGAAATCGTCGATAGGAAGGTCCTCGTTCGGAAAGGGTCGAAGCGCCTTCACCAAGCGTTCGTACTGCTTGACCTCTCGGATTCCGCTCAGCACTTCTTGCCTTACCGGCCCGATGAGAATGGCGCCTCCTTCACGAATGAGCTTCTCCAACCCTTCCGTTGCCGCAGTATTGGGAGTGCTTCGGCGAAAGTACTCCGACCATATCGGCGTGTCGACCAGTACCTTCACGATCTCTGCCGTTCAGCTTTGTAGTCGTAATCTGGATCGTAGTCGATTGTTCCTCTCAATTTGAGCACTCCAAGCTGCTGGCGTCGCTGAATGTACTCCTGCAAGGCCTGCATGACCGCCTCGCGCTTCGTTTTGAGGCCGCTGAGCTTGAAAGCCTCCGCCAACACCCCTTCATCCAGTTTCAAGTTCGTCGCCATGTGTCAATATTGACACACGCTTCGATCAGTGGGTCGAACGACCAGGAGGAACTCGGCATCATCTGCCAACGTTCATAATAGATGTAACTGGGGGCGAACGGGTTCGACAGAGCTGATTCGGCCTTTGGATGCGAGCCGTGGATTCTCGTGGGCCACGTAAAAAACGAGAAAAAAAGTAACTGCGAATAACAGCTACGCTTACGCGGCCTAAATAACGCCGTGGGTCCGCTCTCCACGAGCCGGTAGGGGAGAGGTCGGGTCTAAAAAAATCCGGATCGTCGGGGAAGCTGCCGTCGGAAGCGACTCCGCCTAAAACAATCCGACTGAGCGCGTGGCCAGCCGACCCCGGGAGAGACCGCCGCCGAGAAAAGTTCAGGGGAGACGCTCGTGGTGACTGAAGGTACGACGGTTTTGGAAGCGAGTTCAATTCTCGCCGCCTCCACCAGTTTTTTGCGTGATGCAATCTCAAGCGCTTGGGCCGGGCGCGAGGTCGGCGCCCAGTTTTACCGGCCCGGCCATTCGACGGGCAAGATGCCCGTCGTACGCACGGGCAGGATGCCCGTGATACTAATGTCGGAAGTGCCGGACGCCGGTCAGCACCATCGCCATTCCATGCGCATCCGCCGCCGCAATCACGTCAGCATCCTTCTTCGAGCCGCCTGGCTGAATGATCGCGGCAATCCCCGCTTTGGCCGCCGTCTCGATGCTGTCCGGAAAAGGAAAGAACGCATCGCTGGCCAATACAGCGTCGGCCACCTCGGCCCCGGCTTGTTCCAGCGCCAGACGCACCGACTGCACGCGGTTCATCTGCCCGGCGCCGGTACCCAAGAGCCGTTGATGGGCACCCACCACGATCGCGTTCGACTTGACATGGGGCACAATCCGCCAAAGAAACCGCAGATCGGCCCATTCCGCCTCGGTCGGCTCACGCTGGGTCGCCACCCGCCAGTTCTCCGGACCCGGGTCTACATCGCCTTCTTGAACCAAAAAGCCCCCGCGTATGGAGCGAACCGTCAAGTCCTTCGTACGCGGTTCATTTGGACCCACTAAGAGTCGCACGTTGGCCGCCCAGCTGGATCGAAGTCGAAAGGCCTCCAAGATCGCTTCGTCTTTCCAACCCACCGCGATCACGACTTCCAGGAAGTTGCCTTTTTCCGTCATCGCAACCACCGCCGTCTCGTCGACCACCCCATTGAAAGCGACGATCCCCCCAAAGGCGGAGATCGGGTCGGAGGCCCTCGCCATCCGGTAGCTTTCGCCGAGGTCGGCGCCGACCGCGGCCCCGCAGGGGTTGCCATGCTTGATGATCGCACAGGCGCCTTC
>CAYONY010000096.1:7118-12054 GCA_964405415.1 uncultured Fimbriimonadaceae bacterium | reverse complement strand
TCACCCGGTCCGGGGGGATCGATCGTGATGTCGCGGAGGACGGCCGGTTGGCCCGGCTCCTCGAGAATGACGGCTTTACCTTCGATGGCCATGGTGGAGGAATTCGAGGTCAGACTTGGATTCCCTGCTAACGCTCGAAACGGTTTTCCCCGACCAGCCGGCGTTTGGCGGACGTCATAATCCAAAGCCATGAAGCGAATCGCCCTGTTTTCCGCCCTCGCCGTTTTTGCCTTTGGATGCAGCAAGGCTGCGGAGGAATCGGACGGCGGCTCAAAGACGGGCGAGGCGCCTGCTCCCGCTACCGCCGGCGGGTACGCGGATGTTCAAGCGCTGCTCACCGCCAAATGCGTGGGCTGCCACGGGGAAAATGGCAAAGAGGGAATCGATCTGCGGACCTACGAATCGGTTATGAAGGGCGGCGAGCATGGGGCGATCGTCACCGCGGGCGATCCGGCGGCGAGCCTCATCGTCAAAGCCGTTCGCGGCGCCGAAGGGGTGGACAAGATGCCGAAAATGGGCGCTCCGCTCACCGAGGACGAGATCGGCAAAATCGAAGCCTGGATCAAAGCCGGCGCCAAAAACTGAGCCCCCTGTCTCTCGCCTTGAGAAGCATCCGGTTTCGAGAGGCGCGCCAATGGGGACAGGAAGGGTAGAACGCCGGGGATGCCCAAGAAGCATGTTCTCACTCGGGAACAGATGCGGATCTACGCCTCACCGGTCCGTCAGCGGATCATCGCCTCGCTCATGGCGCGGGGCCACGGCTCGATTCTTGAGATCGCCTCGGACATGGGCCGCCGCCCGGACACGCTCTACCACCACGTCCGGCTGTTGCTGAAGCACGGCATGATCATTAAGACGGGTGAGCGCATCGCCGGCAAGAACCGAGAGGCGGTTTACGGACCGGTGGCTCGCCAGTTCGCGGCCGATGCCACTTCGACCGACGCCGCCTATCAGCTTGAGTACGCCCGCCTAGTTCGGAACGTTTTGGCGGATGTTTCGGCCCATTACGCGCGCGCCTATCAAATCAAATCCGGCCGGCCCCGGCTGCTTTTCGAAACGGCCAACGTGCGGCTGCGGGACGACCAGATCGCCGAGCTCAATGAATCGATTGCCCGGATCATCCTGCAAGCCAAAGAAACGGCCGATGGCGAAGGTGGGCGCCATCTCTTCGCGTTTGTTTCGACCCCGGTCGGCAAAACCTGACCGTTCTCGATGCGCCTGTCCTTTAAACGGAGGACATGGAAATCCAGGCTTGATAACGAAGGCGGCTTCTTCTATTCTCAGGTTGCGGCGCGTTTCCGACGGAAGGGGAGAACGCGCTCGAAGCGGGCCGGAAGGCTCGACTCGGCCGAACTCCGGCCGGTTCCCCGAGCCTTCCTCCCCGACTCAGGAGGAAGTTGATGCAGACCACCACCTATCGGGACGCCATCGATGAATTGATCGGAACGGAAGGCCCTTGCGTTTCGCTGACGATTCCCACGTTTCGAACAGGGGTCGACCGCCTCGAAGCGCCGATTCGGCTCAAGAACCGGCTCAACGAGGCCGAAACCTTGCTTTTGGCCGAAGGACTTCGGCCCGCGGAAGCTCAAGCCTTGTTGGCCAAAGCAAGGGACCTCTTGGCCGATCGGAGCTTCTGGCTCCATCAGGGCGATGGGCTCGCCCTTTATCTCGCGCCGAACATGATGCGCTACTTCTGGTTGCCGATGGAGGTGGAGGAACTCACAACGGTTGGCCATGCGTTTCAGATCCGTGCCCTGATTCCGATGCTGGGGTTGCGGCCCTATTACATCCTGGCCCTGAGCCAGCATGGCCCCCGGCTCTACCGGGCAAAGGGCCGCCATATTCGAGAGGTCGACGTGCCGGAGATGCCGGAGAGCCTGGAGGCGGCGCTGGGACCCGAATACTCCGAGAAGCAGCGCCAAATGCACACCGCCGGCCCGCCGAACCAAGCCGGATCGGGGATCAGCCACGGTGGCGGCGACCGCGGCGCCGAAGCTAAAGATAGGGTCCTCCGTTTCGTGCAGGCCGTCGATCGGGCGATTTGCCAGGTGCTTACGGATGTCGTTTCGCCCCTTGTCGTCGTCGCCGATGAGCCGGCGCTCAGCCTCTTCGTCAAGCACGCCCACTATCCGAATGTCCACGGCGATTCGGTGCGGTTGAACCCCCACCGGCTTTCCGATTCCGAACTGCTCGAGCGGACTCGAGCGGTCATGGAGCCGTTGGCCGCCCGTCGCGAAGATACGGAGCGGGCGCGATTTGCCCGGATGGCAGGGACCGGCCTCACCTCCGACGATCTCAATGCCTTGATGCGCGAATCGGAAGTGGGACGGGTCGACGTGCTGTTTGTCGATCGCTACGCCCATGATTGGGACTTCGCTGCGGGCGAGGGGCATAAAGAGGACCTTATCAATCGCTTGGAAGTCGAAACGCTTCGCAACGCGGGCACGGTTTACGAGGTGGAACCGGACGAGATGCCGTCAAAGGCGACGGTGGCCGGGATCTTCCGCTATTGAGAACGGACCTCGTCCTCCAAATTGGGGACGCAATTCTTAGGGCTTGCGTCCCCTTGGAGGGCCGGCTAACCTGGATTTGTGGCGACGCGCCGGAGTCGCGGCCGAGTAAGGCCGTGACGTCCCCGGCACGAAGTCGAATAAGTGTCTCGCGAGCTCGAGAGAACACGCCGACGGTTGAGGCGGAATGAGGGTGAGATTCGCCCTCTGGCCGGTTCGAACATGATAAACGGCCATAGTTCAAAGGAGACGCGTCGCCTCGAAAGGGCTTTCGCCGCCCCATCAGGACGGAGAGGGCCACGTTTTCAAGGGCTTGGATCCAAACGGTCCTTGGGACTATGCTCGCGCTATGGAAACCGATCGCACCACTCTAATTGAAGTCATTCGGCTGTCGGTCCGCGCCTTGGACGAGGTCGCCAAAGACCTTGAATCGTTGGGCCGCACCCCCACGGATCTTCGCCTTTCGATTCGCGATCTGCGCGACCTCGAGTATCAGTTGATCAGTGAGCCGCCGCCGGGTTCCCAGGTGGTGATCTAAGGGTCAACCTGGCCATACCGGTTTTGGTAACGGTCCCACCATTTGGCGATCTCTTCGGCCGGTAGGGCTTTCAGAGGGCCCAGGGCGAGGGCCAGCCCGACGGTTTTGGCGACGTCTTCGACCATAACCGCGGCTTTGAGCGCGGCGGGCGGGCTCGAGCCCCAAGCGAAGACGCCATGGTGCCCCAACAGGATCGCCGGGCAGCCTCTGCGCCGGTGCGTCAGGATGGATTCGCCGAGATGGTCGCCTTCGTTGTCGACGTACGGCGCGCACGGGATCTCGCCTCCGAATTCGTCGGCGATGGCGGTCAACACGGCGGGTATGGGCCGTTCGGCGGCGGCGAACGCGGTTGCGTAATTGCTGTGGGTGTGGACGATGGCGCCAATCTCGGGCATGTGGCGATAAAGGTAAAGGTGGTGGGGGAGGTCGACGCTCGGCCGAGGACCGGCGGGGTCCCATTGGCCGCTCTGAAGGTCCACTTCGACCATCACTTCGGGCGCGAGCCGGCCATAGTCGACCCCGCTCGGCTTGATGAAGAGTTTCCCAGTGGTCCGGTCGAGCCCGCTCGCATTGCCCGAGTGCATGGCCACCAATCCGGCGGCCGGCAGGGCTTGGTTGGCTTGGCAGACCGCCTCGCGGAGATTCACGAGCCGGTCCCCGCTTCGCGTCTAACCTTCAAAAGCTCTTTCATCAGCGCATGAAGATCGGGCGCCCGCTCCGTGCGCCCAAAGGCGTCGTGGAGGTCGGCGTAGAGTTTGAAGAGGCGGTCATAGACGCGAACGGCGTCCGGGTTGGGATTAAAGACCCGTTCGTTCACGCCGGCCATCGCCCCAATGGCCCGGGCAAAGTCCGGATGGCCCCCGCCGGCAACCGATCCGGCAATGGCGGCGCCCAGCGCGCAGGTCTGAGCCGATCGGCTCGTCTTCATCGGCATGTTGCAGACGTCGGCATAGATCTGCATCGTCAACGGGCTCTTTTCGGCCAGGCCGCCACAGTTGACGATCTCGTCGATCCGGACGCCGTAGGCGCGTATGCGATCGATAATCATGCGGGCGCCGAAGGCGGTCGCTTCGATGAGGGCTCGGTAGATTTGTCCCGGCGTGGTGTGAAGGGTTTGCCCGACGAGAAGGCCGGTGAGTTGAGGATCGACTAAAACGGTCCGATTGCCGTTGTTCCAATCGAGGGCAAGGAGCCCGCTTTCGCCGGGCCGCAGGGCTTCGG
Organism: uncultured Fimbriimonadaceae bacterium; assembly: GCA_964405415.1. Taxonomy (GTDB): domain Bacteria; phylum Armatimonadota; class Fimbriimonadia; order Fimbriimonadales; family Fimbriimonadaceae; genus CAYONY01. The sequence continues at coordinate 7,785 of CAYONY010000096.1, read as the reverse complement.
CCTCTTGGGTAAGCGAGTCATGCGAACCCCCTCCCAGCTTCGAGGCGCACCATTGGAACAAGTCGCCCACCGCCGATTGGCCGGCCTCGATGCCCATTTGGCCGGGGAGCACCGATCCGGGAACGATGCCGCATACTCCGGGAATATCCGGCGTCGAGGCGTCGCCCACGAGAATGTCGCACGTGCTTGTTCCCATGATCTTGACGAGCGATCCGGGGCGCACTCCACTGCCGACCGCACACATGTGGGCGTACATCGCTCCGACCGAGACCGGCAGACCGGGTCGCAGCCCGGCCCGGGCGGCCAGGTCGGGGTCGAGCCCGCCGGCCAGAGTTCCCGCCGGCTGAGCGAGAGTGTAGAGCCGGCTTCGAAGGGCGGCGAGCCGGGGATCGAGTTCCGCGAGGAAAGCTTCGGAGGGAAGGCCGCCCCAATCGGGGTGGAACATCGCCTTGTGGCCGGCCGCGCAAATGCCCCGGGGAATCGATGCGGCATCCGTCGCTCCGATCAGCCAGGCCGGAAGGGCATCTTGGCATTCGACCCAGGTGTGGGCGCCGGCAAACACTTCGGGAGCAATCCGCGCGCAGTGGAGGATTTTCGACCAAAACCACTCGGAGGAGTACACGCCGCCGCACTTTTCGAGATAGGGCTCGCCCCTTCGACGGGCCAA
>CAYONY010000096.1:0-7108 GCA_964405415.1 uncultured Fimbriimonadaceae bacterium | reverse complement strand
TCTTCGGCCTCGGCATAGGCGGTGTGGTCTTTCCAGAGCCACGCCATGGCGTGCGGATTCGCGTCGAACTCCGATTGCAGGGCAAGCGGCATGCCCCGCGCATCGCACGGGATCGGGGTCGAGCCGGTGGTGTCGACGCCAAGCCCCACGATCTCGGCATCCGGAATCTCGGCCAAGGCGCCGCGGACCGCTTCGAAGAAGCCTTCCATGTATTCGGCGGGATGCTGGCGGGCCAGGTTCGGGTCTTTTGTGTCCTCAAAGACCCCTTGATGGCCTCGACGGTAACTCCATACGGACGTCGCCGCTTCGTGGCCGGAGTCGATGTCGACGAGCAGCGCGCGGACCGAATTGGTGCCGTAGTCGACGCCGAGGGCGAGCCTCATCGGCCCCCCATCCGGTTTGCGCCCTTTCCGGCCGCGCCCTCAAGGGGTAAGGCAATCGAGGCGGGGCTACTCATGCCGATAGACCCCCCATTCGAGATACTTGCTTAGCGCTTCCGCCATGGCATCGGCGACTTCGCTGAGATTTGCCGCCACATGATGCTCGAAACCATTTTCGCAGGCGTAGCGCAACAGCTTTTGCAGCCCCTTTACCTTGACCACTCCGAATCCGCCAAAGGTGTTGAGGAGGTCGTTGGTCAGCTCGCCTTCGCCGACGTAGGCCACGATCCGGCCGTTGGCGTCGTCGGTGCTGACCCGGCAATAGGTGAAAGCCCCGGTCTTCATCCGCCCCACGATGGTCCCGAAGGTGTTCTCTTTGCCCACCGTTCCGGCGATGATCTCCTGAAAGTCCATCTTCTGCTCGGCAAACACCGATTTCGGGAGATTGGAGCAATGGAAGACGACGGCCTTGTCCGGGTCGGAACCGTAATTGTTGTTCCAATCGAGCAACGCGCTGGGCCTTCCGGAAGCGCAGTTCAGAGCGTACATGCCCACGACGCCGGCCACGTCGGTTTCGCAGGCACTGGCCATCAGGGAGTCCGACATCATCGACATCAAGGTGCAGGGGACGATCCCGTAGAACTCCTCCAATGCGGTCCAGCACTGGATCGCCGTCGCATCGATTTGAGCCTCGCGGGTCCAGTTGTCGATCGCCGTGCCGAGCCGCGCCATTTTGTCCAAACTCTCCGCGGGAATCCCCTTGGTGGCGGTGTACTTTTGGATGGACTCCAGCTTAGCCTTCACGGCCTTATCGCTCGATTTCAGCCGGTTCGCCCAGCCGAGAACTTCACTGAGGTCGAGCGTATCGACGCTTATCCCGGCCCGTTCAAATAGCTTTTCGCTATAGCGAACCGTATTGAAGGCGGTCGGCCGAGCTCCGATGGCGCCGATGCGGGCGCCCCGCAAGCCTCGAAGAACGCGGCAGATCGAATCGAACCGCGCCAGGTCCTTTTTGAACTCTTTGGAGCCGGGATCGACGGTATGGAGGTCGGTCAGGCTGAACGGGATTCCGTACTGCTTGAGGTTGTTGCAGACGGACATCTTGCCGCAGAACGAATCGCGACGGTCCTTGATCGTCATCCGCTTGGCCTCGTCGTTGAACGCGTGTACGAGGACCGGGACGTTCAATTCCGAAAACCGAATGGTGTTGGCGACGGCTCGTTCATCCCCGAAATTGGGCAACGTCACCAGGATGCCGTCGATCTTTTCGCGATGCTTTTTGAAAAGGTCGCCGCAAGCTCTGGCATCGGCCAGCGATTCGACCGAACCGGCCTGGCGCGCGGTTTCCGGGAGAATCACGACGTCGAAGCCCTCCGACTCGAGGACCTTTAGGATCTGTTTGCGGCCTTCGACGCAGAGATGGGTGGGAAAGAACCCTCGGTTTCCGATGATCACGCCGAGGGTGGTGCGGGCGGGAGGTTTTGGCATGGGACGCCCTTTCCATTCGCTCGGATCGGGTTCGAATCCTGCCATTGGCGCGAAGTAAACTGCTCCCGTGCCGGAATTTGAGGTTCGCTTGTTCGCTCATTTGAGAGATCGTCACGGCGAATCGGTTCGCGTGACTTCGGAACCTCGGGCGAAAGCGGTACTTGAAAGCTTGATCCGCCTCGGCGTTGCGACAAAGGGTTGTCGACTCTCCGTCAATCTCGATTTCCCTCACGGCGATGATCCGATTGGCGAAGGCGCCGAGCTCGCCCTGATTCCTCCGGTGAGTGGCGGCTAGGCGAGCAGTCGATCGTCGTAGCCGTATCAAAGCTGCGGCCCCAAAATCAAGATTTCATCAAGATCGGCACGGCCGGCTGTCAACCCATCTTGCCCCGGTCTTGGGCGATCTGGAGCAGCCCGGAGAGAAAGGCCCATCCGGCAAGTCCCATTGCGATGGACGCGACTCCCGACGGCTCGACCCACCGGGTTGCCGGGAGAGCGCTGGCGATCCGCTCGGCCAGCCATCCGCCTCCCGCCACCGTGATGGCCGGAAAAAACACGAGGGGAATCGCCCGCGGTGCGGCCAGGGCAGGACGTGCGCCCAAACCGGCGACCGCCGCGACGAGGGCGCCCGCCCCCAATCCCCAATAAAGAGCCGTCCAGGCGACTTCTCGCCCGACAAGGCACGCCAAGACAAGGACCAACCCCGCTCCGATCGGGACCATGGCGCGCGGAAGCCACTTCATTGATGAGTTTGCTTCCAACCCTTGGCGCAAACCTTGGAACAGCAGATCCAGCATGAACAGCGCAAACGTGCCGCCGGCCGCCCAAGGGTGGGGCCACGACGGGCCAAAGGGTTCGCCAAGGGCTGAATTGGTGATCAAGAGTGCTGCAGCCACGCCGAGGACGATCCCAACGGATTCCGATCCCCGACTCACCGAAGATGTGGCTTTCGGAGGTTCAAGGTTGGCAACTTCGTTGAAGGGAATGGGGGCCGAACCGTCATTTTTCCGGACCTGGCCCGCGCCGGCCGCGACAAATCCGTTTTGGGGGACGTGGCGTGAATGAAGGAAGTTGGGCCAGAAATAGCGGAATCCGGGATCCTTCCCCCGGTTGCCGAACCACCGCCAAGGCCGCCAAAGGCTGAAGTTTCGCTGCCGCCGATCGTTCAGTCCATGATCGAACATCAATTGAGGGTAGATCCCGGCGAGGACATAGGGGTCGAAAACCGGGAGATGAACGCGCCTTTCAGATGGCGGAAGTGACGCTTCTCGCAAGAGGAGTCCGCTTTCCGATAAACGCCCAAGCATCCACTCCAACACATCGTTTTCAAGGCCGAAATCGGTGGCACATCCTCCACCAACGTCGCGGTGGACGCCGGGGAACCAGACCTCTTCGACGTGGTTGCCATCCGGGTGGATCAGCAGTTCAGGAAAGCAGTTCCGCCGTTCATCGAGGCTGACCGCATGGAGGATCGTCCGAACGCTGGGGTTTTTGTCGGTATAGGGAAAAACTTGGAAACGTTCGAAAACGCCGACCGAACTTACGGTATCGAAGAGGCCCATCAGGTGGACCTTGGTTTCGCCGGCTCGGCCAAACTGCTGGCGAATGATCCGCGCGTCCTCTTTGAAATCGCCAATGGAACGCAGCTCGGCGATCGCCTCCCATAGGTAGGGCGCGAGGTGAAGGTTGCGGGGCTCAAGAATCCCGAAGTTGTGAACCAGGGAAGCGATCAGCCGCGCGGTGAACGCGCCGCGGCTGAACCCAAAGAGATAGATGCGGCAGCCAGGCTCATATTCGCGGGCGATGAAGGCGTAGCCCTCAAGCACGCGGTCGCGCAAGCTGGTGGCGGTCGCCAAGTCGAGCAATCGAAGGAACATGCGCCGCCATCTCGAAAGCGCGATCGGGCTTCCGAGCGTCCCAACCCCTCCCGAATAGAACACGGCTTGCCGATCCCGGTCGAGCCGCTGATAGAGCTTCATCACGTTCGTGAAGTGCTTAGCGGCCCAATCGCCGGTGCCATCGAGGCACAGGACGATGTTCTTGGTCGATTCGAGCGATTCGGCCATGGTCCTATCCTTGGGGACGTTCGGGATGGGCGAAGCGGTCTGGCGAGGTTCGACGGGAACTTTGGGGGGGCGGGATGGGTAGGGTCGAGAGATGACGATGCTTGCGCTCGTGGCCCTATTGGCACTTCCCGGCGGAGAGGTCCCCACGCCGATTCGGCCGAGCGAGACCGACGCGTCGATCAAGGCCTTCGACGATCCTCATTTGGTCTATCGCAATCGGGGCGCTAAGGCGCGCGGCGAACTCCTCATTTTTCTTCCCGGTACCGGGGGCAAACCGGGAGGGACGGGCCAATTCTGCCAAACCGCCGCCGACCTGGGTTATCACGTGATCGCCCTGGCCTACCCGAGCGATGTGCCCGCCACCCGCGTTCGCAACGAACCGGACCCTGAGGCTTTCGAGAAGTTCAGGACCGAGATCATCGAGGGCAAGGACCTCTCCTCGTTTGTTTCAGTGGACCGGACGAATTCGATCGAAAACCGCTTGATCAAGGTGCTTCAGTACCTGGCCAAAGTCGAACCGAATGGCGGCTGGAGTCCCTATTGGAATGCCGAAGCGGGCCTTAACTGGGCCAAGATCGCGGTGACGGGGCATTCGCAGGGCGGAGGGCATGCGGCGTTGATTGCGATCAAGCATCGCGTGGCGCGCGCGATCATGACGGGCGCTCCGAAGGACTATGATCGGGTTCGCGATGCGCCGGCGGCCTGGTACCGCAAGCCCGCCACCCCGATTTCCGGATTCTTTACGTTCAACCATGAACTCGACCGACAAGGGTGCGACTTCGGAGAGCAGATGGCGATCTGCCGCGTGATGGGGCTCGACAAATTGGGGCCGCCGGTCTCGGTCGATGCGACGCCTCCGCCTTACCGGGGATCGCGCATTCTGACCACCCACTTTGAAGGGTCGCCAACGGAATCCGTCCGCGCCCATTCGACGGTGATCGGCGATGCGATCGGCCCCAAAACGAAGGACGGAACCCCGCGGTTCCGTCCGGTTTGGGAATACATGATGACGGCGCCGGTTTCGGATTGAGAGCGGTTTCCTGTAGTGCCAGAGCAACTTTGGCGCGCCCACTCGGTGCCCGGAGCTTTCCCGTAGCCCACCTCCAGAACGCCAGGATCGCGAACCCCAATGACGCGTCCAAGGTGGCCCCGACCCAAATGCGTTGCGTACGGACCGCCTCGGGCAAACCCATCCACCATCACGGCGGAACGAAGCGAAGGTTTTTCTTCTCAGGTAGGCCGCCCGAACGGCCAAGCGTTCCTTTGCGACGTCGTCCTTTCGGGGTGCGGCCGCTACGGCTTGGCGTCGAGAAAAGCGTTGATCATCGGCACGAGGATGGCCCTGCGCTGCATCAGGCTCACATGGGTGGTGTCGGGCAATAGGGCCAGCCGCGACGCGGGGCGCGCCCCCATGTCGCCGTGGACCTCGCCGCCCTTCAGGCGATACATCTCCGAGATGTGATCGAGCCGCACGCCGTCCGCGTCGCCGTGGATGAAGAACATCGGCGCCTTGGTAGCCTTAAGCTTATCGGCGCCGAAGTCGAACGGTCGCTTGGCCATCGCGACGACGCGCTTGACGAAGTCCGGGAACGCGTCCGGCGTCGGGCTGAGCTTCTTGTACTCGGTCTCGAGAGGAGAGCCTTTGAAGATGTCCGCGGTGAGCCCCGCGATCGCGTCCAGCCCTTCCTTGACGAAGCCGTCGTGGCGGAACCGGGCCGAAATGATGACCGCTTTGCGAACCCGGTCCGGATGGCGGATCGCGCACTGGATCGCCACCGATCCGCCCATGCTGTAGCCGATGAGATCGGCGCGGGGGATCTTGAGATGGTCGAGCAGGGCCGCCACGTCGTCGGCGAAGTTTTCGAAGGTCATCTCGCGCGCGATGTCCCCCGTACGGCCGTGGCCCTGTAGTTCGACGGCGATCACCTTCCGCGTCTTGGCCAGCTCGCCGATCCACCCTTCCCAGTTGTTGGTGAGGGTCATGAACGAGCCGTGGAGCAGCACCAGCGGTTCGCCGGTCCCGTGGACTTCATAGTACATCTTGAGCCCATTGATCGGCGCGTAGCCGGTTGTGGGCTTCTCCTGGGCCGAGGCGGTCGTCATCACGAGCGTCATCAAAAGAATAGCCGTCTTTAGGCCAGGTGCGGCACGCATAGTCACCGCTTCTTCCCTCCCGCGAACGGCATATTGGCGGCCTGCTTCATCCAGGCCTCCAATTGGACCTCTTTGATGTCGTCAACGGTGGCAAGCTCGACTCCACGCGTAGCTTTCCCCATCCCGGTCGGTGTCACGGGTGGTTCCGGTGTCATTGAGGTGCCCATGATGAACATCAGCTTCACATGGCCGACAAAGGCTCCTGATGAAAAACACCAGCATCCTTCGACCCCATAGTACGCCATCCCCCATTTCACAGCTCGCTGGAGACCAGGCAGAGCCCTGGCCGCCAGGGCATCGATCCGCTCGGCGATTTCGCGCTGCGGCTGCGGCAAGCTGGCAATGTAGGCGAACACGGGTGCGTCGCCTTCCGCCGTTTTCGCGGTGCTCGCCTTGCCGGTCATCGACGTCAGCAACTTCAAGTCAGATTCTCGTTGGCTTTCAGGTTTTCTCATGGTTTCACCATGCTCGCGAGAAGCTCGTCGAGCTGGGCGAGCGACTCGGGCAGCGCGGCCGTCGATCCATCGGCTTCCAGCGCTTCTTTCGATGGATAGAGATTGACCACCGTCAACCGGGTCTTTCCAGCATTTTCCTCGAAGGTCACCGTGGTGACGGTCTGGCCGCCATCCTCCTCGTTGGTCCAAACGAGGCGCGAGGTCGGGGCCACTTCGAGGTAAGTCCCGAAGAACTCCATCGTCGACCCTTCGTGGAGGAACGCCAATCGATACTGCCCCCCGGCGCGAACGTCCATGTCGCAGGAAACCAGGTTCAGCCCATACGATTTGGGGACCCACCATTGCCGAAAGAGGTCGGCTTGGGTCCACGCCTCCCATACGAGGCGCGCCGGCGCATCGACGGTGCGGGTGACGACGAGTTCGAGGTCGGATTTGCGTTCGACCTTCGTGGGTTCAATTCCTTGACGAACTTCCATTTGATTCCTCCCGATGTTTCATTTCATCGATCACACGGTCCAACGCATCGAAGCGCGCGGCCCAGAGCTGGCGATGGCTCTCGATCCAT
>CAYONY010000095.1:0-12106 GCA_964405415.1 uncultured Fimbriimonadaceae bacterium | reverse complement strand
CCGCCCGGAATCTTGGTTACGACCGCACGACGTTGTCGCTCACTCTCTCGCCGCTTGGACTTCCCGACGTGAACCTGGCGGCGCCTCTCAACAAGGTGGCGCCCTATGTGGTTTTCGCCCCGGTAGCGGGCGACTATTACGTGATCGCACGGGCAACCTATATGGTCGAAGGGGCAGTCGAGTTCACCGCGACCGACCTGGCGCCGGAGGCCCTCGTTCGGACCGGGGACCGCGCATCCGACGCATCCGAATCGAAAAAGCCCAAAGTCTGGACGCTGGCGCTGAAAGCCGGCGACATCTTGCGCGCCGAAGTCCCCGGATTGAGCTCGAGCGGGGAATTGGTCGTGCTGGAGCGTCCGGACGTCTCAACCTTTGATCTTAAGAAAGACGAGACGAATCCCTTCTATCCCAAAGTGACCGATCGGGAAGAGACTCTTCGGCCCGCCCTTGCCTTTCTGCCGGGCCGCGAGCGAGATCCCCGCGTGAAGGTCTTTGCCGCGCGAAAGGATACGGTCGTGTGGCTGGCGACGGATGGTGAGTCGAACTCCAATCAGCCCTTTACGATCTCGGTTCAATCGGCGGTTCGGCCCCTTGCCGACGGAAAAGCCGCGGCGTCGACCCTGCAAATCGGCGGCACCGATTACTGGTCGATTGAGGCCAAAGTGGGCGACGTGCTCACCTATCGGGCCTCTGCCTCCGGCTTCTTGGTTGAGGCAAAGCTCTTCGGCCCGGATTTCGAGCATTTTGATGGGACATCGGCCCATCCCGACGAGTCGGCCGCCGAATCGTACGACGTGATCTCTCGACCGGGCCGACTGTTGCTCGCCGTGTCCTCCGTTGGCGATGGAGGAGGGGGTCCCTATGAGGTGTCTCGATCCATTCTCTCGCCTCAGGACCTGATCGTGGGCTCGAAACGGTCCGGCGAACTCAAATCGGGCCAGGTGCACGTGCTCAAGTTTGCCGCGACCCCCGATCGTCCGGTTTTGGCTCGGCTAGGTTCTTCGAACTGGGACTTTGTCATCGCGTTTCACAATGCGGAAGGGGCCATGAGGCCATGGCTTCTGGAGGACGTGGGCGGCAACCAGCGCTTTGGGATCTTGAAGGTAGACAAGCCGACGATCTTCCTTGTCGTGCTCTCGTTCCGGAGCCGGGATTCGACGTACGAGGTTGAATTGAGCGACCTGCCGGGATTTGTAAAGGGCGAGTCTCGCCTTGGCGGGGGCCGAGGCGAGATATTCGTCAATGGAGGCCGGCTTTGCCCTCATCCCAAGGTTGCCAAGAGCTCCTCGAGCCGTTCGTAGGAAATGGCCGCGCCCGCTTCCATTCCAGACTGGAGGTGGCCGTCGCGAGCCTCTTTCGAAAGGTGTTTGATCGTCGCGGTTAGGGTCGTCTTGCCGTTCGATTCCGTCAGGACAAGCGTTTCGGTGGAAGGGAAGTCGCGGATATAGTCCACGTCATACACCATCGTTTGGGCGATCTTCTCGGGCCGAACGATCTCGAGGAACTCGCCGCAGAACGGATGCGGCGTCCCGTCGGCCATCCGGACCACGCGGCGCCACTTGCCGCCGGGCCGGAAGTCCATTTCGCATTCGGCGAGCGTCATGTCGCGCAGCCCCCACCAATGCGCGTAATGCTCGCACTTGGTGAAGGCCTCGAAGACCAGGTCCCGGGGAAAGTCGAAATCGCGCGTGAGCTGGATTTCGGTATCTGAGGGCAGGGTCACGGTGAGCTTGTTGTCGGTGGTCATCTTAGTTTCTCCCGGCCAAAATCTGGTCCAGACGGTCGTAGCTCATCGACATGCCATCCGACATGCCGGTCTTGAGCGCATTGTCGCGATCTTCTTGCGAAGCATAGGTGCACGTCAGGGTCATGGAAGTGACCCCGCCTTCCTCGACAAGAACCAAGGTGTTTGTGGCTTCGGGCCACGGCTCGCCCCAGTTTTCGGTGTTCACCATGCGGGCCGGCCGGTCGACTTCGACGATTTTGCCGGTGATGATCATGGGCTCGCCGCCTTCGGCCTTGGTCCAGCCCCAAACGAAGGCGCCGCCCGGCCGAAGGTCGGTTTCACAAATGGACATGACCCAACCGTCGGGCCCGGTCATCCATTGCGGCATGTGCTCGCATTGGGTCATCGCGTCGAAGACGAGATCGCGCGGCGCGGAAAAGTCGCGCTTGAACTCGATCTCGGTGTCGGAAGGAAGCGTGAAGGTCAGTTTCGATTGCGTGGGATTCATCGTTGTTGGTCCTTATTCTGGAGTTCCTGCAAGTAGGCGTCGAGGCGGTCGAAGCTCTGTTCCCAGTTTTCGCGGTAGCGCTCCACCCATTCCGAGACCTCTTTGAGCCTCGCCGCTTCCAACCGGCAGGGCCGCTGCTGGGCCGCTTTGGATTTGCGGATGAGGCCCGCCCGCTCAAGCACCTTGAGGTGTTTGGAGACGGCGGGAAGCGAGATCTTGAACGGCTTGGCGAGCTCGTTCACCGAAACGTCGCCCGCCGCCAGGCGGGCCAAGATGGCCCGCCGGGTGGGATCGGCAAGCGCGGAAAAGGTTAGGCTCAGGGCATCGCTCGACATTGTGTTCAACCAAGTGGTTAATTAACCAATTGGTATAATACACGCCAAAAGAACCGGTGTCAAGGGCCTTGTCAACAATTTTTCGCCAATCCTCGCGAGACGATGCGCAGAGTACGGATCAGGCCGTCAGTTCAACGAGCACCTTTCGACCCTCCACTTTGACGCGACCCTCGAGTCCCTCCAGATGCACCCCGGGAAGCGCAAGTTTCGCCTTCGCCGCGCGCCCCTCTCCATTTCCAAGCTGGCGGCCGATGGCGGCGGGGTCCGGAGCCGCCGTCAAGATCATGCGGATCTGTTTACGGCCCTTGTCCTGCAGAACGGGCCGGGCGGAATCTTCGGCGAACCGGAGCCCATTGGCGATGCCCCGAATGGGCAGCAATCGGAACACGGTACGGTCTTCGTCGATGCGGAGAATGCCAAAGGGCGTGAATGCGAATCCGACGCGCGGCTGGTCAAGCTTCGCGTAGTCGATGACCAGTTCGCCGGGGGCGCGATCGAAACCGGCCAGAACTTCTTGGATGTGGGCCTCTCCCTCCGCGGCCAGCCGCTCCTTCTCCGTGCGCAAGCTTGCAAATCGGGGAGAGTCGACGAGCGCTTTCCAAGCGGCATCCAACGCGTCGGGACGCGCCTGGAGCGCGGACGCCGCCACTCCAGACAGCGTCGTTTCAGGTTCGAAGATCTTCGATTTCCACTCGACGCCGAGCCGGTCGAGCAACGCCCCGATCGCCATTCCCGAGTAATACAGTCGGAAACGAACCGAAGACGCCCCGTAAGGGTCGTTGTTGACCAGGCTCTTTCCGGTCATGAAGCCGGCCATTTGCTCGATCAGCCGCTCGCGTTCCGGAGCGAGGTTCGCAAACCCGCGAAAGCCCTGGAGCAGCCACATCTCGGCCGAAGGCCGTCGACCCTCCATCGCCTGCATCAACCGAAATTCGATGTATTTGGCGAGCCCTTCATTGAACTCGGTGCCGTCTTCGTAGTCGATGCTGGATTTCGATAGCTTGGCGCGACGGAACGTGCGGGCGGCGAGCCATTGAAGCGCTGCTTTGCGTAAGTCGCCGTCTTGCGTTGCCCGCAGGGCCGCCGCCAACGCATCCGCTTCAAGCGCATAGCCGACGTTGTTGTCGACCGAGAGGGAAGGGTAGCTCACCAAAGCCAACTCGTTGCCTCCATTTTTGGGCGCGCGTTGGCCCTGAAACACGTGGAAGGCCTCATGAGCAAACATCGTCATGCTGCCGTAAGGATCCGGCCGAAGGCCGGCTTCGACGGCCTGGGCGGTCGCCCCCGACGCGACCAGACCCTCGACCGATTGCTTTCGGTTCGAAAGCGTGTCCGCGACCACGAGGGTCGCCACGCCATTGACCTCGGTGGTGGTGTTTTGGCCGTCGAAATCGAAGATCGTCGGGCCATTTTTCACGAAGACCCGTCCGATCCCCGAAGGAAGCGAACCGACGTAGGGCCGGAATCCCTCAGGCGGCTTCGGATGATTGATCAGCACATCCTGTTTTCCCGGAAGGTAGATGAGAAGGGGTGTCTTGGCAGCATCCCATCCTGGCCAGACCGGATTGGCTTTGCCCTTGATGACCCTCCCGATTTCTCGGGCTTGAATGAGGAGCAGGGGGTCGATCTGAAGATCTTCGGAAACGGCGAGCGATAATAGCGGGAGAACACACAACATTTACGAATCGTAAATACTACCGCTGCGATCCCAAAGTTCCGATCGAATCGAGGCCCCTGAATGATGCACCGTTCCCTCACATCGCTGGAATACACCGCGCTGGGCATTCTCTCCAAGCGAGGACCGTGCCGCGCCCATGCCGTCTTGCGCGAATTTGCCGGATCCCAAACCTTTGCTTATCGAAGCGGGGCCGGGACGGTCTATCCGCTTCTCCAGCGGCTCGCCCGAGCCGGACTGCTCAAGGTCGAGGCCAAACGTTATTCGCTTTCGGCCCAGGGTCAAAACGCTCTGCGCGAATGGCTTCGGCCGCCGTTGCCGTCCGCCGACATCTCAACGAACCTCGACCTCATCCGCTCGCGCGCCTATTTCCTTCGGCTTCTCACCCCGAGCGAGCGGCGGGAGTTTGTTGCCCATTGCCGGGAGCGGCTCCAGGAGCTCCAGGCTCAATGCGAAGCCGACCGGATGGCCTTTCGCGAACGGGGCGACCCGTTCAGCGAACTCGCGATGGCGGGCGCGGTTTATGAAACTCAAGCCCGTCTGGATTGGCTGGCCGAGGTGGAGCGGGAGTTGGCGCGCCTCGCCGCGCTCTGATCGGGAGGAGCGGGGTAGAACGGCCCTATGGCCGCATTCGACCGCTTGAACGACGGTTCCGCCAACCCACCCCGACTTCAGGTCCAGCATTCGCTCTGGTCGCTGATCGGGCTCCCGATGAACAGTTTGTGGACGCCAAACGGCCACGCCGCGCCCCGGGAAGCCGACGACCTTTCGCCGGGCGGCGAATGGACGCTGGATGAGAAGTTTGCCCGGGTCAAGGCGGCGGGATTCGAGGGCGTCGAATGTTGGCTCGACGACCCCAGCGAAGCCGCGCATCGGGCGGCTCTGGATCGTCATGGCCTGCGCCTGACTTTGGGGCACCATCCTCACACGGTTGACGACGTGCGGGCGACGGTCGAAAGGGCCAAACGCCTCAACGCCGACTTTGTTTTCGCCCAGCCTCTGCATCCCTTCGTTCCGCTGGCGGAGGCGGCGGCATTTCTTCGCGAAGCGCGCAAGATCGCGCACGACGCCGGGCTTTGCCTCTTCGTGGAAACCCACCGCAACAACATTCCGGAATCTTTGAACCAAGCCCTCCAATTGATCGATTTGATGCCCGAGATCCGCTTCACCGGCGATTTCTCCCACTTCGTCGTCATCAGCGAGTTCTACGGGCTGGAGTACGAACGGGCGATCGAACGCATGATGCCGGTTCTTTCCCGCACCTCTCACCTCCACGGCCGAATATCGAACGGGGAGGCGGTGCAAGTGGACGCCGGCGACGGATCGGGCCAAACCGCTCAGTTCTTTGTCGAGATGTGGGCGGCGGCGATGCGCGAATGGCGGCGGGGCGCCGGGCCGGGCGATGTGTTTCCGTTTGCCAGCGAACTCGGCCCGCCGCGGTATGCGATCACCGATTTGGAGGGGAAGGAGTTCAGCGATCGGTGGGAGCAGAGCCTTGTGATGAAGAAGCTGGCCGAGCAGGCTTGGGCGGAGTCGGGAGGGTAAGGGTACTTCAGATAGTCGCCGCCGCGGGGCGGAGAAACGATTGGGCTGAGAACCGCCTACGTCCGTCCACCGGCGGGCCCTTGCGCGCACGATCGTCGCGGTAAGAGCGGCGCGTGCGAGGTCCATGTTCCCATCGATTCCGGTTCGCTCTTTCGCACGCCCGACCAAAGTCTGATCAAGGCTTAAGGTCAACTTTACGCCGAGGATTCTGAACGGCGTTGTTCGGCCACCGTCCACATTGACCTATGGATTGGATTCATCCCACAATTCCCGCCAATCCTCGGCCTCCGGCCAGAGGAAAACTTGACCTTTGATCAGACGGCAGTTCCGATCGATCCCGGCGACGGCTGCCATGTCGGCATCGGAAAGGGGCTCGCCAACAACCGCTTCGAGCAGCGACTCGTATTGGCTCGGCTTGACGGAAAACGGGATCGGGACCGATCCCCGCTGAACTTGCCACTTGACGCACACCGCGGCGGGGCTCAAACTGGTTCGTGAGGCAATGGATTGGATCACCGGATCCTCAAGATCGACGGTGTCGTCGGCCGTGCGATCCCGTTCGGGCCGGCTCGGCGATCCGAGCGGACAGTAGCCGATGGGCTGAATGCCCTGGGCCAGGACAAAGTCGAGAAGTTCGGCTTGTTGAAAGTGAGGATGCAGCTCCATTTCGTTGGCGGCGGGGGCGATTTCGGCATCCCGCAAAACCCGCGAGAGCTTTGGGATGGTCATGTTCGAGGTTCCAATATGGCGGACGAGGCCACGCCGCACCAAGTCCTCCATCTGTCGCCAGGTCGCCATAAAACGCTTGTGATCGAAGGGGACCGCATGAGGGTCGCGCGAACCCACATCCACTCCCGGAGCATGATGGTTCGGAAACGGCCAGTGGACGAGAAAGAGATCGAGGTACTCAAGACGAAGGTCGCGAAGCGAGGTTTCGCACGACGCGGCAACCGCGTCGTGTCGGTCGTTCCAAACCTTGCTCGTGATCCAAAGATCTTCGCGAGAGACGTCCGAGGCGAGGATTGCGGACAGGGAACCGCCGATTTCTCGCTCGTTGCCATAGACGGACGCGCAGTCGAAGTGGCGAAACCCGGCCTCGGCGGCGCCCAAGACGGCCTTGGCGATTTCGGACGGAGCGTATCGGTCGGAACCGAAGGTGCCAAGTCCGATCACCGGCAATTGCGCGCCGGAGGCCAACGTCCGATGGGGTACCCGTTCGGGATCGACGCCCATAACGAACCATCCTACCGAAGCTCGCCGCGACGGTAGCATGGAGGCGATGGAGAACTGGTCCGGGACCTTCACATTCGGGGCGGCGCGTGTCCACCGTCCGAATTCAGTCGAAGAAGTCCAGGACATCGTCGCCAGCGCAACGAAGGTGAAAGCGACGGGCACCCGGCACTCCTTCCAACCGATCGCCGACACCGAAGGCGACCTGATCTCCACTGAGAATTTGAATCGGATTCTTAGCCTCGACAGCTTCAAGCGTCGCGTTACGGTCGAACCGGGCGTGACGTATGGCGAGCTCGGAGCGTTCCTCCATCAAGCGGGCTTTGCCCTTCCCAACTACGCCTCGTTGCCGCACATCTCTATCGCCGGCGCTTGCGCGACGGCGACGCACGGCTCCGGGAACTCTCGCGGCAGCCTGGCGACGTCGATTGCATCGCAAGACATGGTGATGGCCGATGGGCAAATCGCGACGTTTTCCGGGAACGACCTCCACGCGGCGGCGGTCCATTTGGGGGCGCTGGGAGTTGTCACTTCGCTGACCCTTTCGGTGGTCGTCGCATTCGAAGTAAGCCAAGTCGTTTATGAGCAGCTTTCTTTCGAAACCGCGTTCGAGCACTTCGATGCGATCATGGCCGCCGGATACAGCGTCAGCCTCTTCACCGATTGGAAGAAACCGTGCTTCAACCAAATCTGGGTCAAACGAAAGGCGGGAGAAACGCCATTCGCCCCGGATTTCTTTGGGGCCAAGCCGGCCATCGCCGACGTTCATCCGATTCCCGGACTCCCGGCGAAGAACTGTACGCCCCAAATGGGGATCCCCGGGCCGTCCCACGAGAGGCTGCCCCATTTTCGGCTCGATTTCACACCGAGCGCGGGCGAGGAAATCCAGTCGGAATATCTGGTGCCCCGAGAACGGGCGGTCGAGGCACTGCGCGCGATCCACAGGTTGGCTGGGGTGCTTTCACCACACGTCTTGACGTCCGAGATAAGGTCGATCGCCGCCGATCCCCACTGGATGAGCCCCTTTTTTGAGCGGCCGAGCCTCGGGATCCACATGACGTGGCGAAAGGACCCGCTGAGCGTTTCCCACGCGGTACGACATATCGAAGGGGCCCTCGCTCCTTTCCAGGCACGTCCCCATTGGGGCAAATGCAGTTCGATCGTTTCGGATCAAGCACGAGCCCTCTATCCCCGTTATCCCGACTTCATCAAGTTTGCCGGCGAAGTCGATCCGGAAGGGAAGTTTCAGAACCCTTGGCTGGACCGCGTCGTATTCGGCAAAGGCGGGAAAGGATGACCCGTCGCACGTTTTTGCACGGAGCGGCGGGAGTGGCCCTGGGGGTTTCAATCCCTGACCGACCGGAAGCTCCCTTAATCGACCCCGAGGACATCGACTTTCTGCGGGGTCTCGCCAAAGCCACTCTGGCCTCGGCCACGCGATCGGAATCTCTGCTCCCGGTCGGGTTCTCGATGGTCACGCCAGGGGGCGACTATCCCGCCCTTTGGGTTCGCGATCTCTCGATGGCAGCAGGCGCGGACCTCATGTCGGCTTCGACGATGCATAAGCATCTCCGCTGCATCGCGCAGGGCCAGAACGGTCCCGAACCTCGAGTTTTGGGCAACGGAAGAGCCGTCATTCCGCCTTATGCCGTCCCGGATCACCTCAACTTTGATGGCCGCCCGGTGTACTACCCCGGGACCTATTCGTCTGGAGAGGACCAAGGCGGTGAGCCCTTTGGGATCGAGCCGCCGCTCGACGATGACTTTGAATTCGTCCACTTAGCGTGGCTCTTTTGGCACAAGTCGGGGGACATCGCGTTCCTCAAGGAAACCTTCGACGGCCTGACCTTGATGGAACGGCTGCGGCGGGCGCTTGGGCGCGCTCCCGTTGACCCGGAAACTGGGATGACGGTTACGGATTCCAAAAGCCGAGCCGTGGGTTTCGGCTTTTGCGACACCGTCTTTCTCACCGGATCGCTCCTCTTTCCTTCGCTCCTTCGGTACCGGGCCCTGGGCGAGCTTGCCGATCTGGAGACGGCCCTGGGAATGTCGGAGCGGGGCCATCCCGCGATAAGTTCACGAGAGCGAATTCGCCGTGCGCTTGGGCCGGTCTTCGAACGGAACGGCTGGCTGCTCGCGGCGACCGGCGTCGGCCGTCAGCCGGACGTTTGGGGGACGATCTATGCGCTATATCTTGGAGTTGCCCAGGGGGCGCTGCGCAGGCGCCTCCAAAAGTCGGTGGCCGAGGCTGTCCGAAAGGGAACCCTCATGTATAAGGGCGCCGTCCGGCACGTCCCGACGGACGGGGATTTCTCGAAGGACTCCGCGTGGGAAAAGACGGCGGGGTTGCCCAAGAACCGCTATCAAAACGGCGCCTACTGGCATGTTCCGACCGGGTGGCTGGCCCACGTGCTTTGGGCGTACGAAAAGTCGCTCGCGCGACGGGTCGTTCAGGACATGGTGGCCCACTTCCGAGACGAAGACTTTCGCAAAGGCGGGGGCGCGCCATGGGAATGCTTGCACCCGGATGGCGGCTACCGACAGAACCGAGTGTATTTGGCTTCGGCCACCCTGCCGCTCGAAGCGCTATCCCAGGTAAGTTCGGTTTCGTGAGCAACGCCGTATCCCCGCTTCTTACCGCCGAGCAAATCAGTCAGTTCCACCGCGATGGCTACCTCAAAGTGAAAGGGCTCATCTCCCCGACGCAGGTTGAAGAACTCAAAGCTGACTACGACCGTGCGCTCCGCGGCGAAATCTCAGTGCCTCAGTTCGAGGGCCGAAAGAAGGAAGGACCGGTCGTTCAGCTTGCATGCCCGGTTCAGCACATCCCGGGCTGGCGCGAACACGACTACTTTGGACGCGCCCTTGCAATGGCCAGAGAACTCGTTGGGCCTGAACAGGACTACGCCTACGACCAGATTATCTTCAAGCCGCCGCACTCGAATTCGCCGACCGCCTGGCACCAGGACGCGGCGTACTGGGGCGAAGAGGTGAAAACGGGCCGTCAAGCGGTGACCTGTTGGCTGGCGCTGGGCCCGACGTTTCCCGAAAACGGCTGCATGGAGTTCGTGCCGGGCAGCCATCGGGGCCCGCTCCAGGAACACTTCTCCATCGCCGGCGAGTCGGAGATCAACGAGGCGCTGGCGACGGTTGTGGATGACCGGTTGGCGGTGCCGTGTCCTCTCGAGCCCGGCGACGCCAGTTTTCACCACAGCCACACCCTCCACTGCACCGGCGGCAATGTTTCGGAAGTGCCGCGGTACGGGCTGATCACGCACTTCATGCCGCCCTAGGCTCAGGAATACTGCCTTCCGTGGCCTTCTTCATCCTGCTCGTTCTCTTTTGGCTTCTCGGCGTACTGACCGCGATGGAAATGGCCACGTTTTCTGCCCGCAAAGAACGCATGGTCCAGGTTGCCGCCGGGGGTGATCGCCGCGGCACAATGGTGAACGCCTTCCAGCGGACGCCGGCGGACTACCTTGCGGCAATTCAGCTTGTGGCCACCGCCGCGAACTTTGTGGTGGGTGCGATGATCGGGGCCAACCTTGAAGCACCCATCCATCTTTGGCTTGAAGACGCCTGGCCCGCCTTCCGTTATCTGAACGAACTGAGCTGGATTCTCGCAATCGGCACGACGACGGTCCTGGCCCTTATCTTCACCAACGTCCTTCCCAAACACATGGGTTTCGTCCGGGCTAACGAAATCGCCGTAAAAATGGCGCCGATCATGCGGTTCTGGATCAAGGCGAGCTGGCCGATCACCTCGACGATTCGCAAGACCACCAAAGCGCTGGCTCGTCTGCTCAAGGTTGCCCCTGACGAGAAGTTTCGTGTGACCGAACGCGATATCGACGCGCTGCTCATGGAAGGCGTGCGCGCCGGAAGCTTGGATCCGACCGAGCAAGCGGTGATGCGGCGCGCGCTTCGGCTGAGCGATGTCCGTATCGAAGAAGCGATGGTGCCGCGGGACAAGGTGCTTTGGCTTGAGCCGGCGTGGAGCGATCGGCGGATCCTGTCCCTCTTTCGAGAATCGGGCAGGTCGAACTTTGTGGTTTCGAAGGGGAGTCTGGATCGGGTTCTGGGCGTCGTGAGAGCGCAGGACTGGTTGCTCGACCATGACCTCGACGCGGTCATGACGCCTCCGATCTTTGCCGAACCCGAGGAATCGCTGCTCGCGGCCATCGAAAGACTGCGCCCTTCCGAATCGCGGCTTCTCATCGTTCGAAAGGGCGAACGCGTCGTTGGCGTCCTGACGCTCAACGACATATTGGGCCAAGTGGTTGGCCCCATCGCGCAGACCTAGGTGGTTACCGCGAACCACCAGCCGCCGCCCATCGGCCAACTTTTGACAACGACCGGATACGCGTCGCTTGAGGGCTTTTCGCCGGATTCGCTCCAAAGAAACACCTTGTCGTTGTCGATTCCGAAGGAGACGATCGCGATCCCCAGCCACCGCCGCCCCAGCCTGTCGCATCGGACCGAGATCCGGCCATTGCCGGTTGCCAGCGCCTTCACGCCGGGAGGGGCGTCTGGAATTTCGTCAGGCCCCGTTTCCGGAGGGATGGCTCGGAACCAGACGACCGCCGCCTCGCGCTCCGGGCGGCACCGCTCGAAGAAGCGCTGCCACTGGGCAACCGTGAGGCCTTCGTTTTGACTGAACGCCACCCAGCCCGCCGTGCCGAGCCCAACGCCAAAAACGGTCGCAAGGAGGGCCAGTCCGTCGCGACGATGGATCGGCTCGGAAATCGCGCCGACCAAACAACCCAAAGCCAGAATGAGGAGCATGGGAACGGCATTGATCCAAGCGCCCAGTTTTGGGGCGATCCAGGGTTCGAGCGGCCCTGACCCTAAAGCGGCGACAAGGCTTCCGAAACAAAGCGTCGGCCACAGCCACCGCGTCCGCTTCCAAAAACCCATCCGTCGCCCCACTGGCTAGAGGGACGTTGCCACGGCGCGTCGACGTTTCCGGGGCTTAAGGCGGAACCCCAAAACTTTCGGTCTCCTGCTTCGTCCCCACCTAACGCGTAAGAGAACACGCCTGCCATCCTCCCATCCTCCAATCCTCACACCCTCACCCCCTCACCCCT
>CAYONY010000094.1:0-12161 GCA_964405415.1 uncultured Fimbriimonadaceae bacterium | reverse complement strand
GGCGGCGCCGACCGCACCCCGGTCGCGATAGCAGTTCACGCGGAAGCGGGCCCGACGGGGCAACGCGTACGAGAAGTCCAGTTCAAGGGTGCTCTCGAACTTGTGGATGTTCTCGTCGGAGAGGATGTCGTACATCATCCGCTGCGTGATGTTGGGGGTCAAAAGCTCGAAATTCAGGCGCTTGAGGGCGCCGTCCTCGCGAATGACCGGCTCGGAGTGCGTGCAAAGATGCAGGTCGGACGCATTGCGATCGACCACGATGTGGAGCAGCTCATCGATGTGCAGGTCTTCGACCGGCTGCGGCGCGCCGGCTTTGCGCTCCTCGGTGGCGGCCGCCTCCGAAGTCGCTTCGAGTTGAAACGTCGGGATGTTGTTGTCTTCCATTGGGTTCGTTCCGAGTCGTGGCAAGCGTTAGAAGCCGGCGGTGAAGACCACGCGCATCACCTCTTGCGGGTCGGTGATTCCGGCCAGCACTTTGTGGAGGCCGTCCTCGCGCAGCTCGCGCATGCCGTTGGCTTTCGCCGCTTCTTTGATGTCGTTCAGGGGGGCTCGGCGCACCACGAGCTCCGCGATTTCCGCGTTCATGACCATCAATTCGTGGATACCGGTTCGCCCTTTGTAGCCGGTCTGCCGGTTGTTGTCATTCGGCACGCCGCGATGGAGCACGACCTGCTCTTCGGGATCGGTCACGTTGAAGCCGAAGCGGCGAAGGTCCATGGCCGGAACCTCATAGGGCTCCTTGTGCTCCTGGTCGATGCGGCGGCAAAGCCTCTGCGCGAGGATGCCGATGACGGTGGCGGAAATGAGGTACGGCTCGACGCCCATGTCAACCATACGAATCGTGGCCGAGGGCGCGTCGTTCGTGTGGAGCGTGGAAAGCACGAGGTGTCCGGTAAGGGACGATTCGATCGCGATTTCCGCCGTTTCCAGGTCGCGCATTTCTCCGACCATGATGATGTCGGGGTCTTGGCGGAGGAAGCTTCGAAGCGCGGTGGCAAAGGTGAGACCGGCTTTGCGGTTCACCTGAACCTGGGCAATCCCGTTGAGCTGATATTCGATCGGGTCTTCAACCGTGATGATGTTCACGCCGACCGTGTTCAAACGGTGAAGAACCGAATATTGGGTCGTGGTCTTTCCGGAACCGGTCGGGCCGGTACAGAGGAACATGCCGTTCGGCTGGCTGGTGAGCTCTTCGATCTTGAGCTGGTTCTCTTCCAAAAAGCCGAGTTTGCCAAGGCCGATGAGAACGCTCGACTTGTCGAGAATACGCATGACGACCTTTTCGCCAAAGGGCGTCGGGATCGAGCTCACGCGAAGGTCGAAGTCCTTCCCCTGGTGGCGAACCTCGATACGGCCGTCCTGAGGGATGCGCCGCTCGGCGATGTTCATGTCCGCCATGATCTTGAGGCGGCTGACCAGAGGGGCTTGCAGGTTCTTCGGAACCGTCATCGCCTCCATAAGCACGCCATCGATTCGGTACCGGACGCGGACCGACCGCTGCTGGGGCTCGACGTGGATGTCGGACGCGCGGTCAAAGATCGCCTGCTGGATCAGGGCATTGGCAAGCCGGATGATCGGGGCCTGCTCGGCCATCTTTTCGGCTTCTGCGTCAACCGCATCGTCATCGCCGCCTTGGACGCCTCGCGCCACCTGGGCGCCGGCGATCGCGGCCCGAATCTCGTTTTGGCTCGACTGAGTCGCCGCCCCGGCCGCGCCTTTCGGTGCTTCGACGGCCGAAGGACCGCTGGCCGGATCGCCGCCGTTGGTCGACGAGCCGCCGTAATACTTCTTGATCGCGTCCTCGATCGCCCCCGGCACCGCCATGCAAGGGTGGACGCGGCATCCGGAAACCATCCGGACATCATCCTGAGCCTGGATGTTCGAAATGTTCGACATCGCCAGCCACAGCTGGGTGCCTTCCTTTTTGACCGGAATGACCGAATGGTTTTTCGCGATCCGCTCGGGCACGATATTGATCGCCGAGCTCTCGATATTCACCCGATCGAGATCGACAAAGGGGTAGCCCATTTCCGAAGCCTTGGCTTCGAGCACCTCGCGCTCGCCGACCATGCCAAGCTGCACCAGCACTCGGCCCAGATCGGTTTCCTTGGTCTGCTCCTGGACCTTTTTGGCCTCATCAGCCTGCTCGGGCTTCAAAAAGCCCTTCTTCACGAGATACTCAACCATGGGGACACGGGGCAACGCCATCGATCGGATTCACCTCAAACCAGGTTCCACAAAGCCTCACGGTGGGGGAAGAAGACGCACATCCTCCATGCCCAACGCGGTCGTCTATTGTAGACCATTCGCCCCGCACACCCGTCGGTGCGAATCGCAACATTGTACGCGAGAAATGGACGGGATCGAATGTAGCGATCGTTCGGCGCCTTGATTCGCCCTTGCGCGGCGACTAGTTCGGACAGTTCGGATGCCAGGGCGTCCGTTCCGGATGGCCCGGCGTTGCCGGAATCGGGAAGCGCCGCATCAGCTCGACGCCGCTCCACGGGTCGCCGCAAGGATCGGAGAGCAGTCGCCCCGCCGGCATGAACGCGGCATGGCCATCGAAGTACATCGCATTGAACCCTTGGAAATGGCGGCGCAACGCCAAAACCGGCGCCCCCAAATCGACCCCGCCGGAGATCTTGTTGTAAAGGTTTTTGGGCGGCTCAAACCACGAGTCGTCGAATTGGCCGTTCTTTTCGGTGACCACGATGATCTCGGCCGGCCGATCGATTTGGCTGAAATCCAAACCCTCCGCGGCACGATTGGCCACAAAGGACCGAGGCACGAGCGGGTTCCCGCCGATTCCGTTTTCCAGAGAATGCGGCGTCTTCTTCATGTCGCTCGGGCACTCCAGCAACGGACCCTTCGCCTTCGTAAAAGGATAGATCTGGTTCCACCACCGGTTTTCGCGGGTGGCTCCCAACGCGGCCGGGGCGAGCCGCGAAAGGTCGAGGCTGTGCCCGAAGAAGAAGCAACGGTCATCGTAGTCCGCGATGTACATGCTGAGCCCAAGCCCAAGTTGCCGCTGATTCGAAAGACAGGCGATCTTTTTCGACGCCTCTTTCGCCTGCGAAAACACCGGAAACAGAATCGCCGCCAAGATGGCGATGATCGCAATCACGACCAAAAGCTCGATCAAGGTAAAGGCGCGCTTCAACGGCTGAATCCCCCAGCAAGAATCCTTTTGAATTGGCGATTAAGGGCGAAACTCCTTTCCGCCCCGCGCCGCCACGCGCCGCCTTCGCCTTATTCCGCGTCTTCGCGCGGCAGATATTCGAAGTTGCGGAACCACCAGGCGGCCAAGGCCGTGGCGCCGACGATGATCATGATGATTGTGATGTAGCCGGTTGGTTTGGAAAGCACGTCCGGCCCGACTTGGCCCGAGAAAAACCCGAGCGGACTCGAGGGATTGTCGGTGGTGGGCCGTTGGGCGATGGCTTTTAAGTAGGAGAAGATCGAAAGCCGGTGCGCATCGCCGGGCAGATTTGGGATGAAGAGCTCCCAACCGAACGTGAAGAAGAGGTTGATGAGCATCGACCGGTTCATCCACAGGCTAAACAGGACGAAGACCGCCGAGTAGGCAAGCGAGCCCATGAGGAAGGCGGGCACGTCGCGCCAAAGGATGTCGTTGCTGAGGGCGCGCACGCCATGGACGGCGAGCGAAACGCTGAGCGCCGCGACAAACCCAACAATGAAGACCACCGTCGCGGTCGCCGCCAAGCGGCTGAGCAGAATCGTGGCGCGGGGAATGGGCCGGGTCACCAAGTACACGATCGTCTTTTGCTCGATCTCCTGGGAAATCACCGCCGTACCGAAGATCGCCGCCGCCAGCGCCAAGACGCGGTAAACCATGATCCCGGTCAAGTTCACGTAGGCGTCTTGAGCGCTTTGCCCCGGACTCACGAATAGATAGGCTTTGGCCAGGCCAAACAGCGCGACGACGATGATGATCCACACCGCCATCCGGCGGACGCGAAAGTAATCCTTGAGGGCAGCGGTGTAGAGGTAAGCGCCCATGGTTACTCGCCCACCAAATACCGGAAGACGGCTTCCAGGTTGTTGTCGGGGCTGGAAAACCCATCCAGCTTGAGGTCGTGTTCGAGCACCAGTTTGGGCATCTCGTCGTAAAACTTGTCGGGCTCGCGGGTTTCGAGCTCGATCGCCCGCCCTCCCGGCAAGAAGTCCACGCTCTTGACGTAGGGCAACGCCACCAGCTTTTCGGCCAGCGGGCGGGGATCGGAAGAGTCGATCCGAATGCGATGCGGGTGTTTGTCGATGAGCGCCCGGATATCGCGCAGGTCCCCGGTAGCAAGCAAGCGCCCGCGATGAAGGAGCAGGATGTTGCGCGTCATCTGCTCGACTTCGAACAGGATATGCGAACTGACGACGATGGTCTTGCCGCGGTCCGCCAATTCGCCCAACAGGTCCATCAGCTCGCGGCGGCCCACCGGATCGAGCCCGTTCAGCGGCTCGTCGAGCAGAATGATGTCCGGCTCGTGCAACATCGCCTGCGCCAATTTGATACGCTGGCGCATGCCTTTGGAAAAGCCGGCAATGCGGCGGTCCGCCCGGTCCGCCATGCCGACCCGTTCGATCATCTGGGCGGTTCGGCGTTTCGCCTCCGGACTGTCGAATCCCGCCATCCTCGCAAGGTGGAGGACAAACTCCCGCCCCGTCATGTGCTCGTAGAAATTGTCGATCTCCGGGCAGTAGCCCAAGCGCTTGAAGACGTCGGGATTGCCCCAGGGTTCGTCCCCAAAAACGAGCACGCTTCCGGTGGTGGGGCGAACCTGGCCGGTCACCAATCGGATCAGGGTGGTTTTGCCCGCGCCGTTCGGGCCGAGCAGCGCGGTGACGCCCGGCCCGATCGAAGCCGAAACGTCGTTCAACCCGATCACCTGGCCATACCAGCGCGATGCGTTTTGGAGGACGATCAACCGACCACCTCCACCGCGCGAATCCGCTTCCAGGCTACGTAAACCCACAGCGCCGCGACCAGCGTCATCACGATGAGCAGGCCCACCAAACCTGGCGCCGGCACCGAGCGGATCGGCGACGGAATGCCCAAGTACGCCGACCCGTCCGTGCCGAGAATTGCTTTCCCCAAACCGATGTTGACCCCGTCGATCGACGCGTAATAGAGATTGCGGAGCGTGTTGACGATCGCGTCGAAGTCGGCGCCGGTGCGGTGGCGTCCTCCGGGGTTTTGGGAGAACACCCACGAAAGCGCCATGAGCTGGGTGAAGATGTTGGTGATGAAATAGGCGCCGGCCAAGGTGGCCCCCGCAATCCGGCCCTGCTTGAAAAGCGAGCTGAAGCCCACGACCAAGCTGGAGTAGAACGCGGCACCGAGCGGCAGAAGAAGGGCCAATTTGAGGATCACCCAGGGATCGTCGCTCAGGAAGCCATACGGGCGGTAGCTCAGGGCGCCGTAGAGCCAAAAGAACGCGGTGGGGATCGCCATCGCGATCAGTAGGGGAATGAAGATCCCCATCCATTTGCCAAGCAAGTAGTCGCGCTTGTCGCAAGGCTTACTCAGATACACCAGCAACGCATTGGCCCGGCTATCGTTGGCGATCGAGCCCGCACCCAGAAGGAGCGCCAAGAACAGAAACCACATCTGCCCGGTGGAAAACGCATGGAGGAATTGGTCCTTCCAAACGATGCGCGACATGAACTGATTCAGCGCCTGATCGGCTTGGCCGGCGGGCACGCCCGCCCCGCCCCCCGCCGAAGAGAGCTGCTCCATAAAGAAGATGATCAGCATCATGATCAGGTAGTAGACACCGGAGAAACCGGTGAGCACCCAATACGCTTTCTTCTTGAACGCGAGCCGGACCGACATCCGGGCAATCACCCACCACCGGAACTGTGGCGATTCGAGCTCGCCGTCGTAGCCACGGTAGGTGAGATCGGCAATGGGAGAAGCGCTCACTGGATCGCCTCCATAAACGCATCTTCGAGCGAACGCTCGGCGACTTTGTAACCGCGCACCTGGGCGCCCGTCCGGCCGGCGGCGGCGAAGACGCGCTTGGCGACCTCGCTGGGCACGCCCGGCGCCTGGATCATATAGGTCGAGCCTTTGGTATGGAGCAGCTTCGCGCCGTCGGAAAGCACTTCGTTGAGCCACGCGCCGCTCGGCTCCCGCAATTCGACTTCGACCGGCGCGCCTTCGATCCGCTTCAGTTCCTCGATCGAGCCGACCGCGCGGAGCTTGCCACGATAGAGGACAAGAATTTGATCGCAGACTCGTTCGACGTCCGGCAAGAGGTGGCTGGAAAGGACCACGTTGACCCCTTTGCCATGCGAGACCGAACGGATAAGCTCAAGCATGTCTTCCCTTCCGGCCGGGTCAAGACCGTTGGTGGGCTCGTCGAGCAAGAGCAGGCTCGGCCCATGGACGAGCGCCTGGGCCAGCTTGATGCGCTGCTTCATGCCGGTCGAATAGGTTTCGACATTGCGGTATCGGGCCTCGCCCAGCCCGCAATATTCGAGCACTTCGTGGGCCCGGCGCAGCGCCTGTTCGGTGGGCATCCCCGCCAGCTCGCCCGCATAGGCGACAAACATTACTGCCGACATCCCGGGGATGTGGCAATCCTGCTCGGGCATGAGGCCCACCTTTTGGCGGATGAAGCGCCCATCGGAGCGGATGTCGTGGCCAAAAACGGTGCCGCTGCCTTCCGCCGCTTCGATAAAGCCGAGAAGGGTCTTGATCAGAGTGGTTTTTCCAGCTCCGTTGGGGCCAAGCAGGCCGACGCAGCCTTCAGGAATCTCCACGGTGAAACCGTCGAGTGCGGTGAGGCTTCCGTACCGGACGGTCAGATTGTGGATGGAGGCAACGGCCACGAGGATTGACTATACCAACGGGAGGAGGGTCCGGAAGGGTTCGAGGGCCTAGGACGGCGGGGGAGGAGCGAGGAAGTAGGGAGTGAGGAGAAAGGAGAAAGGAGAAAGGAGAAAGGAGAAGGGAGGAAGGTGGAGCGCGGGCATCTTGCCTGCAAGCAAGCGATCTTCCCCCGTTCCCGCTCGACAATCTTTCCTCGGCGAAGGATTTCGACCCTCTCCCGTTGAACCCATCAAGGAACGCCATGCAAACCCTCGATTCCGCCCGCGCTCATTACGATTTGGAGGGCTACGCGATCTTTCGCAACGTCCTCGACCGCGAACTCATCGACGAAGCCTCGCGCCATATCGACTGGCTTCTCGAAAAGAACCCCGGCCTCCGCCCCGAGCAGCTCCACCACAATCTGATGACCGACGATCCGTTCTGGGTCCGGTTGGTTTCCGATCCTCGCTTACTCGACATCGCTGAGCTCTTCATCGGCCCCAACATCGCGCTCTTCGCGAGCCACTACATCAGCAAACCTCCGTTCGACGGACAGCCAGTCTTATGGCATCAAGACGGCAGCTATTGGCCGCTGGAGCCGATGGACGTGGTGACGCTTTGGCTGGCGATCGACCGGGCCGATCCGGAAAACGGATGCATGCGCGCCATTCCGCGCACCCAACATACGGAATTGCAGGCGATGAGCGCGCACAAAGACGAAGTCTCCGTGCTCGGGTCCGCGATTGACGATTCGTTCGTCGACGAATCCAAAGCGGTCGATTTCATTCTCGATCCGGGCGATGTTTCGGTGCACCACCCGAACGTGATCCACGGTTCGAACGCGAACACGTCGCCGCGTCGAAGGGCCGGCCTGACGATCCGCTATATCCCGACCTCGACGCGGATCGTGGCCGAGGAGCTGCCTTGGCCGAGCGCGTTTCTCCTACGTGGCGAAGCGGTTCCCGGGATCAACGACTATCTTCCCTACCCTCGCTATGTGGAAAGCAAGCACATGGCGTTTCGTGGATGTGAACAGTTGCGCTAACGGGAGTTGGTTAGGCGAATCAATGCGGCCTTAACGTTTCGGTCGGGCAATCCAAAAGACATCTTTCCGCCAACTATCGTCGCAAGAGTGCCGCGCTCCTTCCCGAAGCGGCAACGAACAGCCAACTTGCCAACTCGAAGCACGATGGGGGCCCCCTTTGTCCAGACGTCATCGTACGGTCGCGCAGCGGAGGCTCGCTCAATCGAACCCCATAGCCGAATTGATCGCCTGCCATCTGCCATCAATTCAATAGGACCCGGCCCTATCGCCCACCCGAATGCAGGACTCTTCCTTGCTCTCCCGCCGAGACCGGAGTTCCCGCCAAATGAGGTCTCGATTGCCATGACTCTTCCCGTCTTGGCATCCACGTAGACTGTAAAGTGGGCGCTTCGGTACTCGGGACTCCGATAAGAAGCCCAATACACGAGCTCGCCTATATTTGCCTGAGCTCGCTGCACCTGATCCTCAGTCAAGTCACGAATTGGAAACAGCTCTGCAGGAGTGTACGCCAAGAACACCCCTAAGCGGACACTATTACTTTCGACCAACTCTGATACCATTGGATAACATGCAAAGATTTTGGCAATCATCCGATGGCTCGCCTCAAAAGGGTCGATGCTCGGCGTGAGGCTAGCGGGGTGATTGGGGGTATGCAGTTGCATACACCCGTAACTGACAAGTCGTCCAGTCGCATAATCGAGAGTCATCTCAATCCCATATTGATGCGTAAATGGGATGCCGTCGCGAGTCCTTAACATGAACAGATTGAATCTCCGGGGCTCTGCAGCCGTTTCCCCTGACACCATGAAAGGCTCCAGTGGCTCCCGGAAGCCAGCTTGCGCGTAAGTTCTCCTCGCAATTCCGATGAGCTGTTCAGAAGACAGGCACTTGAGAGGCGACCAAGCTTCTTCATCTGACCTGAGGCCGCGAAGGTCTGCATACCCTACGACATTACCCGTGCGCAAGTCTACTGTCGCCACCGCATTTACAAACTGTAGGCGGAGAACGTTTACATCAATCAAGGTCTTTTCAAGGACCTCAAGATTGTGTTGCCGAGGCTCCAACACTTCATGTAACCCCCGCGAAACGATCCGGCAGAACGCTCGCGCCCGCTCTATGCCTTGAAGTTCGCTAAGGACTTGCTCCGTATGCCCTGGAGCCCCCATACCAATGGCAAACACTAAGAGGTAATCCAATACATGAGTCTCGTACTCCTTGGGAAACGCTCGCCCACTCACTGGCATTTAAGCAGACATTCACCAATCGAGTGTACGGATCACCACGGAGCACCATTTTGAGTGATCTACCGTCGCCTCCGCTCACGAACGTTTTTGGTCGTTTGTAGTCGTTGTCCCCACCCTCACCAGGACTATTCTGAGTCTTTATAAGTGCTTGCTCAAGCGGCACACCGGCCTTCAAGTGGTCGAACAACTTTTCAACATGCTTATCGAGCGTTTCGCTGGAAGGGTAATATAGCTGGTAGTCAACTGGGCTGGTAAATCCCAGATAGCCTTTGTCGGCATAGGAGCCAATTGGCGGCAGCAATTGGAATGCCGTCGGGTTGTTGTTCGAGTTATTGAGCGTTTCGCAAGCGTAGAGCAGAGCAAGCGTGTAGTCTGGTGCTTCGCGCGGTGGGCGAGGATTGCCAGGTCTTGTCGTCACGTAAGTCTTGACCTCGTTGCTGTAAGCCGGAGAATACGTGATCTCATCCGTATGCGCGGCCCTCCACTTCACCGCTTCTCCGTGAGTGGTGGCGAATAACACCGTCGCGATGGACATATCCTCGTCCAACCTTTGGGTAGGCGTGGATTCTCGCCATGTGGTCCCGTTTCCATGGTCGGGTACCAATGCGTGGTTCATGATTGAACCTGTAAGTGCGGCAATTGCCGCGTCGGAGGCACGCTTGGCCATTTCGGGGACAAGTGCAGGGTTCGGGTAATCGCCATCCCGGGCTTGGAGTAGTGGGGAGGGTTTCCTAAGTCAAAGAAGATTTCCACCGTTGCAAGCGATATCAGCTTGTTATGTATTTTTACCGGTAAGGTTGCAGTGCAGGGAACAGAGTCCTCATTCGGAGGCGTCTCGTTGTCCCAAACCTTGAAGTTGCCTTCGAGCGTGATGTCCTTGGAAGCGCCATCAGAAAACTTCGTACTGGCAAAGCGCACCGCATGCTGTTCGGATGGCACCTGGCCCGGAGTCCAGCGCTTTATCAAGTTGCCGTCTATCTTCAACTCCAAGAATTCAATTTCGCCGTTGGGCCACGGGCCACCTGGGGGGTCCTCCGACGTTACAGGTGGGAACCAACCCTTGACAAGCATGTTCACGTTCGTTCCGGTAACCCAGGCTTCTGAACCCACTGCCTTTACGTGCGCGGAAGAAGTCAGATGAACTTCAAGCTGCGCTTTCCACCCGAGCCGTACTCGCGTTTCCACCTTGGACAGCGGGCTCTGTGCTCGTCCAACGAATGAAAGGGCGAAGGTTAACAGAAAGGCTAAGTGCCAATGGCGCATCACGGAAAGTGTTCTTGGTAATCGCTCAAAATGCAATTCCGCAAAAAAAAAACGTACATCTCTCTTGCATAATGCGCGGTGAGGAAGTCAGTTCTCCCAATGCATCTTCTCGTCTCCGTGGAGAGCCTGAATGTAATTCAACTGGGCGTCGTGGTAGGTGATATGGGCACAGGCCAATTCCATCATCGCCAACGGTGAAGTCGTTCCACTGGGGACGGGAATCTCAACCTCTAGTCCCTCCTCCGGCACGTTCTCGAACGCGGCGAGAACTTCCTTTCCGGAATCTCGCAATTCCGCCATCGCCGTCTCCGGGTTTCGAAACTCAGGGGGAGCCAGCATCCAGCTTTCGCCAAAGGGGCTGGGTCCGGGGTCGCGGCCGGAAATCCGGGCCGCGATCCTCCGGTGGACGACCACCACCTCATAGGTGAAGTCATAACCGGCGCGGGCCGCGCCGCCGGGAGAGGCGTCGAGCTGGGCATGAGAGAGGGCGGCAAGGTTTTGCGCGTAGTATTCGAGCCCTTTGGCAAAGGTTTTGGCCAAGTGGCCTTTGAGGGTGGTTGCCATAGAAGCGCCAGGTTACCGCCGGATTTACCTCTCGATCCAATACACTTGATGGCAAAAGCCGGCGTATTCGATTTCCCGTTCGAATCGCCCGCCAAGCTTGCGAGCCACCGCCAAAGAAGGCCCATTTTCGGGCCGGATGAGGACCGCGATGCGCGGCACGCCAAGGGTTTCAAGCCCATAACGGAGACAGGCAGTGGCCGCTTCGAATGCAAACCCCTGCCGCCAATAGGGCCGGTGGACCATGTAGCCCAATCCCGTGGCGACTTGCCCTTCAATGTCCTGCCGCAGAAGCCCGACCTGGCCAACCGGCTGTCCACTCTCCTTAAGGGCCATCCGCCAGTAGCCGAACCCGTCGTCGACATAGCGGCGGCGATGGCGGGCGATCCATTCGGCCGCCTCCTCTCGCGAACAGGTGGAGGGCCAATAGCGCATGACTTCGGGGTCTGCCAGCATCTCGGCGACGAAATCGAGATCGCTTTCCTCCAACTCACGGATGCTGAGCCGTTCCGTTTCGATTTGAGAGGGTTGGAGGCGGCGCATCGTCTGATTATGCGGCTCGTGCCGGCACGGGGTTGTTGCCTCATCGAAGAGAAAATGAGGGCGGTAACGGGCGGCGTTTGGCGGCAGACTAAGGGCGAAGGAGTCGGCAAACATGTTACGGATCGTTGCGATATGGCTTCTGCTTGCCGGGCTGGCGATCGCCAATGGCGCATTGCGAGAGATCGTCCTCGTCCCCGCAGTGGGGTCCTACCCGGCCCATTGCTTGAGCACCCTCTTGCTCGTCGTTCTCGTCTTGGCGGTGAGCGGAGTGAGCCTTCGCTTTCTGCGGATCGAAACTCCGGATTCGGCATGGCGCGTCGGCGCAATCTGGCTCCTGTTGACCCTTGGTTTCGAGTTCCTGGCCGGGCACTTTCTCTTTGGAAACCCCTGGTCCAAGATCTTTCATGACTACAACCTGGCGGCCGGCCGGGTCTGGATTTTCGTGCCCCTTGCCACCATTGTCGGGCCAAGGCTCATGCTGGGGCCTCGCCGGAACGTCCAAAATGGGGCATGAACGCCCCGTTTCAAGATTGGCTCGCCGACCAGCTGCAAACCCTGAAGGACCAGCACCTTTACAAGGTGCCCAAAATCTTGGAAACGCCGGCGGGCGGCCGGGTTCGAATGAACGGACGTGAGGTGGTCAACCTTTCGAGCAACAACTATCTGGGGCTGGCCA
>CAYONY010000093.1:0-12283 GCA_964405415.1 uncultured Fimbriimonadaceae bacterium | reverse complement strand
ACCCCGCCAGTCGTCGCCGAACGCCAACCCAAGATTTTTCAGCGCATGCTGATGCGCTTCGCTCTGGGCCTGTTTATTGTCGCCGCCCTCATCTTCGGCTATCAGAAATGGAAGGTCTACAGCGAGGATCCGGATTCTCCGCGCGACAATGAGACGGCCGGCCTGATCGGAGCCGTCGAGATCCTCGACGAGGGTTCGCAAGCCGTCGCCGTTTCGACCGGAGGCGAGATCCAGCGGAGCCCCGGATATGCGGCCGGTAAGACCGATCGCGAGCCGTTTTGGATGCCTGACGGCAACCGACTCTTTTTCTTGAGCGATCGCGAAGACGCGACGTTTAACATCTATCGGTGGAACTTTGCCGCCGGCAAGGTTGCGCGGCGCTCGATCGGCTCGCGCAGCCAAGGATCGCCGTGGTTTCCTCCGCCGGCCTCGCCCGATGCCAACGATTCGATGTTGCTCACTTCCGGTGGCATCGTGCTTGAGCTCTACCCGCGCGATCTCAAAACGATTCAGGTCTTGCCGCCCGTGCTCAAAGATCGAGGCGAAGGCGAAGAGAGTTCGGCCGGCCAGTTCGAACGCATCTATCGCCAATTGGGCACCAGTTTCCGATTGGCGCGGTGGAGCCGGGACAAGCGCTACGTGGCGGCGATTATGCGCCGTGAGGACGAGAGCGAAATCCTCATCATTCAGGACCTGGAAAGCAGCGCCCAGCCGAACATTGTCGTCGCCGGTCAGAAGGTTGAGGTTGAACTCAATCCGGCCACCGGGGAGTTTGTTTTCCTGGCCAACGGGTTTCGTTTCCCCGATCCCTCGCAGGTCCCGCCATCGGCGATCAAGAACGGCAAGATCGTCGTTCCCTTTACCAGCGTTATCGGCAAAATCGACCCCGCGAATCCGGCCGGATTGTCGCCGATTCTTCCAACCTTGAACGCCAAGATCGGCTTCCAACGGCTGCGAGTTGCTCCAGATGGCGAGAATCTGGCGGTCGTCGCCGGCGATCTCGATGCCAACGCGAACTTCGAGCCGAAAGAACTGCTTGTGATCCCGGCGAAAGCGGAAGGGGGACGCGATCTCAAGCGTTTGATCGCGGGCCGAATCTTCGAACCTTCCTGGCATCCGAATTCTCGCACGCTCGCGTTTGTCATGTACGACGAGCAAAAGAAACGCAGCATCTTTACCGTCAACAGCGATGGTTCCGGATTGGAGAACTTGACCAAAGGAAAGGGCGACTTTGCTTTTCCGGAGTTCAGCCCCCAGTCCAAGTAACGCAATTTTCAGCGCTGGATGGTGACAAGCCCCGGTTCGCCCTCGTGGCCGCGGACGGTGATCCGGATCGGCAGGAACTGTTTGATCGCCCAGACCACCGTTAGGAAGCGCTGGGTGATGCGCGAAACCCGGAAGGTCGTGGGGCCTTCGGCGATGGCGGCGGTCACGAGGATCTGGTCGGCGAGAAACGGATCGACCGTGGCTTCACCGCTGTGCCACTCCATGAAGGCATCGTGAGCCGATTGTGCAACGGATTCCATGCGAAGACCCTTGCGTCCCATCGAAGCCGCCCCACCCCATCCCCCTTCGTATTCGGCCCAAACGGTGACGTGAGCCCCCGGGGTGCGAGAGGGCACCTCGATCCAATCGATGCTGAGCGGCACCTTGCCGTGGGAGGCCAAGCGCTCGAGGTGGGCCACGCCGCGGCCCGCGACCGCGGAGGGCAGGTTGCCGACCGCGACGATTGCGCCGGCCGAAATGAGTTCGCCCCGTTTGGACCAATCCACGCCGGTAAGGGCGCTGGGCTCGGTTTCGAGGCGGACTTCACCTCGGGATCCCCGCCCGAAGCCGGCCATTGGCATCTCCGGAAAGGCATAGAGGCCGAGTCGGCGTAGCGCACCGAGGGTGGCTGCCGCGAAATAGTCAAAGCTCAGCACGTGGTGGCCGTAGGTTTCGCCCTGGACGGAGAGCTTGCTGTAGACGCCGCTTCGGCTCATGGCGGGTAAGAGGGAAAGCAGAACGACGAGCGCGTTGGCGTGGCCGTCACCTGCTTCGGGCGTCTCGAATTTTTCGGTGAGCCCTACCGGCCGACGCGTCGGTGCGAAGTAAAGCTCATGGTCGCCCACATCGCCGGCCGTCTCCGCGCCGGTGGCCAGCGCCAGGCCCCGCAGGATGGCCATGTCTTCGGCCGCCACGCCGGGATAGGGCGCGTTGCCCCGGACGTCGAAGATGCGGACAGGCTGCTGCGTGAGGGCGGCCATGGTGAGGGCGGTGCGGACCAAGGCTCCCGCCCCTTCCAAATGGGCGCCGTCCAGCGAAATAGGTGCGCTCAGGCCGGGCATCAAACCTTCAGCTTGAAGACGCAGTACTCGAGGAGCTTGAGGGCGTAAGCAAAGGCCACGACCATGAAGCAGACGAGGAGAATCTCGTGGAAGGGCAATCCCGACTGGCCGATTTGATTGCCCAAGTTGGCACTATCGCCGCGGAAGGTCGCCCGCCCAATGATCTTATCGAGACTTACGATCATGCCTTTCGACGCGTCGAGCAACGGTCCCCGGAAAAGGAAGTAAATGCCGGCGAAGATGGCGGTGGTAATCGGAAGCAAGAGCTTGTATTTGTGCTTCTGGTGCTCGTTGTAGATCACGCACTGGCGGCAGCGCTCGTGCTTTTGCGCCGTGGTGAGCTTGTTGTTGCGCGGTATGAATTGGGCCGCCGCGATGGCATCTTTGGGGATAACTTTGCCCTCCATCGCATCGCGGATGACCTGCTCTTCGCACATGCACCCCACCTGTTCGCGCCAGCAGCAGCGTCGCGCGTGGTAAATCGGGCATCGTTCCCGAACAAACTTGCGGCAGAACGGAAGCTGCCAGCACTTGCCCATGAAGACGTTTTGAATGTCTTTCTCTTCTTTGAGCCCCTTGCCATACTTCAAGGCATCGGACCGCATGCCTTGAATGGAACGCACGCGTATGCGCACGGACACGTCGACAATGAGCACGACGATGGCGATCCCACCGCCGACCATACCGGCGGCTTGGATCGCCCCCAGCGCGGCTTGGCCCGCTTCACTGGGGGTGGAATTGCCGAAGATTCCCGGAACATAGAAAGGCGCAAAATAGAACGCCGCCGACGCGGCAAGCTGCAGAATGCCCAGGGTTTCTTCGCCCCAGGCCATAAACGTGACCGAAAGCATCAGCGCGATGACGCCGCCGAGCAGCACCTTGCCAAACAGGTCGACGTTCGCGGTGGCTTGCGCCACATTTTCTCCACCGCCACCGCCGCCGACAACGGAAAATGTATAAAGGAGAAAGCCGAGACCGACGACGAGGGCGCCAAGCCCAGCCCAAAAGCCAAACTTGGTGGCCGAATCGAGAAACATCCAGAAGGCATCGTCGCGTCCGCTCGAGATGTTCGGACCTGGACTGGGGTTCGGCTTACTCATTTTTGGTCGGTTGGCCTCCGGCGGGCGGCTATCTCTTGACGCGCTCGAGGTAGGTGTCGGTTCGGGTGTCGACTTTGACCACGTCGCCGACATTGAGGTGGAAAGGAACCTGGATCGAAGCGCCCGACTCGAGCTTGGCGGGCTTGGTCGCGCCGCTGCTGACCGTATCGCCCCGATGGCCGGGATCGGTTTCGGTGATTTCGAGTTCGACAAAGTTCGGGACTTCGTAGCCCAGGACTTCACCGTCGGCAACGAGGCTGACCACTTCGAAGTCCTCCTTGAGGTACTTGGCCTGATCGCCGATCGCCGACTCTTTGACCGGCTCCTGCTCGTAGGTGTCCAGGTCCATTAAGACCAGCTCGTCGCCCTGACGATAGACGAACTGCATCTTACGTTTTTCGACGAATGCGGGCTCAAAACGCTCACCGGACCGAAACGTCTTTTCGAGAATGGCGCCGGTTTTCACTTTGCGGAGGCGCGTACGCACAAATGCGCCACCTTTGCCTGGCTTCACGTGCTGGAATTCGGTGATGGTGTAGACCTCGCCGTCGAGGTACATGTGCATGCCGTTTTTGAAGTCGCTGGTGTCGATGGCCAAGTCAGAAGGTCTCCGGATCGCGTTGGATTCGCCTAGGATAGCCGATCCGACGCTTGAGCATCGCGTCTGCAAAGTCAGGGCGTCCTCACCTCCCGTCATTCACGGCGCCAAGCCGCGGCACGCATCGCTTCGCGCGGGACCGGAGCGCCGGTCCACCATTCCAATGCCTGAGCGGCCTGTTCGATCACTAGTTCTCGGCCGTCGACGGTGGCGAGTCCACGCAGATTCGCCGCCCGGATCAGCTCGGTGCTGACGCGCCTTACCACCAAATCGACCACCGTGGTGCCCCGGCGCGCGTGGTTCAGGTTGATCGGCGGCAGTTCTCCCGGACGCAGGCCCATTGGGGTCGCGTTGACGATGAGGGTGCAGCTCGCCGGGTCGGCGGTCGAAGCCAACTCGATTGCCCCATAGCGCTGAAGAAGCGTCATCATGGGTCGGGCCTTGAGCGCACTGCGGCTCCAGATTTTAACTTTCCAGCCGGAATCGAGCAGCGCCATGGAGACGGATCGTGCGGCATGGCCCGAGCCGAGGACGAGGGCGGAACCCGGTTCCACGCCCTCAAGAGTTTTGGTGAAGGCGGTGACCTCGGTGTTTTGGGCCCAGATGCCTCCTTCGAGGTTCAGGGCGTTGGCGGTGCCCAAGGAATGCTTGACGATGTAGAAGTGTTGGGCCAACCGGGCGGCGGCGGGCTTGAACGGGGTTCCGACATTGACGCCTTTGAATCCAAGGGTTGCCAGGGTTCGCAATCCCTCGGACAACTCTTCCACTTTAGTTTCCACGTAGCGGAAGCAAGCGGGGCGCCCCATCGCCTCCAGAGCGGCTGCCTGAAGGTCGGGCACCATGGCGCTCTCGGGCCCCTCCCCGATGATCGCGATCCCCAAGTGCCCTTCCGGCACTGGCGTCAGCGCACCCCAACCCGTCATGGCCGCCGCCACCACACAAAGCGTTTACCTGAAACCGGCTCCGAACTGCTCCCTCCCGGGGAGAGGTAGGGGGGCGAAAGTCCTCGAAGGGGGTAGTGGAAATTTGCGTGCTCCACGTTAGGAAACAAGGCCAATAGGTGGCAGTCGTCTATCGTGGTCTTGTGCCAACCCAACGAGGGACGGCCCCCAATTCTTCGTTCCACCGGGCTCGGCCACCGTCTATCCGCCCAGTACGTTTTGCGTCGTTTTGAAGTGAAGCTTGGCCACTTTGCCCAGCGCGTCCGCGCCATGCTTGCTGACGAACCGTTTGGCCGCCTCGACCACCTGGGCACTCGCTCCCTTCGGAAGGTCGATCGCAAACTCCTCGCCGAGCCGCTTTAACCGCCTCAAGAACTCGGCTCGGGCCAACACCGAGGCCGCGGCCACCGCGATGTCGCTTTCGGCGCGAACCATCGACTCCAGGATGACCGACTTGCCACGATCGAAGAGCCGGCTCTTGAGATAGGCGGGATCGGCGAATTGGTCGGAAATCACCCGTCGCGCGGGCTGCTTGTTGAGCACTTCCTCGATCGCGCGGGCGTGGCCCCATGCCAAGAGCCGGTTGAGATTGCGCATCGTCCCGTAGAGTTCGTTATATTTCGAAGGGCCGATCGAGATGATCTCATAAGGGCATGTGCGCATGATCGCGACGGACAGCTTAAGCGCCATCGGGTCAGTCAGTTTTTTCGAATCGCGCACCCCCTCCAACTCCGCGAGATGCTCGGGGCCGACATAGCATGCGGCAATCACAAGCGGGCCAAAGTAATCGCCCTTGCCACTTTCGTCGACGCCGATGTGCCCCTCGTCCATGAGGCCACGAGGCTACCTAACGAAGAAGGAGGGATTCCGGGCGTTCGCAATACGTGTGGCAAGGACTGAGCACGTGGATTGGACCTTCGCATCCTTGCCAGAGAGGCGACGTGCGCCCGGCGTAGGCATGAAAGACGTGCGCGCCGTCCTTGGTGCGGCCCCAATGGGAAATGCCGCTGCCCGTGCTGAGCAAGACATAGAGGCCGGGATGAATCGATTCGTCCTCGACAAACAGATGGCAAGCCTCGCGAAGTTCGGCGAGTTGGAGCGCCCGGTCCGCCATAACGACATGGCCGCGCAGGACTACGCGAAGCGAGCCCTGATTTTGCAGGAGCAGGAACTCCTGTTCGGCGCGCTCGCACCGTTGAACGCCCACGATTCGTAGCATGGATCCTGCCGCCAACCTTGACCGAAGGACGAAAATCGATGTCGAAAAGGTGCCAAGAGTCGATCAGTCGCCGATCAGGGCGATCTCCGGGACTTCTTCGATGCCGCATTCTCGCCGTTCGTAAAATCGGAGCGCGAAGCCGAGCGATTGGCGGCTGGCATCCTCAAAAAGTCGCCTGGCCCGATTGCGAAGGAAGAAGGGCCAATCGGCGGCCAACGCACCTTCATGCTCCTTGGTGTACTCCTCAACGACGATCTCAAGGCAGCGACGCACCGGCACCAATTCCGGGTGCTGAGAAAGATGGATCTGAAGCGGGCGCTTGGCGAGCCGGCCCAGAAGCATCGGCATCGCATCTGAGGTGGCAAAGGGCAATCGGTGCCGGACCTCGTAGCGCAAATGGTCCTCGACCATGCTCGGCCATGTTCGGAAGCATTCGCCAAGATCTTCGGCCTCGGCTTCCGTCGCGGTAAGGATGAGATGGTGGGCGGCGGCGGCCCCCATCAGCCCATAACGAAGGCCGAGGGCCAACAGAAATCCGGGGCGTCGGAGCTCGCTCTGGCGCGGAAGACGGTACTCGACGCAGCGCAAAGCCTGCCAGAACACCAGGTCCACCCTATCCTCAATCGGCCTCATCCCATTGCCGCCTGACCCGGCCGATGCCGCCGGATCGATCTTTAGCATACGGCAATTCTGCCGGGGACGCCAAGAGTTTTTTCCACTAACTTTCGGCCAGGTTTTTCTTGAGGTTTCGCGAAGCTTGGCGGAGCGTTTCGAGCGCGCGCACCAACGCCGCTTCGGCAAGCCCGGCGGTAGCCGCCGCTTCCGCTTCCTGGAGGGTCTTGATGGCGTCGTCCAAGACTCTGCCGCCTTTGCGCGTCAGCCGCAGCCGCTTCGCGCGGCGATCGTCGGGGTGGCCCTCTTGCTCGAGGAAGCCTTTGGCGACGGCCGCCTGAACCGCTTCGCAGAGGGAGGAGGGGGTTATGCCCAATCGAGCGGAAAGCTCGGCTTGGCGAGAGGCCGGCGACGCTTTGACCGCGCTGAGCAGCTCGAACGCCCCCATGCTTAGGCCGGACCGTCGAAGCGAGCGGTCAAGGTAGGCGGCGACAAGCTCGGAAAGCACCGCCGCTTGGCTGGTGATCGCTTCGGAAAGGGCCCCCTCTTCGGCCTTGCGCATGGCGGGGAAGGTTACCCAAAGAAACCGTTCGCTTCCCGAACGAGTTTGCGCCGTTCAGACGAACATGTCGAGTACGGCATCGTCGATCTCCTGAGCGGTTTGAACGACTTTGGCGGCGATTTGGGAGGTCCGGGAGGCCATCTGAAGCGCGACCACGCCGTCGATCATCGCGTCCGGATTTTCCGAGGTGAGCGCGGCCGCCCCCGCCAATGCGCGCTGGTCTGCATCGTGGTAGAGCCACAAGCCGGTTTGAAGCAGCGACATGGGGGCGACGGGCGGGGTCACTAAGGGGTCTATTCCACATCAGGGGCCACGGCGGCTATACTTTGGGCCTATGGGCAGCCCGGAGCCAGGGCGCGAGCCGGGCCGAAGGAAACGAACGGGCGGGCTGCCGTGGCTGGCGCTGTTGGTGCTGGCCGCCACGATCTACCTCTTTTGGATTCTGCCTGGGCAGCTTCCCAAACGGCCGGTAAAGGTCGAATTCGCCCCATCGGGCGGCAAGTGAACGCATGGATGTTGGACTGATCGGATTTCAAAGTGCAGGCAAAACGACCCTGTTTCAAGCGGTATCGCATGGCCATGGGCGGGGCGAGGTGTCGGCGGTGCCCGTACCGGACCCTCGCTTTGACGCGATCGTCGCTCAGGTCAAACCCAAGAAAATCACGCCGGCGACCGTGATCCTGCACGACGACATCGAAGACATCCAGAGTTCGGGCAAGCTCTTTAGCCTGCGCTTTCTGGATGCGGCGAAGAAAGCCGACGTCCTGTTGCACGTCATTCGGGCGTTCGATTCGCCACTCGCGCCGTATGCCACCTCGATCGATCCGTTCCGCGATGCCGACGCCGTTGATGTTGAACTCGTTTTGGCGGACCTGCAGATCGTCGAAAACCGGTTGGAGCGCCTTCAAAAGTCGATGACGGTTCGAACGCCGGGGTCGGCGGATTACCTCGAAAAGCAGCTCTTTGAAAAGATTCGCGGTCCGCTTGAAGAGGGACGCGCGCTTCGCGCCATGGAGTTTGATGAAGGCGAGCAAGCGATCGTGCGCAACTATCAATTCTTAAGCGCCAAACCGATGGTCGCGGCCGTGAACGTGCCGGAGAGCCAAGCGGGATCGCCTTCGAAGGACATTCAAACCCTCATCGAACACTATGGCCTTGCGGGTACGCCCGCCTTTGCGGTCTGCGCCACGGTGGAAAGCGAGATTGCCCAGCTTGACGCGGCAGACCAGCCTGAGTTCCTGGCGAGCATGGGATTGACCGAGCCGGCGAGCGCGCGAATGATTCGAGCGGTCTACGAGGCGATGGGATTGATCACCTTCTTTACCGCCGGCGAAAACGAAACA
The DNA here is from genome assembly GCA_964405415.1 of uncultured Fimbriimonadaceae bacterium. Lineage (GTDB taxonomy): Bacteria > Armatimonadota > Fimbriimonadia > Fimbriimonadales > Fimbriimonadaceae > CAYONY01. The sequence goes on along the minus strand of CAYONY010000093.1, from coordinate 3,581 downwards.
CGGGCATGGGCGCTGCGAAGGGGGTCGAACGCGGTGAAGGCGGCGGGGACCATTCATACCGATATCGCCAAAGGGTTTATTCGGGCGGAAGTGGTGAGCTTTGCCGATTACACGGCGCATGGCTCGTTGGACGCCGCCTATTCGGCGGGCAAGATGCGGTTAGAGGGCAAGGACTACGTGGTTCAGGACGGCGAATTGCTGCACATCCGGAACAAAAGCTAAGTCGGGACCGGAAACGGCGTTCCTAAATCCTCTTGAGCATCACGTAATCGAGCCCGAACATATTGCGTGGAATCGCTGCGGTTTGGTGCCCGACGCTCTCCACTTCGAATCGTGCCTTGCCCTTTTTCAGCTTGGCCACGCCCAATTTGACGATGCGCCACTCAAGTGCGGCTGAATAGAAGTCGATGCCGCTTTGCAGGGTGACGCCGCCGATCGAAATCTTGTGAATGCCGTAGTCGCGGGCATGGCAGAAGTTTCCGCTCACTTCGTAGTCGCCGTCTTCAGGAACGTCGAACTCGAGCACGAGCTTTTCGCCCGGCTTGGCGTCCCGCCACCAGAGCTGCTTGCCTCGCGAGAGCTCGCCAAAATCCTGAAACTCCGTTTCGCCGCCGGTTTTGGCGACAATCTTCGCCGTCTCTCCCTCAAGCGCACCCTTTACCGGTTCGGGTCCGGGAATGTGGGTCAAAAACAGGGCTGCCGGATCAATGCGAGCCGGTCCCGTCGAACCTGAAGGGGCATACCAATAGACGACGCGATCGTAATCGACGGTTACCTCGGCCCAATGCCACAGTTCGATCTGAAACTTGAAGGCGCTACGGAACGGGATGGCGTCAAAAGTCTGCCAGCGCATCACGTTGGTGTGGCCCCGGTTTCCCGGCCCATCGCAACGAGGCTGGGCGTGGAAGGCGCGGGTGAACGGGGTCGGATCGCACCAGGCGTAGCCGAAGTAGTCCTCGGTTCCCGTTCCAAAGGTGCTGGGAAACGCCTCGTTATCGACAAAGATCTTCTCATCACCTTCGCCCCACCACGCTCCGGTGGGGTTGGCGACGTGGAGGCTGACCCCCACGAAATTGCCTTCGCCTTTCGCGGTGAGGAAATCCATATCCCTCATTGGACGGGTGTAGAGGCGGTCGGCCAGCCATTGGGCATGGAAATGGTAACTGTCGGGGCCGAAGCGGTAAGGCCCCCTCAGGATTTCGAATTCGACGTCGAGGCGCGGGCCCCGGACCTGGCGCAAAGTGAGTCGGGCCGACCGGGCATGAGGCATCACGAACCGGCTGGTCATCCATCCGTCTTCATCGATCTGGATCGGCTGGGTCGCATAGGCTCGGGCGCCGCCCGCGGCCCCAAAAAAGTCGGCCAAAGGGACGTCGATCGTCCGCTCATCGTCGAATTCGCCAATCAGGTGAAGTCCTCGGAGGGCCATATGCAGTTGGCGCGGATCGTCCCAAGGTGCATCGTCCGGAATGGGATCATGGGGCCGAACCCGAACCCGCATGCCGTAAATCGCGCCTTCGCCACCTCGTTGGTAGGCGACCTGATCGTAGATCAATGGTGCAAAAGTGTGGGATTCGCGAAGCGTTCCCGGAGGGCCCGCAAACGGAAAGGGTCCGGCAAGGGACTTGGCAATTCGCTGAACCTCAGGTCGGACGGCGGCCAAGCTTTCCGGGGTGAGGCTCTCAACCGGAGTTGCCGGGGCATACGTTCGGTACCCGACGTGGTAGTACAGGCCCTTGACGCCCTCTCCCATCGAATCGTCAACCGTGACCTTGATCGACTTCTGATAGGGAATCGGGAAATAAAGGTTGGCCCCTCGGGCCGAGAAATACGAAACCGATGACGGAAACTCGGGAACTTTGCCACCCAGGAGCTCCGCCATTTTCCAGCCAAACCGGGCCTCCGGTTCGCCATCGATATAGAAACGGATGGTGCCGATGGGGTTGGCTGACCAAATGCGAACGATCGCGCCTGGCCCCCGAAGGTCGGCCATCACATACTCTCGCCGCCCCGGTTCAGATTCCTCACGTAGGAACTTCCCGGCGTCGCCATTGGCAAACCACGCTTCGTTGCCGGGGCTCTTCGAGGCACGATCGTAGCTACTGGCTTGAGCGGCGGTGTAGCTAGGCTGGGTGCGTCGGGTAAGCCGAACCAGGTCCGGCATCTCTTTCAAAAGAGACCGAACATCCACTTTTTCCACCGGCGCAAGGGAGAGAAGCGAAAGGCTGGCGACCAAAGATAACATGGGGACCTCGTCGCAGAGTTCGCGATGGAGCCGGCGATTCCTGTCAAGTGGCGGACCCCTCTGCTAAAATCCGATGATGATGGCGAACCAAAGCGGCGCAATCGCCCGGTTCTTGGTGAAATGGCTGGTCATTCCGGTGGGATTGGCCGCCATCGGCTTCTTTCTGATCGGCCCTCGCATCGCCGCCAAAGGTCGGGCGGAGGCCAAGCTTTCAACTGCCAATTCTTCGCCATCCGGCGAGCCGAGTGAAGCGCCCAAGATCACCGGCGATCCGGAAGTAAAGATTAGCTCGACGCCGGTCAATCGCCGCCGAGCCCCGCGTCGCCGGACGCCGCGCAATGAGGATTCCGCGCCAAAACCGGCTCGCGAAGAAAGAGAGCCGGCCGACCCGCCGAGTCCCGATGAAGCACCGCCGGCCAAAACCGGCGACGGTTAGCTCTTGTCTTTGAAGCCGGGCAGCCGCCGGCCCTTGTAATAGCCGTCGGGCGACGCATTGTGGTTCAAGCGGAAGGCTTCGCCGCCCACCTGCTTGTTCGGCGTAATCTCCGGCATCTCAGCGGTGTAATGCGTGCGGCGCAGGGCAGTGCGCTGATGGCTGTGGCGTCTTTTCGGGAGAGGCATTTCTCTTTTTCCTTTTCGTTGGCCGTCAGCCGGGAGCCGTCAGCCGGTGGGGAGGGTTACTTCTTTTCTCGGTGGAGCGTGACCTTGCGAAGGTTCGGGTTGTACTTGTTCAGCTCCAAGCGCTCGGTGGTGTTGCGCTTGTTCTTGGTCGTCGTATAGTAGTTTTTGCCGTCCTCGGTGCAGACCAGGCGGATAATTTCTCGGGCTTCGGATTTCTTGGCCATCTCGGGGACCTCGCAACGCAAACCGCTCCAGTGGAGGGGAAGCGAGATTATGGCTCAAAGCCTTGGCTCAACGCAAGCGGGGCCTCAGCGGACGTTAAGAATCAGGTGGACGCCGATCGCGGCTGCGTAGCCCAGGGCGATTGCCCAAGTCCACTTTAAGTGGGCTCCGAACGTGTAAACCCCTTTGGCCTGCCCCATTAAGGCGACGCCGGCGGCACTGCCAACCGAAAGCAGGGAGCCGCCCACGCCCGCCGTCAACGTAATCAGAAGCCATTGGGCGTGGCTCATGTCCGGGGAAACGGTGAGAATCGCCGCCATGAGGGGGATGTTATCGAAAATGGCGGAAGCGACGCCAACCACGATATTGGCGGACGTTGGCCCCCACGCGCCGTACGTTGCCTGGGCCGCCGCATCGAGAAATCCAAGCGCCCCCAGCGCGCCAACGCACAGGATGACCCCGTAAAAGAACATCATCGTGTCCCATTCCACCC
>CAYONY010000092.1:0-12421 GCA_964405415.1 uncultured Fimbriimonadaceae bacterium | reverse complement strand
CAGCGGCAGCGAATTCGGCGTCGAGGATTTGCTTTCGCCGATGGATCCCAAGATCGTCCTTCCGAATGCGGCGATCCGGGTGGGCTGGATGCAGGTGCATGGGCTTTCTGAAGAAACCGCCCAGAGGATCGCGGATTGCGGGGGAATGGGCGATCGGACGGATCGCACGGATCCGGCGTACGAGGCGGATCGGACGGATGGGATCAATTCGTCCAATCTGTCCATGTCGTCCAAGGGGTCCAATGCGATGGCCGCGCTTGCGATCCGCAGTCCGCAATCCGAAATCCCAAAGCGCAGATATCGCAGCTTCTTCCACTTTGTCGCCGCGGTCCGGCCTTCGCGAAATGAGCTCGAAGCGCTCATCTTGAGCGGCGCGCTCGATTCGCTTGCCCCGAACCGCCGCGCGATGCTTTGGGCGATTCCTCAGGCTCAGAGCTTCGCCGAAGCGAGCCTGGGGGAGAACGCCCTCGGCATCGAATTGCCCGAGCCCGAACTCGATATGCGCCTTGCGGATTTCTCAGAGCTCGAACGCGCCATTCTCGAGCGCAAGTACTTGGGATTGGATGTCGAACGGCACCTGATGGCCTTTGAGCGCGAGCGCATTGGCGCCAAAGGCGGAATATCCGCCGCCGAGGCAAAGCGTCTGCCCAACCGACGCAAGGCCATCGTCGTCGGCAACCCGATCCGGCTGCGTTTTCCTCCCACCCCAAGCGGCAAGCGCGTCGTGTTCTTCGACCTTGAAGATGAAACCGGACTGCTGAACGTCACCTGCTTCGACGCGGTCTATCGCCGTGATGGCCATGCGATCGTCTGCTCGCCTTACGTCACCCTCATCGGCGAAGGGCAGGACCGCGACGGGCACACCGCTTTTCTGGCGCATCGCGTCTTCCCCTACCACCCGATTGTGCTCCGACACATCGAACGCGCGGAACTCCCGATTGGAACCGCCGACTTCCTGGTCGGGTAGCTTGAGGCATGCGACTCCGGCTCGTGGCGCTTCTCATCCTCGTCGCCACCCTCATCGGATTTCAGCGCGCCCCCGAGACCCTTCTCATTTCCGGAGGCCTCGTGGTGGATGGGACCGGTGCGCCCGCCCGGCTTGCCGACGTCCGCATCCGGGGAGCTTCCGTCCTGCAGATCGGCCGACTCAAACCCGAACCCGGTGAAAAGGTCCTCGACGCCACCGGCCTTGTCGTCGCGCCCGGCTTTATCGATGCGCATTCCCACACCAACGGCGCCATGAAGGACAGCCCGCTCTTGGAAAGCCAAGTCCGCCAGGGCATCACCACCGCCATCGTCGGCCAGGATGGCGGCTCCACGATCCCCATCGCCGACTTCTTCAAAGAGGTCGAGGCCGCCCGGCCCACGATCCATTTCGCGACCTTCGCCGGCCACGGCTCGCTGCGGACGAAGGTCATGGGCGAAGACTACAAACGCATCGCCAAAGATCTCGAACTCGACCAGATGAAAGCCCTGCTCGACCAGGCCATGAAAGACGGAGCACTCGGGCTCTCCTCCGGACTCGAATATGACCCCGGCTACTATTCGAATTCGGTCGAAGTGATCGAATTGGCCAAAGTGGCGGCCCGATCCCGCGGGATGTACATCAGCCACATTCGAGAGGACGGCACCCACGGCATGTTGCAGGCGCTCGAAGAACTCCGACTGGTCGCGAAAGAGGCCAAACTCCCGGCCCAGATCAGCCACATCAAACTCGCCGTCGCCGCCAAATGGGGCCAATCGGCGAAGGTGCTCGAATGGATTCGAATGGCCCGTCGGCAGGGCCAAGACCTCACTGCCGACGTCTATCCGTACCTCTATTGGCAGTCCACGATCGTCGTGCTCACCAACGATCGCAACTGGGAAAACCGCGACATTTGGGTCAAGGCGCTCGAAGATGTCGGCGGCCCCCAGAACGTGCTTCTTACGCGATACACCCCAGACCCCGCTTGGGAAGGCAAAACGCTTGCCCAGATTGCCCAGTCAAGCGGCCAAGATGCCGTCGCCATCATCCAGGAGATCGTGCGCAAGACCCGCGCGCCCGGTTCGAAGGAGTCCGAAAGCATCGTCTGTACCTCGATGCAGGAGAGCGATCTGGCGAACTTCTTTCGCGATCCAAACGTGATGTTTTGCAGTGACGGATCGCACGGCGGCTCGCACCCCCGCGGCGCGGGCACGTTTCCCCGCATTCTCGGCCGCTACGTTCGCGAACTGGGCGTCCTGAAGCTGGAACAGGCAATCCAAAAGGCGACCTTGCTCCCCGCCCACCGATTTGGCTTGAAGGATCGGGGGCTCATCCGACCCGGAAAGGTCGCCGACCTCGTGGTGTTCGATCCCAAAACGATCGCCGATCGGGCGACGACCGCCGATTCGAAGGCGTTTTCGGTCGGGATGGTCCACGTTCTGGTCAACGGAGTGCCGGTGCTGGAGTCGGGACGGATGACCGGCGCCCGTCCAGGGGTCGGAATCCGAAGGTCATCCTAGCCAAATTGCCGGGTGCGGCGACTAAGGATTCAGGAAAGCGGCAGACCGCTTCTGCCTTGGCCGCCAACCGAAAGGAGTCCCGACGGGCATAATCGCCGCATGCCACGCAACTCGGCATGTTCGCGCCATTCCCTAACCGTCGGGCTCCTTTTTGTTTCCACGCTTGCGCAGCCGCAAGGCTACGTCCCAACTAAATCCAGCGATTGGGAGCGTGTCGCTCCTGAAAAAGCCGGGTTTGACGCCGCCATGCTGGCCGAGGCGGTCGATTACGCCAAGACCCACGAAAGCAGCCATCCGCGCGATTTTTCGAACCAAGTCGCAACGTTCGGCCGGGTCTTAGGGCCGCTGCCCAAGTTGCGCGGCGGCACCAACGGCTTGATTCTCAAAGGCGGCCGAATCGTGGCGGAGTGGGGCGACACGTCGGCGGCCGAGCCGACCTATTCGGCCGCGAAGAGCTTTCTGTCGACGCTTGCCGGGATTGCCGTCGACCGGAAACTGATCTCCAGCGTTGACGAGCCGGTTGGGAAGCTGGTCAAGGACGGCGGCTACGATTCCATTCAAAACACCCAAGTGACGTGGGCGCACCACCTGTGGCAATCCAGCGAATGGGAAGGCACGCTCTGGGACAAGCCCCACACGTTCGAAGGCGAGACCGAATTCGGTTCCGGACGCCGCCCGCCCCGGGCTCTTAAAGCTCCGGGCGAATTCTATGAATACAACGATGTCCGCATCAATCGGCTCGCGCTTTCCTTGCTCCGGGTGTTTGGCCGGGGCTTGGCCGAGGTTCTCAAAACCGAGGTGATGGACCCGATCGGGGCAAGCGATACGTGGCGCTACTCTGGCTACGACAACTCTTGGGTCGAGATCGATGGCAAGAAAGTCCAGTCGGTCACCGGGGGGACACGGTGGGGCGGCGGCCTCTGGATCTCGGCCCGCGACCAAGCGCGGTTTGGGCTTCTCTTTTTGAGAAACGGCAAGTGGGGGGATCGGGCGATCGTATCTTCGGATTGGGTCACGGTGGCGACCAAGCCAAGCCCGAGAAAGGACGATTACGGGATGCTTTGGTGGCTCAATACGGGAAAGCGCCAGTGGCCGGCGCTTTCGGAAGGGGCCTTTGCGGCGGTGGGCTTTGGCTCGAATACGATTTGGATCGACCCTGCCCGCGACCTCGTGGTGGTCTGGCGGTGGCACGCCGGGAACGGCAGCGAGCTGTTGCGTCGGGTCATAGCCGCCGAAAAGGCCGGGGGCCAAGTCCAGACCGATCAGCGCGCGGAGGGAGTGGGCGTCGGCGCTTCGGCCGGCATCGCCGGGTCGGCAAGGGTGAGCGCACTTTCCGCCAATTCGGCGAGCACGCGCTCCTGCTCTTTTTCGACGGCAAGCCGCAGCGCTCGATCCGAAACGCGGGCGTAGGGCACCCAGGCCTGAACGACCTGGCCGCCATAGGCGGCATAAACCGTCTCCCACTGAATGAGAGGCGACATTCCAAACCCTCCCGACGAGGAGCCCCATGGGTCGCTGCGTTGGGGCCTGGATTCGAAGGCTCGCCGGACGGCCTCTTCATTGAGCGGACGGGTGGGCACCGAGCTGTTTGAAGCCAGCGGCCCGCCGATCACGGATCGAAGGGCGGTGCGCACGTTGTCGAGACGGGCGGGGATGGGCTCGCCCATCGGTTCAAATGAGTAATTCCCCCGCGCAAATATGTACCGGACCGGCGCCGAAGACCATACCGGCAGCCAATAGTCAAAATTCGGGAAGCGGTATTCGGTTCGGCTCATATTGCCGACCGTTGTTTGGTGAATTGCCCTCGCCGTGGGCCGGCCGACCCGAAATGGACGGTTCGAATTGAACATCATCGTCAGCCCCACGGCGGCCATGACGAGAACGGCCGCCCCGATGATTGCAAGCCGCACATCGGCGCCCAGCGACCGCGCCGGACGAAAGCGGCGCTTGGTTTCGCCGCGAAGCTCGCGCAAGTAAGCGCGAACGTCTTCGGGTGGGATGACAAGGCCGGGCGGGATGGTGTTCGGCAACGGCGACCCGGGGAACGTCAGGCGATTCTGCACGGCCCACAACTGGGCCACCGCTTCGGCCTCCTCGGGGGTCATCCGAAGCTTGGAGGCGGTTTCCTCGCCGATCAATCGATACCCTTCCATATTCCTGCCCTCACGAAACTTTACGCGGTTTGGCGGCCATTCGCTACAAAAATCGCCCGAAACTACACCTCGACCTTCGTTCGAACGACCCCGGCCCGATCATGGCGCGCGACAAGCCGATAGCTACCGGGGCGCACCACCCACTCAAAAACCGCGACGTCATCGGTCGGGTCGGCATGCCATCCGAAGCCGCTCGCCGCGACGTGGCTCCACCCGGCAAGCTGCCCCGCTTCCTGTCGCAGCTTGCCCGAAACCAGCCATGGCGGCGTCGGCATCCCCGGCCGGCCGGACGCCTCGCCTTCGCGCTCGATCTCACCGAGGACCCCTCGGCAGAGCTTCTTCTGCTCGCCCAACTTGGTGACCGCGGTCGGCAGCCAGCCGGTGTTTTGCACGGCAAATCGAATGCGCCGGAGTTCACCTTCGGCTTCGTCCGGCGTTTCGCTTCGCACTTCCCGAAGCTCGATCTTGGGGCTGCAGAGCGCTTGCCAGACCGCCCAATCGCCCAGGGGCGAGACCTCCGCTTCTAGGAACTGAGGCGGCGGGTTGCGAAACGCGTACGTGCTGTCCCAACCTCCGATTTCGACGGCGCCCAATTGGGGATGCTCGAAGGCATACCAATCGATATGGCCTTTGCCCTCGAGCTTTTCATCGGACCATCGCAGCATCTGGATGTCGTGGGCGACGGGGTGCTCACGGAACCAATCGATGTATTTGTAGTCCGTGATGCCGGCTTGGCGCTGGGGTGACCAGATTTCGGTGGTCCAGGCAAAGACCCCCCGGTGCTCGTACATCCACTCATCGAAGGTGCCGGTGATGACCTCTTTGGGGTGGTATTTGAACTCGTGGAAATTGCTAATGCCGGGGTATCCGGTCATCTCGAGCCCCTTCTCGCCAAGCGACTTGTAGACCCACACGTCCTCCGGCGGCAGGTCATCATCCGGCTTGAGCGCCGAAGGCCGAATATGGACGCCGCTGAAGGTGTGGAAGCAGATCGCACCACAAATGTTGGGGCGAGCGCAGATGGCCGCCACCGCTGCGTGGATCTCGGGTTCGCTCGTTGGGAACGGGCCGGCGCCGCGCTGCTCGGATTCGACCCGCCAGCCCTGGGGGAAGTTGCGGTTGAGGTCCAGGCCCTCTTTGATGCGGCGCAATTCCAACGTCATGCCGTCCCAGTTATGAAGAAGACCCTCGGGGAGCAGCCGATAGTAGGTTCCACCGGATTCGCCGGGCAGGCGGCGTACGAGCAGCCTTGGCTCCTCTTCGCAGATCTTCCAGGGTCCGTTCGCGTCTTTGAGCCGAATGCTTAAGATGCGTCCGTCGCCATCCAGATCCTGGCGTTCCATGCCGTAGAGATCGTCTTCGTCGTAGGGATAGGGCCGCGTGCTTGACCGGATGATCCGCGGCGGCGACTCTAGCGACCACTCGGCGCCATCCGGGTTCAGCCGCGGAACGAGGTAGAACGCCCGGCTGTCGAGGGCTCGCGTGATCGTTTCATCGATCCCGTAGCGGGTGCAAAGCTTGTGAATAAGGTTGAGAACGGCGGTCGAGGCGCTCAGTTCGGACGCATGGATGTTGCCGTCGCACCAAAAGGCGGGCTTTTCCGAGGCGGGGCCGGTCGCTTGATGGGTGAGGGTGGCCAGCCAAATCTCCCGGCCTTCATGCGAGCGCCCGATCGATTCGAAGGCAAAAACGTGCGGATACTCGCGAGCGTAGGCCTCCAGTTGAGCGGTGATTTCTGCGTGCGCATAGTAGCGGTCGAAGGCGACATCGGGCATGTCGGCGAGCATACCGAGCCCGATACGCCCGATTTCCTTTGCCGATCGCCCAAATTGCGGCTACAATGATGGGCAACGATGCGGGGTCGGCCCCGCGAAACGTTTGTGGGGTGTTGAGCATGCTTTCGGCTTTGCTATTTGCGGCTTCATCGACGACTTTTGCCCTGGATACGCCTCCCGATGCGGGCCTTTGGGAGGCTCGTTTGGCGGATGCCTATGTGGGCACGACCCAATCCGGCGAAGACCCGCCCAACGCGCCGGCGATTCGCATGTCGACGGTGTCGATCAACCGTGGTCCGGGGCGATTGGAGCTTCGGGGCGGCGAAGTGATTGGCTCCCAGCAGCGCGTCTATCAGCGCGTCTATCGGGACGATGGGTCGTTTTATGATCGCGAAGCGGGCTGGTTCGTTTATCACGCGTCGCACGGCCACATCCACTTTGAAGACTGGACGGTTTTCCGACTCCGCGAAAGGCTGCCCAATGGCGGCGTAGGCCCGGTGCTTCGAACGGGCGCCAAGACCAGCTTCTGCATTCTCGAGCTCGACACGTGGGATTCCACGCTGAACGGGTACAACACGCCGCCGTCATATGGGTCGTGCGGCCAAATTCAGGGTCTGCGCCCCGGCCGCGCGGATATCTACAGTTCGTCGCTAAGCGGCCAATACATCTTTATCGGCGCGGGCGCCAACAACAATCCGCCCGCCGTTCCGAACGGAACTTATTGGCTGGAAGGCGAAATCGACCCCGACAACCTGGTGCTCGAGGCCGACGAAACCAACAACATCTCGCGCGTTTTGGTGGCCATTGGCCCGCCGCCGGCCACGGTGCCCGATGCCTACGAAAACAACGACTCGATGACGATAACCAACGGCCGGCCCGAAGGCGCCGCAAACAGCCCGAATCTCGGTCTGGTGCTCAAGAACCGGGTCATCGAAAACCTGTCCATGGACGACGACAACGATTACTATCGGGTCAAGCTCCATGCGACCACGGCGGCCGACTACGTGAAGGTGATGTCTCCCTATCTCCGCACCGGAAACATCAACATGCGCCTGTTGAACTCGGCGGGGACCGTCTTGAAGGAATCGAACGGGTCCTACAACTACGAATACATTAGTTTGAGCGGGCTCGCCGCCGGGACCTATTACATCCATGTCATCAAGGGAAGCACGAACGACAACCCCAACTACACCTTGGAAATCGAACCCGGCGGCAACTTGCCTCCGAACATCACGGTCACCCAGCCCGCCGCTCCCGGCGTTTGGGTCGAACGGTCGATGGAGCCTTTCCCGGTGGCCTGGAATGGCACCGATCCGGAAGGCGATCCGAAGTTTGCCTCGCTCTTTATGGATCGCAATCGCGTCTTCGGCGCGACGAACATTCCGATCGACGGCTATCAAAGCCTGCCCGGCAATAGCGGAAGCGTCTTCGTCAACACGGTCGGCATGGGGCTTGGCAAATGGTTCGTCTTTGTTCGAGCCTCCGATGGCGGCGCGTTTAACGACGTGTGGGCGCCCGGCTACGTCGGCATCTACATGAAGGGCGATCTAAACTTTGACGGCATCGTGAACAAAGTTGACGTCTACCTTCTCAATCGGTACGCGCCCAGCTTCCAGAACCTGCCCGAAGGCTATAACCCCATCGCCGACATGGATCGGGATGGCGATGTGGATGGGCTCGACCTCAAGTTCATGAAAAACCGCTGAGCCGTACGGCTGCCATCAAAGGCCGCAAGCGGAATCGCTTGCGGTCTCTTTTTTGCGCCAATGCGGTGCCGGCAAGGGCCATAATCCTAAGCCAATGGATGCCCGTCCCAGTTGGGACACTTACTTTATGGACATCGCGCATCTGGTCGCCACCCGGGCGACTTGCCCGCGACGCCAAGTTGGAGCCCTGATCGTTCGCGACAAGCGCATCCTCGCTACAGGCTATAACGGAGCGCCGCGTGGGCTGGCCCACTGTCCAACCGACGGGCCTGAAAACGACTGGCCCAATGGCTGCATGCGGGCCGGGCACTGCATTCGATCGCTCCATGCGGAGCAAAATGCCCTGCTCCAGGCCGCGATGATCGGTGTCCCCTGCGAAGGCGCCAGCGTCTACGTCACCGCCCAGCCTTGCAATATGTGCGCCAAGATGTTGATTAATGCCGGCATCGTCCGCGTGATCTACGAGGGCGATTATCCGGACGAGTTTTCGCTCGAACTGTTCCGGGAGTCGCGGATGGACCTGCGGCGCTATAAGGGTGGTGTTGTGGAGCCGGTGGAGCTTGGGGTTTAGATGGAGCCCGCGCCGCTCGTGGCCGAAACCGGAGGCAAGCTGCTCGAGGGGTTTCGGTACCCGCTTCTTGCCATGGGGGTCGCTCTCGTGGCCAGTCTGGTCTTAACCCCCATCGTACGCCGGCTCGCCTTTCGGTTTGGCGCGGTGGACGATCCGAACCGAGATGACCGTCGCGTCCACAAAGTGCCGTTGCCGCGGTGGGGGGGAATCGCGATTTACGGGGGGCTGTTGATCGCGCTCGCTTCGGTTCTGCCCTTTGCGTACCCCCACGCTCCCTTTCCACTTTACTTGGTGGGAATCTTGGGAATTGGCGGGGTCGTGGTGGTGGCGGGCGCATTGGATGACCTTCACCAATTCAGCGCCAAGATCCAGCTTGGGGTGCTGCTGGCTGCCGGAGTGGCGATCCAGTTCTTCGACAGTCGCGAAGTGCACACGACCGTCCAAATCTCGGGCATCTCGTGGCCCATCTTCAGTTCGGATGGGGCGTGGGTGCCATTTGGCATTTGGGCGATTCCGCTCACCGCGTTTTACATCTTTGTGGTGACCAAAACCATGGACACCATCGACGGCATCGACGGCTTGGCGGCGGGAATCGCGGCGATCACGGGGGCGACGCTTTCGATCATCGCCACCTATGAGGGCCAGCCTCGCGTCGCGCTGATCGCCGCCGCGTTGGCGGGCACGTCGCTCGGCTTCCTGAAGCACAACTACAATCCGGCCCGCATCATCATGGGTACGGGCGGCGCCCAGCTCCTTGGCTTCGTCTTGGCCAGCCTCAGCATCGTGGGCGCCCTCAAGACCGCCGCTGCCGTGGCGATTATCGTACCGGTTCTCGTTTTCGGGGTCCCACTGTTCGATGCGGCGCAAGTGATGATCCGTCGAAAGCTGAGTGGTGTTCCGATCACCCAGGCCGACAAGCGCCATATTCACCATCAGCTTCTCGATCGGGGCCTCTCGCAACGGCAGGCCGTCTGGGTTCTGTATTCCATCGCGATTGTGCTTTGCGTCACGCTCGTGATCGTTGTGAGGGTGTATGGGTAGGCCCAGGATCGCCTGCGTGGTCGGCACGCGTCCGGACGCAATCAAAATGGCGCCCGTCGTTCGGGAGCTTCATCGCCATGCCGACGAAGTCGAGACCGTTTTGATCTCCACGGGCCAGCATCGGGAGATGCTCGATCAGGCCCTTTCGGCGTTTGCGCTCCAGGCGGACCGGGACCTTGCGATCATGCGCCACGGCCAAACGTTGGCCGGCGTTACCGTCAAAGCGCTTGCCGGACTGGAATCCGCGTTCGAAGAGACCTCGCCCGACTATGTGATTGCCCAAGGCGACACCACAAGCACGTTTTGCGCAAGCCTCGCCGCGTTCTATCGCCGCATCCCGTTTGGCCATGTCGAGGCGGGGCTCCGCACGGAGACGATCGAGAATCCCTTTCCCGAGGAATTCAACCGACGGGCCGCCGGATTGGTCGCGACCCATCACTTTGCGCCGACGAAGTGGGCCGCAAAAAACCTGGCGAATGAAGGCAAACCCACCGATGCCGTCTTCGTGACTGGCAATACGGGCATCGATGCCGTGCTCTACATCGCCGACCGCGAACCTCAAGATTGGCTGCCGGAAGCCGGGCGCGTGCTTCTGCTCACCACCCATCGCCGCGAAAACTGGGGCGAACCTCAACGCCGAATCGCCGCTGCCGCCCGGCGCCTGGTCGAAGCCCACGCGGAGTGCGACCTGGTGGTTCCCATGCACAAGAACCCCCAAGTGCGCGACGTGCTGCAGCGCGTCCTTGGGGGCCATCCGCGGATCCATCTCATTGAGCCGCCCGATTACGGCCGCTTCGTCAAGCTGATGCAGCGCAGCACCCTCATCCTTACCGATTCGGGCGGCGTTCAAGAGGAGGCCCCCGCCTTTGGCGTACCCGTTCTTGTCCTTCGGGAGACCACCGAACGGCCGGAAGGCGTCGAAGTCGGGACCGCCAAACTGGTCGGCACCGACGATGCGGCCATCTTCTCGGAAGCCGACCGGCTGTTGAACGATGCGGACGCGCACGCCCGGATGGCTCAGACCGCCAGTCCCTACGGTGATGGGCACGCGGCCGCCCGCGTCCGTTCGGTGATTCTCAAATCGTTAGGGGTCGAGACCTCATCGGAGCCGATGTGGGGCTAGTCGAAGCGATCGTTCTGGGCCTGATCCAGGGCCTCACCGAGTTTCTTCCGGTCTCGAGCACCGCTCACATTCGGCTGGTTCCCGAGCTTCTGGGTTGGAAGGACCCCGGGGCGCCCTTTACCGCCGCCATTCAGCTTGGAACGCTTTTGGCGATCGTGCTCTTTTTCGCACGTGACTTGACGCGGGCTCTTCGAGGCTGGGCGCAAAGCCTTGTGCCCGGTGGCGAGCGGAACTCCGCGGAGGCCAGGCTGGGCTGGGCCGTTTTGATCGGCTCGATTCCAATCGTCGTATGCGGCCTGGCGTTTCAGGAGGCGATCGAAACCAAGCTTCGGTCCTTGGCGGTGATCGGAACGGCCCTGATTCTCGTGGGGATCGGCATGGGATTGGCCGATCGTGCCGGCCGCAAAGATCGCCGAGAGGGATCGGTTTTGTGGGTGGATGGGCTTGTCGTGGGGCTCTTCCAGGCGCTGGCGCTCATCCCGGGCGTCAGTCGAAGCGGTTCCACGATCTCCGGCGCGCTTCTGCTCGGCTTTGCCCGCGAAGATGCGGCTCGCTTTTCGTTCCTGCTCAGCGTGCCGAGCATTTTGGCGGCGGGGGCCTACAGCCTCTACAAGCATCGGGACGTGCTGCTCGGGCCGGACCAAACCGCAGTTTGGGTGGCCAACGGGGTTTCGTTCGTAACTGGCTATCTGGCGATCGCGTTCCTGCTGCAATTCTTCAAACGTCACGGGGTGATCGCGTTCGTGGTGTACCGCGTCGCCGTGGGCTCGGCGATCCTGGTCGCCCTTTGGCAAGGCTGGCTCAAGGGCTGAAGGCGCCGAGCCCTACGCGAATCTCTTGAAATTCTCCTCGAACATGTCGAAGAGCTGCTTGGCTTTGGCGTCGTAAGCCGCCGCATCGGACCACGTGTTGCGCGGCATCAGGATTTCGAAGGGCACGTCCGGACACGTTTTGGGAACCTTCAGCCCAAAGACGGGGTCGGTTTCGTATCCGACGTTCTCCAACTGTCCCGACATCGCGGCGCGAATCATGGCCCGGGTGTAGGCCAGCTTCATGCGCGAGCCGATACCGAACGGGCCGCCGGTCCAGCCGGTATTGATGAGCCACACTTTGGCGTCGTGGCGTTCGATCTTCTTGCCGAGCAGCTCGGCATAAACCTTGGGTCGGAGCGGAAGAAACGGGGCGCCAAAGCACGTCGAGAACGTGGCAGAAGGCTCCGTGACGCCGGCTTCGGTACCGGCCACTTTGGCGGTGTAGCCGTTGAGGAAGTGGTACATCGCCTGCTCCGGACTGAGCCGGCTGATCGGCGGCAGCACCCCGTACGCGTCGCACGTGAGGAAGCAAATGTTTTTGGGGTGCCCCCCCATGCTCGGATGAACCGCGTTTTCGATGTAATCGACCGGATAGGCGCAGCGCGTGTTCTCGGTGATCGAGCCGTCATCGTAGTTCGGCGTGCGGTCCGGGTTAAGCACGACGTTTTCCAGCACCGAGCCAAAGCGGATCGCATTCCAAATCTGGGGTTCGCCTTCCTGGCTGAGCTTGATGCACTTGGCGTAGCAGCCGCCCTC
>CAYONY010000091.1:0-12548 GCA_964405415.1 uncultured Fimbriimonadaceae bacterium | reverse complement strand
GATGTTCCAGCGGGGTTGCGTCCCAGTTCGCTCGGCGGTTGAAGGGCCACTGAAGGCTCGACGTGAGGTCGGCAACCGGGAAGACGTGGGCGCCCTTGGCCCGAATTTCCGGCGTGAGGCCATGGAGCGGACGTGCGTTCAGGATCCAGACGCTGCGGCCGTGAGTGCCGATGACGAGATCGTGGTCGCGGGGGTGGACCACCAGATCGTGCACCGGGACGCGCGGAAGTCCGCCCGCCAGCGGTTCCCACACTTTGCCGCCGTCGAACGTGACGAACACGCCGAGCCCGGTGCCGAGGTAGAGAATGTCGCGCCGAACCGGGTCTTCGCGAATCACGTTGACGAAGCCTTCGGGAAGGTTGCCCGCGATGGAAAACCAGGTTTTGCCCCGATTCGTGGACATCCACACGTAGGGTTTGTAATCGTCGTCGCGAAAGCCGCTCTGCGTGCAATAGACGGTGTTCTCGTCCCACCGACTGGCGACCAGTCGGCTCACCCACTTGTCGGGCTCGGGCGTGGGGATATCGATCCAGGTGTTGCCGCCGTCGGGGGTCATCTTGACGTTGCCATCGTCGGCGCCGGCATAGATCAGCCCAAACTTCAACGGGCTCTCGTCGAGCGCCTTCATCGTCGAAAACGGCACATCGCCGATCGGCTTGCGGTTCTTGGTGAGGTCGGGGCTGATGTCCTGCCACGTCCGGCCCTGGTTGAACGATCGGTGCACCTTTTGAGACCCTAGATAGAGGATATCGGGGTGATGGGCCGAGATAATGAGCGGCGAGACCCAGTTGTAGCGAAGCTCGTCCTCGCCCGGCTTATCGGGAGCGCGGGCGCCCCATCGCTCGCCGGTTTTTTGGTTGAAGGCGCTGTGGGAGCCGAATTGGCTGGCGATATAGATGAGATCGCCGCCTTCTCGAGGATCGATCGCCACCCAGCTTCCATCGCCGCCGCCCACGCTTGACCATTGCGTGATCGGCGAGCGCCCGGGCACGTAGGTGCTTGGCCCCTTTTGGGTTCCGTTATCTTGGAGCCCGCCGTAAATGTTGTAGGGGACCTTCAAGTCCACCGCGATCGTGGTGTATTGGCCCACCGGCACGTTGTTGAGGTGCCGCCAGGTCTTGCCGTCATCGCCCGACTCGTAAACGCCGCCATCGCATCCGAAAACGATATGGCCCGGCTTGGCGGGGTCATACCAAAGATCGTGGAAGTCCACATGGACGCCCTGGCCTTCGCGTTTCCAAGTTTTGCCGCCATCCTTCGACCGAAGCGCGAGCACGCCGAGCGTAAAAAGCTCTTCCGGATCGCGCGGATTGACGCGAACTTTGCCCCAGTAGTAGCCGCCATGGTTGCCGAAGCGATACGCGTGGGTCCGTTTCCACGTCTTCCCGGCGTCGTCGCTGCGATAGACTTCGTGTTCGACCCGAGCCATCCGCATCACGTCCGGATCGCGCTTCTCCATCATTGCGACGAGGTCGGGCATTTTGAGTTTGCCCTCCTTTACTCCTTTGACTAAGTCGTCCGGGTTGGTTGAGGGGGGAAAGTAGCGGTTAACGAAGCCTTGAAGTTGGGCGCGGGTGAGTTGGCCGAACTGTTCTTCGTTCAGATAGCGGAAGCGTTTGAAGGTGAGGGTTTTCGAGGGCGTCGCTTCGTCTTCCCACTGTTCCTCGGGGTCGGGATTCCAGTTGTCGATAAAGGCATAAAGGGTGTCCGGCTTGGATTCGGCGACCGCCAGGCCGATGCGTCCGACCTGCCCGGTCGGGAGGCCACCCTCCAGTTTCGTCCAATTTCGGCCGCCGTTCGTGGTCTTATAAACGGCGGTGGCCCGGCCCGAATCGCGAAAATCCCAAGCTCGGCGTTCCCGCTCCCAAGCGCTTGCGTAGACGACATCGGGGTTGCGCGGGTCGAGCACGAGGTCGACGACGCCCGTTCGGTCATCGATCTTGAGCACATGTTGCCAGGTCTTGCCGCCGTCGGCGGTTTTGAACACGCCGCGTTCGTCGTTGTCGGAGTAAAGATGACCCAACGCGGCGACGTAGACGACGTTCGGGTCGCGGGGATGGACGGCGATCTTGCCGATGTGGTTCGAGTCGTGGAGTCCGGTATTCGTCCATGTTTGTCCACCATCAATGGACTTAAAAACGCCGGTTCCCTGATAGCTCGTGCGCTGGCTGTTGGCCTCCCCGCTGCCGATCCAAAGGGTTTGCCCATCGCGGCTAACCGCGAAGTCGCCGATGCCGAAGGCGCTTTCCCGGTCGAAGAGGGGCGTCCAGGTGATGCCATGGTCGTCCGTTCGCCACAGGCCGCCGGTCGCATAGGCGACGAAAAGCGTATCGGGTTTGTCTTTGGGGCTCAGAATGCGCAGGGCGCGGCCTCCATGGTGCTCGGAGCCGACGCTCCGCCATACGAGCTTGCTGAAGTCGGATTGGGCCTCCATTTGAAGGCGTCGCTCAAACCCGGCAAGGCGAACGTCGGTGTGCGTTCCCTTGCGACGAGAGTGAAAGCGGGCGATCTCCTCCTCCGGGGTCAGCGGCGGCTTGAGCGGAGTCTGGATGCCCTGTTGGGGCAGGACGACGACGGCGGCGATAAGGGCGGCGAGCATCGCGGATGACTCTACACCAAAGAGAGGCCTTTGGACGAAGCGTAGACGATTAGCCCTCCATTTCGCCCTTAAACTCCAAGCCGCCGGCTCGCGATTTTTTGAAGAGCAGCAGCTTGTTGCCCTTTCGGAAGTAGAACCAGGACTGGCTTTGGTCTCGCATCGGGTGAATCACCCCGCATGGTTTTTTGTCGCCAATCAGTTCCGCCGCGATTCGTTGCTTGGTCACCTCGTCGACCTGCTTGCCCAGCCTCACACAGGCCTCTCGGAGTTCGGCCTCGGCCCACCAATAGAAGATCGTCGCCGCCAGGTTGATGAAGCCTTCGGCCAGGGCTCCCGCGCCGGAGGCGCCCGCTCCTTTGCCCTTGGCCAGGCCGCCCAACGCGCTGCCGGCCCCGTTGCCGAGAATCCCGCCGAGATCGGCGATCTTGCTCGCATTGTCCTCGAGCCACTTGGCGAGTTTGTCCTTCGACTCCTCGTCGAGGGTGCCTTTGGCGATGTTGTCTTCGATCCACTTACGGAATTGCTCGAAGCAGTCGCGCATCTGGGCCATCGCCCGCTCTTCTTCCGCTTTCTTGGCTTTCCGGGCGTTTTCGGCGGCCTCGGCCTCTTGGCGGCGCGCTTCGGCTTCGGCATCTCGCGCATCTTCTTCCGCTTCGGCAGCGGCGGCTTCTTGGGCGGCCGCTTCGTCGCGCTTGGCTTTGGCTTCTTCGGCGGCCGCGTCGCCCTTTGCATCGTGGGTCTTGGCGTCTTCGGCGGCCTGGGCTTCGGCGGCCTTCTTTTTCTCGAGCGCGGCCTTGACCTTCTTAAGGAATTCCTCCCATTTGTCCGGGTCAACCGGCATCTGCTTCATCAAATCTTCGAGCTCTTTTTTGAGGCTCGGATCGATGTCGGGATGTTTGTCCAAATAGTCCTTGAGCTTCTCCATCTGCACGCGGAGCTGCTCTTGGAGGCCGGCCAATTTGGCTTCCTGAGCGGCCTGCTCGTTCGATTGCTCCTGAGCTTTTTTGGCCTCGTCGGCCTTTTTCTGCATCTCCTCGCAGTGCTTCTGGCAGTTCTTTTCGTCCTCTTTGGCCCGTTCCAAGTCCTCCTTTTTCTTTTTGAGGTCTTTTTGAAGCTTGTTCTTCTTTTTCCGAAGGTTGTCGGCTTGGATCGTCTTCGGGTTCATGTTGTTGCCGATTTCGCCGGCATCGTCGCGGATGAACCCCCATCTCACGATGCCCGCCGCCTTGTCGAACGTCGCCTTGCCGCTCCAGCCGTCGCCTTTGAACAGGGCCTCCACGTCCTTGGCAAGGTCTTCGAGCTCTTTTTCGAGGGCGGCAATGTCCTTCTCGAGCTGTTCGCGTTCCGCCTTTTTCTTATCGCAATCGGCCTTGCAGTCGTCGGCCGCCTTTTGCGCGTCGGCGGCGGCCTGCGCGATCTGGGCCGGATCGCCCTTTCCAGCCAAGGCGCCTTTCAGTTCGGCTATCCGCTTCAGGATCTCCGCGATCGGGCCTTCGATGGCCTCGATGGCGTTTTCAATGCGCCGATCATGGGCGGCCAGCGCCGCCGCTTCGCGGCGTTTGGCTTCGGCGGCTTCCCATTCGTCGTACGCCTCCTGCTCCTTTTTGCGGGCCTCGCCGCGCAGGCGATCGGCCTCTTCGCGATGCCCTTGGGCACGGCGGCGATGCGGGTCGCCGGCGGCCGAATAGCTGATCAAGTTGGCGGAAAGGCGGTTGAACTCGTTTTGGAAGCTCCGGTTGCCAAAGCTGGGCCGGCCCGCCCGCGAGCCCTCCGGATTGTCGATTTCGAACGTGGCCTGGTCGGCGGAGGTCTGCTGGTACCCGTCCACCGCTTCAATGCGTACGGTGTAGAGCCCGCCCGCTTGCCCTGAACGCGTCCAGACCGCCTGGTTTCCGGTCGTGGGAATCGTCTGCCATGAACCGTTCGGCTCGGCACGAACGGCAAAGATCGCGGCCACCGCGGGATTCTTGGGATTGAGGTTGCGATAGGAAAACGTGATGGGCCGATTGCCGCTGATTCGGGAGGGAACATTGGCGAGCGCGATATCGAACGGCATCGCCCGGTCTTCCGGATCGTCTCTCGGGGGCGTCACCGAAGGCGTAAGTTGAGTCGGCGGAACGCCGCCGGCGGGGAATTCCAGCGAGAGGCGGTAGGTGCCGACTCCGGTCGCGGTGACGCGGATGCTGCGACGATAGGAGCCGTCATCGCCGACGTCGCTCGGGCGGATGACGAGTGGGACCACTTCGCCGCCTTCGAGCCGGACGATACGGGGGTCGTGATTGAAAAGGAAGCACGTCAGGGGATCTTTCCGTCCCCGAAGGCCGCCCACCCGGATCGTCGCATTGGTGCTTTGGCCGGTCCGGATGACCTGATCGCCAACGGCCAGATTGAAGGTCACGAAGTGGCATTCGCCCGAAGTGGTTTGGCCGTTTTCGGTGACCGCGATCGGCTGGTTGCCAAGGGCGGAAACCGGTCCGAACACGGCGCCCCGGGGCGATTCGGCAAGGGGACGGACGGTTTGAGAGCCCGTCTTGAGGGAGGTGTTGGCAAAGTCTCCGTCAAACGGCCCGGGTAAGGACAGCGGCCGCCCGATCACCGCGGACTTCGGAAGGACGGTTTGCTCCGGTTCAACGCGTGGCTTCGGCTCGACGCGGATCGGGGGGGCTTGGTGAACCCGCCCGCTCGGGCCGCGCAGGATGACGGTGGCGCCGAAGTACTGGGCCAAGCGGGGCAAGGCCCAGGTTTTTTGGCCTCCGGATTGGCGGATTGGGGGCTCGTTCACCTCGACGACGAAGCCTTCCAAGACGCCTTGGTTGGCCGATTTCTGCGCGTCGTTCGAGCCCGAAGGCTCGGCGACGACGGTTCCGGAAATCGTATCGCCGGCGGAGAGGTCCTGAGGAAGGTAGACGGTGACCTTGCCCTCGGGAAGGGTGAACTCGGCCATCCGCAATCCATTCGCGCGCGAGACCACGACGACGACCGCGGGCACGGCATTGACTTGCGAACGATGGGGCTCGAAAGAGCCCGGGGCCAGGAGCGGCGCCATTGCCGCGATGAGCGAAATCGTCATAGCTTCCTCCCCGAAAGCAGGTGCAATCTCAATTCAAGCCGGGTCGTCGGAATCCTGCTCCCAGTGGAAACGATGGAGGAGCCGATGGAAAAACGGGGCGAAGAGCAGGGCGGAGATGCCGATAAACGCAAGCCCGGAAAACAAGGCGTAGAAGCTGGCGAAGATTTTGCCGGCGTCAGTCGTAATCGGGTCGACCGGCCCCATCCCGCCTAAGATCATCGAGGCGTTGAGAAGCGAGTCGATCCAGCTTAGCCCCACCAGGCTGTGGTAGCCCACGACGCCGATGCCGAGCGCCGTCGCCACGACGCCGGCCGCCAACCCGAGATGATGGGCCAAGCGGCGGCCAAAAGCTCGACGGGTGAGCGGTCGTGCGTGGCGGGGCTCGTACATCGTTATCGGTATGGACGTCGGGCGCCGCCTAGAAGCTGTAGGGAAGCAGCCGCCGCGCGATCTCGAAATAGATGATCAGCCCGGTCGCATCGACGAACGTCGTGATAAACGGCGCGCTCATGACCGCCGGATCGACGCCGATGCGTTTGGCGGCGAGCGGGAGCATGCTCCCGATCGAGGTGGCCCAGATCACGATCGCGGGCAAAGCGATGCCGACGACCGTGGCGACCGGAAGGGTTTCCTGCCAGCCGAGCAACGCGCGGACAAATCCCAGGAACCCCAGACAGGCGCCGATGGCGAGGGCGGTGACAAACTCCCGCCGGAAGATCGCCCAGACGTCGCCGGGGCGGACTTCGCCGATGCCGAGGGCGCGCGTGATGGTGGTGGTCACTTGGGAGCCGCTGTTGCCCCCGGCCCCAATGAGCAGGGGAAGAAAGAGGCTCAGCCGGGCATAGAGCTCGACCGGGCTGGTGCCGCGGCCGATCTGGTCGCTGGTCGGGTTGTACCACCGCAGCACTGAGCCCGTGAAGGTTTCGGCAACGAACAGGATGAGCAGCCAGGGGAGCCGGCGCTTGACCAGTTGCCAGACGTTGAGCGATAGATAGGCTTCCGCATCGCCGGCGACGCCACCGAGCTTGAGCACGTCTTCGGTATCGGCTTCGCGAAGAATGGTTTGGGCATCGTCGACGGTGAAGATGCCCAACATGCGCCCGCGGTAGTCGAGCACGGGCATCGCGTAGAAGCCGTACCGGGAGATTTGGCGCGCGACATCCTCGGCCTCGTCCCACGCCGAACAGGTAATGACATCGGCGTTCATCACGTCTTTGGCTTCGTCTTTGAGATCGGCTCGAATCGCCTGGCGGAGGCTAAAGACGCCGAGCAAATGCCGTGATTCGTCGAGGACGTAGATGTCGTTGACGGTTTCGTACTTTCCTTCCTCGGCGCGGCGGATATCGCCGAAGATTTCGACCATGGGGTGGTCGGGCCGGGCGGCGAAAAACGCTTCGGTCATCAGTGAGCCGGCCGAATTCTCGGGGTAGCTCATGAGGCGCCGAATCTCTTGGGCGTCCTCGGGGGGAATGATCTCAAGCAGCGCTTCGAAACGCTCTGGCGGCAGCTCCTCGCGAAGATCGAGGGCATCGTCCATCGGAAGCACGTCGAGGTAGAGGGCGACAGTTTCGTCGGGAAGTTCGGCCAGAAATCGCCGGGCGGTTTCGGTGGGGAGTTCCACCAGCACATCCGCCCCCAACTCGCTGTCGAGGTTCTGGAGGATAGGCAGTCCTTCTTCGACTTCGAGGCGCGTCAGGGCCTCGGCAAGGTCTTCGGGACGCAGGGAATCCAGGGCTTCGCGAACGACTTCGGGGCTCGCCACTTTGGCAAGGGAGCGCAGACGGTCGACAAGGGTCTCTTCATCCGTTCGCATTGCGGCAGCCTCCTGTTCGGTTGGCAGTCAGCAGTTGGCAGCGGGCAGTGCGGATCCGTCTGCCTTCTGCGTTCTGACTACTGCGTTTTGATCCGGTCCGCCGTTTTCGAACGGCGGAGCCTAGTCGGGTTCGTCTTTCATAGGTCGGCCTGTCTTCCGGCTCAGGCTCGGGCGGCATTGCCCAGGGTGGAGCGAAAGCAAGGGGAAGGGGCCGGAGAGATTGTACGCGTTCGGATGAAGTGAGGTCAACCTGGGCCTAGTCGCGGCGAGGTTGACGGGTATCCTCTTGGTTCGCTGGCGTCGTACCCAAGTGGCTAAGGGAAGGGTCTGCAAAACCCTCATTCGTCGGTTCGATTCCGACCGACGCCTCCAGATTTTGGAGTGCGCGAAGCTTGCTTCGCGCTTTCGTTCCGCCGAGCTTGCTCGGCGCGCCCTCGGAAGCAAGCTTCCTCGAAGTTAAAGCGCGAAGCAAGCTTCGCGCACTCCATGGCACCCCCAAATGCGGCGCAAGACCAAGGACCACACCCTCGAAGCGATCTCGCCTACCGGCGTGATCGCCCCCGCCCCCATCCACGTCGATTCGCCCAAGTTTTCCGGTTCGCTGGCGATGCTTTTCGCGTGCGTCCGCGAACGGAAGGTGGACTTGCTCGACGTCCCCCTCTTCCCGATCTGCGAGGCGTACTTCAACTACCTCATCGAATCCGAACTGGCCGACCTCGATGAGGCGGCGGCGGCGCTCGCCGCGCTCTCCTACCTCTTGGAGCGCAAGGCCTGGGCGCTGTTGCCGACTCCTGAGCCGGAGCCCGAGGAGACCGAAGGGCCGCTGGAGTTGCTCGCGCCGACCGTCTATGAGTTCGATTTGGCGATCGAGACGCTTCGGCGTTTCCATGATGAGCGATCGCGGCGTTTCTTTCGGCCCGCCGAATCCGGGCCCGACCCCTACGAAGTCCCGCTTCAATTGGGTTCGGTTACGGCGGCCGATTTGGCCCGGGCCTTTGAGTCGCTGCTTCGAAAAGCCCATCCCGACCCGATGGACGTGCCGGCGAAGCCGCGCCGCTCGCTTTCCGAGCAAATGGGGCTCGTGCTGAGCGCCCTGACCAAAGAGTTCCAGACCTTGGAAACGCTGATACGTCCGCCCTTTACGCGGACCGACGTCGTGCTGTGGTTCCTTGCCCTGCTGGAGCTGATCCGCCTGGGGCAGGCGGCCGTGCAATTGGAAGCCGAAACGGTAGCCTTTGCCCGGGCGAAGTAAGTACGGGATCGGAGCGGGCCGCCCGCCCCCGAAGAACCGGTTAGAATCTTCGCAAGCCCATGAACTTGAACGCTGCCACTCTCGCCAAGCTCGACTCCGATTTTTCCGGCTATCTGGAAGGCGAACGGGTCGACCGGCTTTTTGCCGAATTCGACATCCGTTTTGCCGCCGGCCACTGGTGCGCCGGCGAGTTCTTCGACCGTTTTTGCCCGGTTGGCTACAACTCGAACGATCCGAGTTTTCGCGACGGCATTTTGCCCCAGATCGGAAGGGTGGCTCAGGCGGGGATCGCCGGGATCGAGTTCCACGACATGGTGTTCATCGATCGGCATGGCGCCAAAGACCCGGCGATCGTGGCGGATGTTTGCGCGGCGCTTCAAGCCCACGGGGTGAAACCGACCAACATGAACTTCAATACCTGGACCGATCCGAAATACAAGTTCGGCGGGGTAACGCATCCGGACCCTGGAGTGCGGAAGATGGCGCGCGACCAGATCAACCTGGGCATCGAGATCGCCGAAGAAGTGGGCTGCGTGAGCTGCGGGCTGTGGCCCGGCTCGGATGGCTGGGACTACCACTTCGAGGTCGACTATGGCCAACGGCTGACGTGGTTCATCGAGGCCTGCACGGAGTTTGCCGAGCATTGCGGCCGGCGCGGGTTGGCGTTCGGTACCGAGCCCAAGCAGAAAGAACCGCGCGAAGGGAATATGCTCACGAATACGGTCGCCAAGGCGGCGTGCGTGTGCCTGGAAGTGAACCGCAATCTGGGCCGCACCGCGATGGGGGTGGCGATCGACTACGGCCACGAACAGATGGCGGGCAACACGCCGGCCGAGTCGCTTTACTTCTTGAAAACGATCGGGGTGCCCATCGCAAACTTTCACATCAACGGGGCCAAGTTCAACAGCAACGATGAGGACCGCATTGCGGGCACCGACGACATCTGGCGGTTGGCGGAATTCTGCTATGCGGCGATCGACACCGGCTATGCGGGGTGGTTTGGGGAAGACCAGTTCACGTACCGGACCGAACAAGTGGTTTCGATGGCGCTTTCTCGCGAGTTCTTTGCCAATTGCATGAAGAAGGCGCTGATGATCTATGCCCGCCGCGATGAGTTGGCGAGGGCCCAAGCGACCGGCGATGCGGCGGCGACGATCCAGGTGGTCAAACGGGTGCTCTACAACGGCTGATGAACGCAGGGGAAAGAGCGCGCTTCCGTGGGTCGCTGCGACGTCTCTTGGAAGGATGCCGGGTAAGTTGCAGGGAATGAGGCGTTGGGTTGCCGTTCTGGCCGCGTTCGGCAGCGTCTCGTTGGCTCACGCGTACCGCATTTTGCTGATCCCCTTGGACAGCCGGCCGGCGGCGGGGCAGTTCGCCCAGATGGTCGGCCGCCTGGCGGGGGCGGAGGTGCTGATGCCGCCCTACGATATTCTCGGCCGATATACCAACCCAGGGAACCCGGATGCGGTCCTCGATTGGCTTTCCCAACAAGACTTTGCCTCGGTCGATGCGGTGGTGGCGAGCACCGACATGCTCGTCTATGGCGGCCTGATTGCGAGCCGGGTGCCCGATGTGCCCCTGGCGAAGGCGCGGGAGCGGCTGGGGCGCTTAGCGCAGATTCGGAAAGCCGCGGGAAAGACCAAGTTCTACGGCTTCTCCGCGATCATGCGGCTCTATCCGACCTCGACCAAGGCAAGCCGATCTTGGCGGATCGCGGTGGGGCGGTACGCCGAATACAAAGACCGTTATGCGCGGACCAAGGCGAAAGTTGACCTTCAGCGCTTGACCGAACTGGCCGGGAAAGCCCCCGCTCAGGAGATCCGCCGATATGAGGCGGCGCGCGCGCGCGATCATGACCTGCAGCGGGACTTGATTGCGATGACGGCGCGCGGCCTGCTGGACTACCTGGTGCTCGGCCAAGACGATGCCAAGCCGAGCGGACCTCACATCGACGAAACGACCCGGCTCAAGCGGCTCGCCGAAGAGAGCAACATTGCCGGACGCGTTTATTTTTGCGAGGGGATCGACCAACTGGCAAACGTGTTGGTCAGTCGCGCCCTTTTGCGGGCGGCGGAGTGGATGCCCAAAGTGCGGGTGGTCTATTCCGACCCCGTCATTCGCAAAAAGGTCGCCGAGTATGAATCGAAGACAATCGAGGCGTCGTTGCGCGACCAGATTGTGGCCAGCGGGGCGCGGCCGGCCGGCCCCGGCGATGCGTATGACTTCACGATCTTTTTGAACGTGCCGAATCCGAACGCGTCTAGTTTTCGCGCGTTTCTGGCGCAGCTTTCGGATGAGGTGGACCAGGGCTTTCCGGCTTCCGTTTCCGATATCAATCTGGGCCGCGACGGCACCGCCGACCCTCGGCTTTTCGCCACGCTTCAGCAAAGCGGACGCATGATGCGGCTGCTTTCCTATGCCGGTTGGAACACGGCGGGCAATACAATGGGTACGGCGATACCGGCGGCCAACGTGTACCTTTTGGCGCGCAAGCTTCAAACGAACGATCTCGAACGAGAAGTGGCTCAGAAAGAGTTTCTACTTCACCGATTTGTGAATGATTTTGCCTATCACAAATTCACCCGGCCTCAAGCCTATCGGCTGATCGACGCCTTGCCAACCGGGAGCCGCGAAGAAACATATGGCAACGATTTTCAAGTGGTCAACGGCTATGTGCAGCGCGATATGGCGAGTCGCCTGCAAAAAACGTTTGCCGAGCAGTTTGCGGGGAGGAAGTTTTTCGCCGGCTCGAAGCAATACGAATTCTCCAATTTGGAGTCGGTCAAGATCTTCTTGCCGTGGCCGCGAGTTTACGAAGTGAGACTCGAATTCCGGATGCAGGCTCAAGAAGTCGTGGCGAGCGGCGGAGGCTGAGCCTTTCGGCTTCTTGATTTCGCACAAAAGGGCTATTGTCGACTCTCACTTCTCACCTTCCAGCATGTCGCGGTAAGGAGGGAGGTGTGCATGGGGTGTCGGAAATGGCTACGGCTCTCGCCGGGGCGAGCCGCCCGCGCTCCATCCGGACCGCCAGTCGCCAATCTCTATTCCCTCACCCTAATACGGCAATCTCGATATCGCCTTCGCAATCAGCGCCACCGAGATACTTGCCATGGCCACGAGCCCGGTTCCGCACGCAAAGCCGGCAAAGAGCACGGGCGCATAGCGGGCCCACTGTTCCTCGCCGTACTTGGTTCGCATGTATTTCTTGCCGTACCAGGCACCCAGGAGTTGGGGAAGGGTGTTGGCGGGAAAGAGCCCGATCCCTCCGGCAAAGCCGTAAAAGAACAAGACGGGCAGCTTGAGTAGCGAAAACACGCCGAACGCGGCCAGCCCGCCGAGCGTTCCGTACGCGATGTAATCGGGTTTGATCGCCTTCATAAACCAGCTTGCCTCGCCGCCGTCGCGCGGCACGTTGATCTGATTCATCACCGCTTGCATCGTCGCATCCATCGGCCAGAACCGCTGGGCATAAGGAAACTGCCCGGAAGGGACCGGGTTCGCATTCCAAAAGAGGGCCCAAAATGCGAAGCTAGCAATCAGCACGAGGGGGAACATGAGCGCTTCCGCTTTGAGAACGCTGGTGAACTTGGTCTGGGTCAGCTCGACCTCGCGGAAGCGTTGGGCGGCCCACCCCTGGTCGGCCAAGGGGACCGGGGCATACCAGATGTCGACCTTTCGATAGCCGGACGCCACGATCGCCCCTTCTCTTAGGTAGGGGAACGCGACTCCGCGCCCGGTCAGGCCGTGCATTCGCGCCGAGACGTAGCTGTTAAGCGGGGTCCAAACGAGCCCGAAGAGGACGAGGATCCAGACC
>CAYONY010000090.1:11869-12567 GCA_964405415.1 uncultured Fimbriimonadaceae bacterium | reverse complement strand
CAAAGAGAAACCTGACATTTTGAAGAGAGTTGTTGTACAATGCCGTTAAGGCTCAGTTTCGGGGGAAAACCTTGGTACAACTTCATCGCCTTCGCGTGTGGGTCGCGCTTACGGGGCTTTTCTTGGCCCCCTCCACCCTACTTGGTTACCAATACGGTGTCTCTTACAGCGGCGGCACCGCAACGGTTACGGGAGGCCAACCTCAGGCATACGGACCCTCCAACGGTTGGTACGGCGGCGGTTGGGGGGGGGCTGGCAACTGTCAAGGGCCAGTAACCATTACCTTTACCTGGGATGGTCCTCAAGGAACCGAACCCGAAGGCACGCTGATCAAAGTGCAGTCTTTGGCGTCGGCGAGCGCTGTGATGGGCACTGTAGCCTCGTCGAATGGCTTGGGCGACCCCACCGACGCCTGGTCGGTGATACTGTATCCGTACATTTTTCAGTTCAACTCGATGTCGGGTTGGCAATCCGACCGGTCAACACCAAGATCGACATGGATCAATGATAAGAAGGACCACACCTTCAGTATCACCCTTACGCCAACGGCAAGCTCCACTACTGGACCAGGCGGAGGCGTGTCCATCCAGGCGACAATTTATCCTATTGCACTGAACTTCATCGGAACCGTTGGCACAGATCGAGAAATTGCCGTTGGGCAGCGCGGTGATGACCGGCTGGAACTGGTCGCCGGTGAC
>CAYONY010000090.1:0-11859 GCA_964405415.1 uncultured Fimbriimonadaceae bacterium | reverse complement strand
GCCGTTGGGCAGCGCTTCAAGGCCCAAGTCGCTTCCGGTATAGCAGGACAGAGCGATACCTTCACTTGGGCTTCTCCAACGGCAGGCAGTCCCTTCAACGGCTATGCAGTTGATCCCAACTCGGCGACTTACTTCCCATTCTATACACCTCCTAACAGTTCCGATTTTCCCGCGTGCCACTTTGCGGTTCCATCGGAACCCAATATTACCTGCACTTACTATTCGGCCCAGGCTCAGAAATCCGTCGCACTAACCAAGTCTTTGAAAGTAAGGGGTCCAGTACGCAATCAACTTGGCCATTCCGTTGGTTTGATGAAGCTACTTTGTGGTAGTGATCCCGGCAATAACCCGAACAAATGACGGTCTGGACTTCTGGGAATCCCTATCCGAACGCTTTCTGGATTTGGGGTGCTACCTACACTGATCCACAAGATGGAGCGCTGACTTATGGTTGCATTCAAGTGGACACTCTGGCAGATCCTGTGTTCATAACAGGAACATCTGGAACTTGGGGATATGTTCAAATCTTGGATCGCACCGAAATAATAAATGGCGGATCGCCTAATTCAATAGAAGGGCTTGATACTGACTTTCCATATCCATGTAGGATTATTCACAATAGTTGGACGACAGCTAACGGCACGACGCGGCGTGTATTCTTTGACGCACCGGGAAGACACAACTTGGGTCCATATTCGTTTACCTATAGCTACGATGCTGAGTTCAAGCTTTACATTATGTATTTACCACCAGACAGTGCTGCTGGCGACTCCGCTTTCGTCCCTATCCGAATGATGCCTTGGACATCTAGAGGACATTGTGCCAGTACAGCGGCCAAC
Source organism: uncultured Fimbriimonadaceae bacterium (assembly GCA_964405415.1). GTDB lineage: Bacteria > Armatimonadota > Fimbriimonadia > Fimbriimonadales > Fimbriimonadaceae > CAYONY01. The sequence continues at coordinate 11,020 of CAYONY010000090.1, read as the reverse complement.
GGACCTTGGACTCACCAAGACGACGGTTCGGCCTGGAGTTCCGGCGCCACAGACTATCCAAGCACCTTCCCAGACTGGTGAACCCTATGACATCACTCTTAATGCTTGTTTCAGCGATTGGATACTGTGAATTCGCAATGCAGGATAGGCCAACGTGGGCCGATACGTACTTATCCACTTGGGCAAAGCCAGTTGTTGCTGTCGAGAGGAGACAGGTTCCCTTGCAAAGTGGCGAAGGCTCCGGCAAGACGATTGAAGGTAGAGTCTCCTTTGCCTCGGCTGAGAGCCGTAAAAAAACGGAACAAGCCAATAAGGTTCTCGATTACATAGCATACTTGTTGCGAAATGGAAAAACGTCATCTGCATCTGAGTACGCCAAGCGAGTTATGCGAGAGCAACCACAAATCACTGAAGCCGCCATAGTGGATAGACTTGTCGATGTCGAGATCCTAATGGGCCGTTTTGCAAGTGCTGAAGGAATCTTACAGCGAGAATTCCAAAGAAACCCAGACGGAAACGAACAGATGTTCCTTCAACTGAGCATTCTCTTGGCGAAGAAAGGGGCGACGCAAGTTGGGCAAGCCGAATACTGCCGAGAAAGGACCGAGGACCGCATGCGATGGGATCAGGGCTTGGAATGGAATCTTAAATCACTTCTCCTGCCCTTGCAGAAACTTCACCATCCAAGCGTCTTTACAGAAAGCTGTATCGCGATTGGCATGGCTTCGCGACCGGAGTATTTTGAGCTTGTGCTAAAGTGGGACCCAAAAAATCAATTTGCAGCTGCCAAGCTATTCGATTCTTACATATCTAGGGGCCTGTATTCGGAAGCGCGTAGAATTGAAAAGATAGGCAGTTTGTCAGCCACAAGCGAGATGGTTAAGAAGCGATATAGAAGAGTTTTGGGTCTTATCGAGGGTCAAGCGGACAAGCCAGTTGATCGACTTATGTCTGAACCCGACTTGCGAGGCGACCCTCCGAATCCCTAGGTTACCAATCATATTTGCGACAATTGCTGAAATTCCGAATTGGCGGGATCGGTTTGACATAGCTTGTCGTATCATTTGATGTCATGAACCCTCGTTCCTTCAGCTTCGTTTCAACCGTGGCCTTCGCCCTCGCGGCTTCCGCTGCCACCAATGTCTACCCCCCTGGGACCGATCCGGCGGCGATCGACAAGATCCTCGCCACCGGCAAAGGCAAAAACCGGGCGATGGACCTGCTCAACGAGCTGACTCACAAGATCGGGCCGCGTCTCACCGGCTCCGCCAATGCGCTCAGAGCCTGCCAATGGGCGGAGAAGAAGTTTAAGGAGTACGGCCTCAAAAACGTCCAGCTCGAAGAATGGGGCGAGATGCCGGTCTCGTTCAACCGAGGCAAGCGGCAGAGCGCCAAAATGCTCGAGCCCTACGAGACGGATTTGGTCTTCACCACCGACGCCTGGACTCCCGGCACGACGGGGCCGATGAAAGGCCCCGCGCTGAATGCCCCGAAGGACGACGCCGAATTCGAGGCGATGAAGGGCAAGCTCAAAGGCGCTTGGCTGATGGTGGAGCGGGCCGGCGGCGGCCGCGGCGGCGCCCAATCGGAGCTCGACCGCAAGCTCAACGAGGCGGGGATTCTCGGGCGGATCAGCTCCTCGGGCCGCGAAACCGTCACCACCGGGGGCCGTTTCACCGGGCTGGAGTGGGACAAACTGCCGACCGAACGCCGGATCCGCATTCGCAAGTCGGATTTCGACAAGGTGCAGGGTTACCTCTCGCTAAACCAGACCGTGACGCTCGAATTCGATATCGACAACCAGTTCGTGAAGGGGCCGACCAAACTCTACAATGTCTTCGCCGATATTCCCGGAACCGAGAAGCCGGACGAGATGGTCATCGTCTGCGCCCATCTCGACAGTTGGGATGGCCCGGGCTCGCTGGGGGCGAACGACAATGGCACCGGAACGGTTTCGGCGATGGAAGCGGCCCGACTGCTGATGCTGAGCGGCGCCAAGCCGAAGCGGACGATCCGGTTTATCCTATGGACCGGAGAGGAGCAAGGCCTATTGGGATCGCGGGCCTATGTGGAGAAACACAAGGCGGAGTGGCCCAAGATCTCGGCGGTGCTCAACGATGACGGCGGCACGAACTACCACGGCGGCCACGTGGTGATCGAGAGCCAGGTGCCGATGTTCCAGCCGATGATCGACTTGATGAACGAGGCTTTTCCGGACCTGCCTCAGAAGCTCCAGATTGTGAAACAGATGCCGCGCGGCGGCTCGAGCGACCATGCAGCCTTCAACGCGGTCGGGATTCCCGGCTTCTACACCATCGAAGCGGGAAGGGCCGATTACGGCTTCGTTTGGCACACCCAAAACGACCGGCCCGAGCACTCGATTCCGGAGTATTTGGTCCAATCCTCGACCGACCACGCGATCATGTCGTATTCCTTGGCGTGCGCCCCCACGTTGTTGCCCCGGGAAATGCGCTCCGGCGCAACGGCCGGAGCCTCGGCGGGCGTCTTGGAAGGCGGGCGGACGCCGTTTGGCCCCCTCCACGACGCGCACGACGGGCACGACCACGACCACGATTGGTTCGACTACGTGGCGGATGTGGCCAAGAGGGTGGTGCGACGGATTTTAGTGACGGGATAACCGACCCGGATCGCTCCAATGGGTTCTTTCTCTCCGAGGCGGCCAGGACGCGCCATCGTTACACGTCAAATCTGACGCCCTGGGCCAACGCCGGCGCCTCGGCCCCAAAGTAGCTCGTGCTCGTCTGCCGCCGCATGTATTGGCGCCACGAATCGGATCCTGACTCGCGTCCGCCGCCGGTTTCCTTCTCGCCGCCGAAAGCGCCTCCGATCTCAGCCCCGCTGGTGCCGATGTTGACGTTGGCGATGCCGCAGTCTCCGTGCCGCTTGAAGTATTCGGCCTCGCGCAAATCGGCGGTCATGATCGCCGAGCTTAAGCCTTGAGGAACCGCATTGTTCAGCGCCACCGCTTCTTCGATCGTGCGATAGCTAAGCACGTAGAGTAACGGCGCAAACGTCTCGTGCGTGACGATCGGGGTCATGCGAGGCATTCGGGCGATCGCGGGGGCGACGTAATAAGCGTCGGGCCAGCGGTCGGCAAACAGCCTTTCACCGCCGAATACCTCGGCGGCGTCTTTCTTGGCTTCGGCGAGCGCGTTGGCGAAGTCTTCATAACTTTGCCGGCCAATGAGCGGGCCAACCAACGTGCTCGCCTCGCGCGGATCGCCGACTTTGGCCGGCGAGAGGCTGGCATAGGCGGCCTTGAGGCGGGCGAAGAGGTCGTCGACGATCGATTCGTGAACGATCAGCCTTCGGGTGGAGGTGCAACGTTGGCCTGCCGTGCCGACCGCTCCGAAAACGATGGAAGGGAGCGCCACCCACAGGTCGGCCGTTGGGGCAACGATCATCGCGTTGTTGCCGCCCAGCTCCAAAATCATCTTGCCAAACCGTTGGGCGATCGTCGGCGCAATCGCGCGGCCCATCGCGGTGCTGCCGGTGGCGCTGACCAGGGGGATTCGCGGATCTTGGACAAGTCGTTCTCCGGCAACGTGCCTTCCGCCCAAAAGGACTTGGCTCAGACCTTCGGGCGCGCTGCCGAACTCCGCCGCCGCCTCATCAAAGATCGCTTGGCAGGCCAGGGCGCAAAGGGGAGTCTTCTCGCTGGGCTTCCAGAGCACCGAATCGCCGCACACCCACGCCAGCGCCGCATTCCACGCCCAAACCGCCACCGGAAAATTGAACGCGCTGATCACCCCGACCGGCCCTAGCGGCAGCCAGTTCTCCTGCATCACGTGGTGGGGGCGTTCGCTGGCAATCGTCAGGCCGTAGAGCTGCCGGCTGAGCCCCACCGCGAAGTCGCAGATGTCAATCATTTCCTGGACTTCGCCAAGCCCTTCGGTCGCGATCTTGCCGTTTTCGAGCGTGACGAGCGCGCCGAGTTCGGCTTTACGTTCGCGGAGCTTTTGGCCGAAGATCCGGACGAGTTCGCCTCGGCGCGGAGCCGGAACATCTTTCCAGATTCGAAAGGCCTCGACCGACCGTGCGATCTTGGCTTCAACGTCCGCGGCGCTGTCTTCTCGGAGGCTCGCCAAGGGCGATCCATCGATCGGCGATCGGACGGCCAAGTCCTCGCCCTGATGGCCGTCGAGGCGAGGAATGAGTCGGGCGAAATCGGGGCGGGAGGCAATCATGCCTCCGGTGTACCTGATTGTTGGGGGTTTCTCATCGGACAGATCTATCTCGCCGTACGCATTCCTATCGTCGATGGAATATCCTCTTTCCGATGCCCCGCAACGTCCTTGGCGAAGAACTGATCCCTTGTTCGATGGTCCCGCTCACCGGCTTCTATCGCACCGGCTGCTGCGAGACCGGTCCGGAGGATCGCGGCGTGCATACGGTCTGCATCGTTGCCGATGCGGCGTTCCTTGCGTTTTCTCAGGCGGCGGGAAACGACCTCTCAACGCCGATGCCGGATTACGGCTTCCCCGGCCTGATGCCGGGAGACTGTTGGTGTCTCTGCGCGTCGCGTTGGCAGGAGGCGTTTGAGGCGGGGGCGGCTCCCGCTGTGATCCTCGAGGCGACTCACGAGTTTAGCCTCGAGTTCTGCACGCTGGCCGATCTCGAATCTCATCGAGCTTCGCTTCAGCCGTGAATTGGCGGGAATGTGTAGGAATCGAACCCACCCGCCCCCTCATCGAAGGCACATCGGTTTTGAAGACCGAGAGGCACACCAGCACCCATCCACTCCCGAGTTATGTTAGCAGAGGACTCAGGGGAGAGGACAGATCGAAGAACGGAGAACGGAGAACATCGAAGTTGTTTGCAGAGCCGGGCCGCTCTCCCAGCATCACGGAATAGCCCAACCCTTCTGGCCACTGCCCTCTGCCTTCTACAATCTCCGTTCGACTTTCTGCGAACTTTCCCTAGGCGTCGAATCCGCCGCGGCGAAAGCCCTCGAGCGACGCGCGGACCAGACCCAGCCCGGTGCGGCACGCCTCAAACTCGCGGCTCAGACGCCGAAACATCGGGGCCTCGTGATCGTACGGCGCGTAGTCGAACGAACTCACGATGTAGTAGCTTTCCGATCCTTGCCGGACCGCATCGATCAAGCCGTCCGATGTCGCAGCTCCAACCGAATCGAGGAACTCAGGGAACAATCCCGACCAGAACAGAAGAAAATCGCCCACGTGCCGGTGGACTTCCCGTTCACGCTCAAACGAGTCGGCATTGAGGCGGACATCGCCTTCGGCCAGCATATCCGGAAGGGACTTGACCCGCCTTCCCTGCGCATCGCGGAGGGCAAAGATCTTCTCCTCATGGATGAACCGGGTCAGCAGTTCCGCCATATATAGCTCCAGATCCTCACTTTCTGACATGCCGAGCCGGCGGCTCATCGAGTCGTGGACGGCCTCGCGGAAGTAGTCGCGAAGCGGATTGCGTTCGTTCGGGTCCTCGCTCATCTCAAGTTCCTCCGAATCCGACGGAATCGTTGGTAGGAGTCTTCTTGCTTAGGACGACGCGTCGTCCCCACGGGTTTTTGCGAGAATTGACGAGTTTGAGCGCAATTCTTCAGCGATGCGAAGGGAACCAAAGGTCGATGCGGTCGAAACGAGGGACATACTTGTAGGTTCCTCCGAGCCCTCGAACCAGGTCTTTCAAGTAGACCGAAGGGACCCAGTTTTGAAACTGCTGGCGTTGCCACTTGGCGGGCCGAGCCAGGGCAAGCGGCCTCCCGGACCTTTCCACAATGCACGTCTGCATCCGTTTGGGCTTGAGGGGGGGATCCTGAAGGTGGGAGTAGGATTTGCTCCCGATCCCGGGCCAGACCAGCGATTCCGGAATCAGGTGGCCCAACATTGGAATGGGAACCCGCAGGTCCCGGCGCGACCCCGTCGTCCAACACGCCGGCGAGCCAGGAAGAGAAGCGGGTTTGCCATTCACCCGGAAGTGCCAAAACCCCTCGATCATGCTCCAAACAAGATCGTAATCGGGTTCGAAGTTCTTCATTCGAATGACCTGCTGAGTGGTTCTGGGGAACGACACCTTGGCCGGGCGTTTGACCCCACTCGTTGATCCCGCGAACTCGAGATAGGGTCGGCTCGAGCCCTTCATCTTTGACCAGTCGACGGTTACCGAGCAGTCTCCGATGGGCCCCTTCCACGAGGCGCCGGAGCGAAGAATGTAGGTGAAGGAAATGTCTCCGCTGGTGCTTCCGGAGTAGTCGGTGGTGTAGCTCACGACGACCCGACGTTGCTGGCCGCGGCCAAACCGGACCGATTTCAGCCAAACCGCTTCGTAAGCCCGGTTTTCCCGGTCGGCCGAAAGTGACTTGCGACGAACGCGAACCCGTCGGCCATCCACCCAACTCGCCAAGCCCCGAATCGCCCCATCTTCTTGGTTCATTCGCGATTCGGGAAATCCCATCTGGACGGTTGCGGCGGGACCCTCATTCCGAAACCAGAAAGTGGCATGGACGCGAATGCTTGCGTTTCGGAGATTGACCCGGACGTCTTCCTTAACCATTCGAATGGACTGGTGCCGGCCAAACCCCTGAGCGCCGCCAACGCCAACCCACCAGCCGTCATCGGCCACTGCCAAGGAGGCCATCGAAACGAAGAATGCGACGGGGAATACGCGCATCGAACTCCATTGTAGGGCAACGTGTTGGATACTGTAAGGGCGCAGCGAAAAACCTTGACGATCTCGCTGGCGTCTAAGAAACCATGGTTTGCCCGCGATGCCGAAAACCGTTGCCCGATGGAGCCGGGTTCTGCATGCATTGCGGCCAAATGCTGGCCCAGCCGGCAATGTCCCACGGCACCTACTCCGCGGGGCAAACCGCCATGGCGGCGCCAGGAAGCCGTGGCAAAGCCTGGGTCTACGTGGCTTGTGGCGTCTTTGGAGTGCTGGCTCTTCTGGGCGGTTTGATGGCCACGGGCGCCTTGCGCTTTGGCGCCTCGCAAACGCTCGATCCCAATCTTCAGGCCACCGGTCGGACGGGGCCGTCGACCTTGCCCGCCACCGGGGAGCAAGGGCCAAATTCGCTTTCGGTTACGGGCCAAGCCCAGCCGAACTTACCGGCGGTGGGCCAAAAAGTGGTCATGCCGGACGACGTTCGCAAATGGTTGGAACATTTGGAACGGATCGAAAAGCGTCGGGTCGATATGGCTTCGCGCCAGGTGGGACAGGCCCTGGAAATGCTCGTCGCCCTTCAAGCCGGGGGCACGATGCCGATGCTGCAGGGCCTTCTCGATGAAGCGGCGACCGGTGAGGACCAGAACATCAAGGGTCCGGTCAAGGACACGGTCGACAGTGCGGAGAAGATTCGGGCCGACTGGCGTCAGCTGAATGAAGATTTCAACAGCTATCCGCCTCCTGCGGAGTGCGTCCCAATCCGAAACGATTATGATGTTGCGCTTCGTGAGACGGGCGCCATGATCAGCGATATCCTCGGCGCGGTCGAGCGGGCCGACGAGGATCGAAGTGGCGCGTTGGCCGCGCTGATGAAGATGCGCGGGACGAGCAAACACATCGACGCCTCGGCGGTGGACACCGATGACGGCGTCCAGCGGATCTGCGACAAATACGAGACCCGGAAGTGGTTCAAGGTCACCGCCGATATCGGCGGTGGAATGATGTCGCGCGGCGGTTTTTAATCCCCCTCCTTTGAAGGAGGGGGCAGGAGGTGGATGGCGCCGACTCCTTACTCAGCCTCAATTTCCGAGGGTTCAAATCGGGCTCACCTACCCCAACCCCTCCCTCAAGGGAGAGGCTTGACCGCCGGCAAGATGAGCCAGTCCACGAAGTACTCCCACATCCGGTTTTGGTTGATCCCGGAGTGCCCCGCGTCCGGCATCACCTGAAGGTCGTAGCTCTTGCCCGCCCGAGCCAAGGCCGCGATGAGCTGGTGGGTGTTCGTCGGGTGGACGTTGTTGTCGGCGGTGCCGTAGTAGAGCATCAGCTTGCCCTTGAGATTCTTGGCGTAAGCCATCGCCGAGCCCTCGTCATAACCCTTCTTGTTCTCCTTTTCGTCCGGCAAACCCATGTAGCGCTCGGTGTAGATCGTGTCGTAATTGCGCCAATCGGTAACGCTGCTGCTGGCGACCGCCGCCGCGAAAACGTCCGGGTGGCGCAGGATCGCCATGCTGCTCGTGTAGCCGCCATAGCTTGTGCCGAAAATCCCCACCTTCGAGCCGTCCACGTACGGCCGCTCACGCAGGTACTTCACGCCCGCGGCTTGATCGTCGATCTCGACCACTCCGAGCTTGCCATACACCGCATCCTGAAAGGCCTTGCCTCGGCCGTTCGTGCCGCGCCCTTCGAACTGAGCGTAGAGGAAACCCATCTCGACGATCGCCGGCGGCATCGCCCAATCTTCGGCGCTTCCGCCGGAATCCGGCCCTGCGTAGGTGGAGACCACCAATGGATACTTCTTCGAAGGGTCGAAGTCGGAGGGCTTGAACAGGGTGCCGTGGAGTTCGGTCACGCCGTCGGCGGCCTTGAAAACGAGCTGCTCAGCCCGTTTGAGCCCCAACTGGTCGAATTTCGTGAGGTCGCTCCGGTTAAGCACTTCGAGCACCTGCCCTCTTTCGTCGCAGAGTCTTGCCGAGGGCGGCTCATCGACGCGCTCGACGGTATCGACGAAATGCTTGCCGTCCGGGGCGAGGTCGATCGAATGGTGCCAAGCCGGGTCGGTCATGCGGACATCGCCCTTGCCATCGAGCCCCACTCGGTGAAGCTGAAAGAAGTAGGGGTTTGGGGCGCTTCGGGCGAGGTAATACAGATGCCCCGCCTTCTCATCCACGCGAACGATCCGAACGATTTCGAATGCGTGCTGAGTGACCGGCTTCAACGGTGAGCCCGCCAAATCGCCCAAATAGAAGTTCTTGAACCCGTTCCGCTCCAAAACCACGAGGAATCGCTTCTTGTCCTCCAGGTAGGTGATGGGCGGGTGGTTTTCGACCCAGCCCGTCGGCCAAGCATCGCGCAGGATCAACCGGCATTTGCCCGTATCCGGGTTCGCCGCGCAAACTTCCATTACGTTTTGCTTGCGGTTCGTGCGGTTAAAAAGGAGCTCTTTGCCATCCGGCGACCATCGAACGTCGTAGAGGTAGCAGCCCACTTCGGCGCCCGCGCCGAGGTCGGCGTGCGCATCCAGCTTCACCGTCTTTTTGCCGTCGAGATCGTATACAAAAAGATCGACCTCGGGATTGGGCTGGCCGGCTTTGGGATAGGCCTCCACATCGAGCCGGTTCTGAATGGCCTGTTGGTTCAGGGTCAGGTAGTAGTCCTTCACCGGGCTCTCGTCGAAGCGGTAATAGGCGAGCCGCTTGGAATCGGGAGACCACCACATCGCCGACCGTACGCCGAGCTCCTCGCCATAGACCCAGCTTGCCTGGCCGAACTTGATGCGCTTCTCTCGATTGCCTTCCGTCGTAAGGGGGAATTCGGCGCCCTCGGCCGGTTTGAGAAACAGGTTCTGATCGCGATAGGTCGCCGTCCACTTCGTATCGGGCGATCGGGCGGTGCCGAATTGCCGGCCGCGCTCCGGTTGCTGGAAGGGTCCGAAAGCCCCCTCGCCTTTTTCGCTCGGCGAAAAGGGAGAGGGGGTTGGGGGTGAGGGTTCCGCTTCGCTCACCGCAATCTCCACCGCTTTGCGCGTCGCGATATCAAACCGAAACTTCTTGCCGTCAAGGCTATAGGTGAAGGTTTTGGCATCCTCCGACCACTGCACGGGAAGGTTTCCCCGCTTGACGGAGCCGGCGATCTCCCGGCGGATCCGGTCATAGCGATCGAACCGCGGCATCGTGGCGAGCCGATCTTGAGGGGCGAGGGCGAAAACGGCGAGCAGGGCAAATGCGGTCATGGGTGGTGGCCTCGGAGGTCTATTTTCGCATAGAGCGATGACATCCCCTCCTTTGAAGGAGGGGCAGGGATGGATGTCTGCTATCGGGAGAATCGCATACCCGTGCGTCCCACCTCGAATACTGGCTTATGAGGTCACCCACCCCCTCCCCTCCCTCAAGGGAGGGGTTTCAGACCAACTTCCGAAACTGGTGTTTTCCCACCCGGAGCACGCTTCCTTTGAGCTCATCGGCATCGAGCTTCGCAAAGGGATCCGCCACTTTCTCCCCATTCAGCGATATCGCTCCCGCCTTGATCAGGTCCCGGGCGTTGCCGTTCGATTTGGCCATGCCAAGCGCCGCGATCAGGTTCGCCAGCGCCACCTGGCCGTCTTGGCTCAACTCGGCCGGAATCGCCGCCTCTTCCGCCTCCACCGGCTGCTCGCGCTTGCTGAACGTCTCGACGAAGTACCGCTCGGCCGCGTCGGCGGCGTCGCCGGAGTGGTACAGCGCCACGATCTCCTTGGCCAGCCTAACTTTAGCGTCGCGAGGATTTTGGCCGGGAGCGAGCATGGCTCGAACCTCGTCCATGGACACATCCGTGCAAAGCTCAAACCAGTTCTCAATCGTCGCGTCGGGAATCGACATCGTTTTTCCAAACATCTCGTTCGGCGTATCCACGATCGAGATGTAATTCCCCAGGGATTGGGACATCTTCTCCTTCCCATCGGTCCCCACCAGCAGCGGGCAGAGCATCACCACCTGGCCCTCCTGGCCGAATTGAGGCTGAAGATGCCGCCCCATCAGGTTGTTGAACTTCTGGTCGTTGCCGCCCAGCTCGACGTCGGCCCGGATCTCGATTGAATCGTAGGCTTGGCAAAGCGGATAGAGCAGCTCATGCAGGGCGATCGGACGGTGCTCGTTCCAGCGGTTGGTGAAATCGTCTCGCTCCATGATCTGGGCGACCGTCGTGCGTGCGCCGAGCCGGATCACGTCGGCAAAGGTCATTTTGCCCAGCCAATCGCCGTTGTAGGTGATCTCGGTTTTGGCCGGGTCGAGGATTTTGTAAAGCTGCTTTTCGACCGCCTTAACGTTTTCCATGACCTCTTCGCGCGAAAGCTGGGGCCGGGTTTTGCTTTTGCCGCTGGGGTCGCCGATTT
>CAYONY010000089.1:0-12639 GCA_964405415.1 uncultured Fimbriimonadaceae bacterium | reverse complement strand
GAGCTCGGCGACGCGCATGTGGTTCTCGGGCGGCTCGTCGAAGGTGGAACTGATGACTTGGCCGCGGACGGAACGTTTGAAATCGGTGACCTCTTCCGGCCGCTCATCGACGAGGAGCACCATCAGATAGCACTCAGGGTGGTTGGCGGTGATCGAATTGGCGATCGTTTTGAGGATCGTGGTCTTTCCCGCCTTGGGCGGGGAGACGATGAGGCCGCGCTGGCCTTTGCCGATGGGAGAGATCAAGTCGATGACCCGGGAGAGGATGTTGTCCGGGTTGGTCTCCATCATCATCCGCTCTTCAGGGTGGAGGGGCGTTAGCTCGTCGAAGTTGCGGCGGCGCTGCATCTCGGGGCTGGCGGTGCCATAGCCGTTGACGCTCTCCACGCGGAGCATGCCCTGATACTTCTCGCCTTCTTTGGGCTCGCGAACCTGGCCAAAGACCATATCGCCGGCGCGCAGCCCAAAGCGTTTGATTTGGGATTGGGAGACGTAGACGTCTTGATTGGATGGCACGTAGTTGTCGCGCCGAAGGAAGCCCCAGCCATCGTTGAGCATCTCGAGGATGCCGCGGGCGTAGATCGCCCCGAATTCCTCATTGGCTTTGAGGAGGAGCTGCTCGAGGACCACGGATCGCTCCTGGTCCATGCTGAGCTTGGCGGCTTTGGCCGCCTTGGCCAGTTCGGCGGTGGTCATTTGGTCGAAAAAGTTGTAATCCTTTTCCGGCAGAAGTTCGAGATCGGCAGCTTGGTCGATGCGGGGCAGGCCCTCGCGGCTGCGGCCGCGATTGCCGCCGCCGCCCCGACGTCCGCCATCCGACTTTCGAGGTCGAAATTGATGCGTCATGGTGTTATCTGAGTTCGAACGTAACGGAATTCGAGAAAAATCGAATTGAAATCCCCCGAAAAAAGAAGCGGTGAGTTAGGGGGTCAGACCGGACAGGACGGCGATGTACGGAAGATTTCGATACCGCTCGGCGTGGTCTAAACCATATCCTACCACAAATTCGTTCGGAATCTCGAATCCCACGTAGTCGATCGGGGCCTGCTGCCTTCTCGCTTCGGGTTTGGAAAGAAGCGCAACCACCTTCAGCGCGCGCGGCCGCCGCGTCTGCAAAAGGGCGCAGAGGTGGCTGAGCGTCGCGCCAGTGTCGACGATATCTTCCACGATGAGGACGTTTTTGCCCTCGATGTTGATATCAAGATCTTTGCGAATTTGCACGTTCCCACTGGATTCATGGCTCTCGCCGTAGCTGGAGACGACCACGAAATCGACGCTGACGTGCTCGCCGAGCTGCCGAACGAGATCGGCGTGGAACAGAAACGAGCCTTTCAGCACTGCGACGGCCAGGATGTCGTCATTCCCGAAATCGGCGCGGATGGACGCGGCGAGCTCGGCGGTCCGAGCTTGGATCTGGTCCGAGGTGATGAGGGGACGAAGCGCGACGCCGGTCATGAACTCAAAGGATTATGGCGGAAGGCCGGGGATGAGGATGTGAGGGTGGGGCGCGTGGCGAGCGGCGGAGTTATCTTGAAATTTGACCGAAGGCCGCGATGGCTCGATCCAGCTTCGCGTCGTCAATGTCGGCATGGAAGACGAATCGGAGCCGGTTGGGGCCGAACGATAGACACCAGACGCCTTCATCGCGTAGGCGCCCCTGCCATTCGCCGGCCGGCGCCGCGGTCGTTAGCCAAACCATATTGGTCGCCGGTAGGCTCGGCTCAACGCGGATACCGGGTATCCCGGCCAGCGCATCCGCCAGGCGGCGAGCTCGTGCGTGGTCCTTGGCGAGCCGCTCCGTCATCGTTTCGAGCGCCACGATTCCGCAGGCGGCCAACAGTCCCGACTGGCGCAGGCCGCCGCCCAGCCGCTTCCGCCACATTCGGGCTTTGTCGATGGTTTCCCGGCTTCCGCAAAGCATCGATCCGACCGGCGCGCCAAGACCTTTGCTCAGGCAGAAGGTGATCGAGTCGGCGTGTTTTGCGAGGTCGGCCACCGGTCGGCCCAACGCGGCGGCGGCATTGAAGATCCGGGCTCCGTCAACGTGAATCTTAAGATCGTGCCGGTCCGCAATCTCGCGATAGGCCGCCATAGCGGCGAGTGGCACGACCGTGCCTCCCGCTCTCTGGTGCGTGTTTTCCAGGCAGAGCAGAGCGGTTCCGGGCGAATGGAGGTCTCGCCGAAGGATGTGGCTTTCGACGGCCAGCGCCGGAATGACGCCGCCTTCGCCCGGCAAAGTCCACGTTACGACGCCGCCCAACGTGCCCGGCGCGCCGCACTCGTAGTACATGATATGGGCTTCTTCGTGGACGAGGATTGCATCGCCCCGTTCGGTTTGGCAAAGGATCGCGAGCTGGTTGCCCATGGTGCCGCTTGAGACGAAGAGGGCCGCTTCCTTGCCCAATCGCTCGGCCGCCATTGTTTCGAGGCGGATGACCGTGGGGTCGTCGCCCAGCACATCATCGCCCAAGGGCGCCGCGAGCATGGCTTCGTACATCGCGGCGGTGGGCCGCGTCACGGTATCGCTGCGCAGGTCCACGATGTCTCGTTGGGGGTTGGCGGCGCTAAGGTCGATGGGCATAGAGCAACTGGCGGCCGAGAAAGTCGAGGAAGAGACGCTCGATATGGCTCCAACCTTCCAAGGTGAACGCGTGGCCCTCTCCGGGCAAAAGATGGGTCTCGACTTTGCCACCCGCCGATTCGAGCTTTTCGCCGAGCGCAACGCTTTGGCCGACGGGGACGATATCGTCCGCGTCTCCGTGAATCAGAAGAAAGGGCGGGGGCGAATCCGGGATTTGATGGAGGGGGCTGGCGGCCTGCCAAGCCTCCTCATTGCCTTCGTAGGGTCCTCCCATGAACTGTTCAAGGAAGCCCAGGCTGACCGGAAAGTGCTGGCCGTGTGGATCGGTCAAGTCGGCGATCCCGCAGATGTCCACCACCGCCTGCACTCGGCTGTCGGAAAACTTCGAGAGTCCAGCCATCGCGGCGAGGTGGCCACCCGCACTATTGCCGAGACTCGCAAAGCGGCCGGGATCGAGCCGCAGCGCCTCCGCCTCGGAGCGGGCAAAGGTTATGAACGCCAGGACGTCTTCGACGGCGGCGGGGAAGGGATGCAGGGGGGCAAGACGATACTGCGGACACCCGGCGGCAAAGCCGTGGGCGGTGAGCATCGCGGCGACGTCCGCCATATCCTCCTTTTCCCCGGAGATCCAGCCGCCGCCGTGAATGCAGACGACCATTGGAAACGGGCCATCCCCTTCGGGCCGAAAGAGGTCGAAGGCCAGCGGCAGTCCTTTGGGCTCGGCATAGGTCTGGTCGCGGAGGATCGTCACGGCTTGGGAGTGTACTCGGGAGAGACAGAGGGACAGAGGGTCAGAGGTTAGGAGCCCAATCCTTGTCACCCAATCATCCAAGGGCACCGAGCCCGACTCAGCCGAGAAGCGGCGCGATCTCGACTCGCCGCCCCGTGCGAGCCGACTCCACGGCCGCGCAGACCATCGCAAAGCTCTTGATATTGTCATCGCCCCGAGCCATCGGCACATGGGCGGGATCGTCGAGCGCCTTGAGGAAATCGCGAAGGGACCCCGCGATCGACAGGTGGGGGTCCTCGGCGACGGATTCGGTAAAGGCGTCGTGCTCGGACATGAACCCGCTTGTCGAACGTACGGTCTCGCCCTGGATGGAACGATCGCCGTCCCACGTGGCAGAACCCCGTTCACCAATCGCGCGCCACTCGGCTTCCCAAGAGGTGTTGCGTCCTTCGGCGCACCAGCTTCCGCGATATTGAAACCGCAAGCCATCCGCCATCTCAAAAAGGGCGACGGCGGCGGCGCGGCCTCGATACCAGCTCCAGCTCGGATTGAATTCCTCGCAATAGACGCTGATCGGATCGGCGCCGGTGAGAAATCGGGCTTGGTCAAAGGTGTGGATCGCCATGTCCACGAGAAGCGGGCTGTCCATCTCGTCCCGAAATCCGCCAAAGTGGGGTCCGAGGTAGAAATCGGCATCGAGGATGCCCACGCGTCCGAGCTTTCGGACGGCCTGATGAAACGCGCGAATGCGGGGATCGTAGCGGCGGCTCTGGCTGACCATATACAGAACTCCCGTTTCTTGGCTCACGCGAACCATTCGACGGGCATCTTCCATCGTCGACGCCATGGGCTTTTCGCCAAGTACCGGGACACCTCGCTCGAGGGCGGCGACGGTGACCGCGCCATGCGACTCGGGGGTTGTGACATCGACAAGGAAATCCGGGCGGACGGCCTCCAGAGCGGCCGCAACGTCGACCCCCTGGTAGGGCGCCGCCACGCCGGTCTCGGCCATGGAGTCGGCGATCGCGGCGGGATCGAGATCGACCCATCCGGCCACTTCGGTTTCCGGGCATTCGGCGAGGTTTTTGGCCCAGGTCCGGCCCATGGACCCGGCGCCGACGAGGAGGGCGCGTTTGATGCTCATCGGGAGGTTGTGACGTTACCTCGGAGGGGGTGGCCGCGGCCAAGCCTCGGCCACTTTTCACGCCGAAGGGGGTCGATCGGCGCTCCTTTGCACGCCCCAAGGAGTCTTACCGGCTTTGCTTCAGAACCTGTAACTTTCTCAGGCCGGATTGGCCCAAAGCCGTGTTACACCGAAGCGTCCGGGCGCGCAAGCGCCCAGGGGTGCTTCGATGAAACGGTGGAAACTTGGCTTCGGCTTGGCGGCAGTTGGAGTGGCGGGGATCGCCCAGGCGCAGACGTGGCGGTTCGACAAGATCGATCCGAAATCGACCTATTTGCGCGATTCGCAAGCGGCGCCCGGCGCCTTGCGCATCCAGCTTGGACCTTCTGATTCCGAGGGGCGATTTATCTCCCTTCGAACCGTTGGATGGTTCAACCGCGCCATCGATAACCCACTGGCCCACAATGTCTCGAATCAGGCCGTGGCGGTTTTCAGTGCATCGGGGATCCTCGATCCGGACTGGACGAAACAGACCCGGATCGGGTCGGCCACCGATGCGGGCGACGATTTCTTTACGCTGCCGACGTTCGTGGGAAGCTTGCCGACCGATATCTCGCAAGATTTTGGGGTGGGGCCTTCGATTCTTCAGATCGAGATCCCCAACGGCGCGAACTTTCTCCACTTCACACCCTACGACAACGGCTTTTGGAACAACGGCGACGACTTCTCGATGCCGGGCGCCGATCCGCGAGGATTCGGCGTTGAGTGGCGGGTCCAGACCTTGCCGGAACCTGGCACGTGGGCGGTGCTTGCGGTGGGCGGGGCGGCCCTGATCCGGCGTCGCCGACGTCGCGCGCAGTAAACTCGGCCTTGCATGGAAGCCTTTCGCCACGTCGAGGCGATCTATTTCGACCTCGACGACACGCTTTGCGGTTATTGGGACGCTTCAAAGGCCGCGCTTCGGGAGGCATTTGAGCAGCACGGCCCCCCCGGAATCCCGGTTTCGACGATGTTCGGCTTTTGGGCCGAGACCTTCCGCCGGTTCAGCCCGACGGTGAAAGATTCCCACTGGTACCCGACCTATCTCAAGACGGGAGAACCGACCCGCATCGAACAGATGCGCCTTGCGCTCGCGGAAGCGGGGGTCGACGATCCGACCCGGGCCAAAGCGCTGAGCGACGCCTATGCCCATGCCCGCGACCGCAACCTCGAGCTCTTTCCGGACGCTCTGGACACGCTGGAGTGGGCGTTTCGGCGCTATCCGTTGGGGTTGATCACGAACGGTCCGGCGGACGTCCAGCGCCAGGAAGTCGTAACGCTGGGAATCGAACGGTTCTTTCGGCATATCTTGATCGAAGGCGAACTCGGCGAAGGGAAGCCGAGCCCGGCGGTGTTTCTTCGCGCCGAACAATTGGTCGATAAGCGCCCCGAGCAGATCCTCTTTGTGGGCAACAGCTACAAGCACGATATCGTCCCCGCGATCGAAGCCGGATGGCGCACCGCGTGGATCCGCCGGGCGAGCGACGTACCGCCCAGTGCCAACGGCAACGAGCCGGAAGAGCGGCCCGAGGACGGAGCCGAGCCGGATGTGGAGATTCAGGCCCTTGGCGAACTCCCAAGCCTGCTCCGTTCGGGCGCCTAAGTCGGCTTGATGCCCGAACGGGGAGTCGTGAGACCGTTAGCGAGCCGTGGCCACGGTGCGTGCCAGGAACCGGTCGATGGTCTCCTTGGAATCGCGGAAGTGGATTCTCGTCATCGCATCTAGCTTCGTTGAGGCTTTGGCGGCCGTGCCGAAGCGGGCCGAGAGCCGGCGAAGCGAGTCCGATGCGAGCATTCTCACATCTTCCGAAACTCCGCCGGGAGCCGCGCCCGCCTGGGTGATCAGCGCGCTGACCGCAAACCGCTGCAGGTCGCGCCGCAGCGGGGCGATCGACGCGTTCTGGCCGACTTCGCTGAAGGTTGCGCCGAGAAGCGTGGCGTAATGCTCGTCGAGCGTGTAGGCGTTGTGGCCGTTCAGCTTGAACGCGTTCTCGACAATCCGCTTGGTCGTCGCCACGCTCATCAGCTGGGTGAAGAGCATCTGCTGGTTGGTCGAGATTTGCTCGCGGAGCGGCGCCGTCCAGCCGTTGGCGCTGCCGTCGGCGTAGTCCTGCTGAAGGTTCACCAGCACACTCTCGGGAAGGTTGAACGCTTCGGCCCCGAAGCAGTGCTTGGCCACGAGCCGAACTGCTTGGCGCTGTTCGGCGGCGCTGACCGGGCGAAGCACGTCGCCCGCGCCCGGATCGCCCTTGAAGCTCTTGTTGCCGGCAATGCCACCCACGAACCGGGCGGCGAATCGACCCTCGCGGAACGTCCGCATCAGGGCGCTCATGATCATCTGGGTGCGCTTGGCGTAGTTTTCGCCGGGACGCGGCAACTGAGTGATCGCATATTTGCGGATGTTGTCGGCCACCTGAAGCACCCGAGCCGAATAGGTCACCGGATCCTTGGCGTGGTCGAACCGAATTGCGTAGGGGTCGAAGCTATCGGCCTGCTCGTCGCTCATGAAGCGATGCTCGGTCCGCCCCGAATCAGCGGCGATCTTGGCCAGGTACGGCTTTTCGGCAAGGGTCGAGGCGGCGCCGTTGAACTTTTCGTAGCCATAGCGGATGGCCCACTGGTCGTATTCGCCAATGGTTTGGCTAAAGAAGTTGCGCGCCGGAGTGAGCACGGCCATGATGTTCACCGGCGAATACTCCATGACGCTGGAGACGTTGCCCAGGCGGCTGGTCACCGAATCGTCGGCGAGCTGCGCGGTGCTGAGGCGCGTGGAGGCGATGAAGTTGTGCCGAAGGCCGAGGGTGTGGCCCACCTCGTGGGCGGCAATCTCGGTCAGGAACTCCTTGGCGTAGGAATCGCGGCTGATCTTCTTGCCGGTCGCGCCCAGGCCCATCCAGGCGAAGGCGGCCGATTCGGCCTTGCCGCGGGCAAAGGAGCACTCCGAGGCATTCCAGCCGATCTGTTGGAACCGGTTCGCCACTTGCTTGCGATAGATCGCGAGGGGGCCTTCCCAGAGGTAAGCGTCGGTGGTGACGCCATAGTCGCGCTCGGGCGAGGCGGTGAGAACCTCCATCGCCCGCTTGAGGTTGCCGGAGCCCGGCATCGCGAAACGGTCTTGCTCACGAAACGCGGCATAGAGCATGTTGGCGTCGAAGTTGACGCTGGCGTTCAGGATTTCGCCGGTGAAGGGGTCGGTTCGGGCCAAGGCGATCGCATACGAGGCGCCCGGGCTCATGGTCCATCGAAGCACATTGTAGCGGCCGTCGGCGTGATCCCATTCCGGATCGTTGTCCGGGGCCATGCGCACTTCGAGGGCGTTCTTGTAGCCGAGCGATTCAAACGCCTTGTTCCAATAGAGGATGCCATTCTTCATCGCCTCGCGATAGGCGGGCGGCACCGAATTGTCCACGTACCAAACGATCGGCTTGATCGGCTCAGAGAGCTTGGCCGAAGGGTCCTTTTTCTGGAGGTTCCAGCGGTTGATATAGCGCTCGTTGCGATCGTCCTGGAGGAACTTGGCGACGTCGAAATAATCGGCGGTGAAGAAGCCGACGCGGGGATCATAGACGCGAGGCGTGTAGTCCGAATCGCGCCGCCACCACAGGTTGAAGGTTACTTTGACCGGCGCGCTGCGCGTGTCTTCAAGCTGGTTTCCGTCGGCGATGCCCAGCAGAGCCAAAAGCGGGTTCGGCTCGTTGCCGCGCGGCGAGAAAAAGTGGAGCTTCATCTGGACATTGGTGTTGTCCGGGAACGACTTCACCGACTCGGGCCCGGATTTTTCGCGGTCGAGCTGATAGGGCCCGCCCAAGAGCATCGAGATGCCTTCGTTCATCCGGATCGCGTCGCCCCAAAAGAGGTTGGTGATGTTGACCAGATAGAGCTTCTTGTCAGGGTTGGTCTGCTCGATGCGGAAGCTGCCCAAGATCGCTTCCGGGAAGCTGCGAACGGAAGCGGTGCTGAGCGGATCGCCCGGATTCCATCGGTAAGCGATGTTGGGACGGATCATCCAAACCGCGTCCTCCTGCTTGTCGAACCGAAACGCACTGATGGTGAAATCGCCGACCGGGAAGCCGGCGGTGAGGCCATCTCCCATGGCGCCGGTATTGAAGGAAGCTTGAAGCAAGAGGATTTTGCCGAGCTTGGATTCCGGAAGCTCAAGGAGAATCTCCTTCTTTCGAAGATAGAGGGTGAGATTGCCGTCGATCTTTTTCAGGTCTTTGATCGCCTTTTCGTATTCGGCGGTCTTCGGGTCCTGCTTCGGCTCTTCTTTTTTCGGCTCGCCCGGCTTGCCCTCTTGGGCGTGGGCCGGCATCGCAAGGCCAAAGCCAAAGCTCGCGGCAAGGGTGAGGGAAATCAGCGATCGGATCATGAACAAGTGCTCCTGTTACACCAAATACGCGACCGGAAGCCCGCTTGGTTCGCGCTCGTGAATTATGTCGGAATTTGAGGCGCGCTCCCGTACATTTGCGGTGAAAAACCCGGGGGTTTTTGCACGATTCAGCGGCCGGTGGAATCGAATTGGGGCGGTTCGCCGCGGTCCTTCGGGGCCATTCCGCCGACTCGGGGGTTCGCCGTCGGCTCGTCACCCTGGCCCTCTGGGCCAAGGTCGCGCGCGGGAATGACGATGACGCGCCCTTCACCTTGGTGGAACGCGGTGAAGCCGAACCGCGGCCCCATATCGGCCAGGATTTCAAGTCCGGTCATGCCCTGGTAGTCAGTGACGATGTCCAGGTTCGGCAAGCCGGGCGCAATCTCGAGCTCCAGGCCCGATTGCGAGGCGATCGCCCGCAAAGCATCGTGCAGCTTGATGCGCTCGAACCGGACGACCTGGGGCCGATCCCAGGGTGCATCGGTGCGTGGCATCACCGGGTCGCTCGTCGGGGGCGGGTTCTGGACCACCGGGGTAGGCGGCCGCACGTTGGCCGCCGGAGGATTGAGCGGTCCGTGCTGGATTTCCGGCGGATTCAAGGGAGTGTTGACGGCTGATTCGACCGGTGGCGGCTTGACGGGCTGGCGGTTTGCGATGAGCCGCGTCGCATAAAACGAACCGAACGCGACGACGGAAAGCGCGGCAAAGGCGAGGATGAATTTCGAGCGCCCAAACGGGGAAGGGCCGGGGGCGCTCGGCACGAATCGGGGGGCGTGTCCGGACGATTCGCCAAGCCGACGCGACGATTTGAGCTCCCGTACCATATCGATCCGCTTGGAAAGCTCGTAGCGCAACTCGGGGAAGCGCGCTTCGAAATCGGCGACGGCTTGAGCGTCGGCCGATTCGGCGACCAGCCACATCAGGCGCTCGACGTCCGGCGCGATTTTCACGATCCGGCCTCCCTTTCGTAAATCGCTCGAAAGCGCTCACGGGCGCGATAAAGGCGGGTCTTCGCGGCGTTGACGTTGCAGCCTAGCGATTCGGCGATCTCCTGAAGCGAGAGATCTTCCCAATAGAAAAGGACGAGCGCGGCGCGATCGCTGGGATGGAGCTTGGCCAATGCGCTTTCGATCCGCGGATCGACCGGCGTTTCGACCTCCACCACGGCGTGGGCCATGGCCTCGTCGAGCGCGGTTTGGCGGGGGCGGACTTTGATGCGGCGTGCCTGCTGGATGGAGCGGTTGACCGCAACGCGGAAGAGCCAGGTCGAGAATCGGGCGCGTCGATCGAACCGCCCCAAGTGGCGGTAGACCAGGGTAAAGATCTCTTGAACCGCATCCGCGGCCTCTTCGGCATCGAAGAGAACGCCCCGTGCAAGGCCGTAAACCTTATCGTAGTACTTGGTGTAGAGGCGCTCAAAGGCGGATGCGTCACCCGCCAAAAAGTGTTCGACGAGAAGCGCATCCTCGTCGAACCCAGTCGCTTTGGCCTTATCGATCAGTACCGACACCACCAGCCTCTTTGGACGCGGAAAGCAACGCGATGGTCACGGACCGGTCCCTTTACAGGACGTTTCGAACCGGCCAAACCATCCGGCCGCGGGCGGAAACCCGCAATTTCCCAAGCCGGACTAGGCGGGTGGACGGACGCCGCCCCCGCCCCCAATACTGATTTGGCCGCGGGTGTCCTTCATGCGTTTGGCGACTTCCTCCGCTCGGGCGCGGAAGTCATCGGAGAGCCCGCCGTAAGCCACATCCGCGGATCCCGGTGCAAACCAGGAATCGCGAAGCTGTTTGTCCATCGTGGCTCGCGGCGAAAGTTGGAAATGGAAGTCGATAGTCTGAATGGACGATGGGCGGAACTGGTCGTATTGGGGAATGGACGGCGCGTTGGTGCCGGTGATGAGAAGGTTCGGGACGATGCCCATGTAGGTGCCGTAAGTTTCGGCGGTGAAGAATCGAGGATCGGCGCTGCCGTCCTTTTTTGAAGCGTAGACCGCTTCCTGGGTGTTAATTTGGACGGTGAGCTCGCCGTTGCTGGGCACGCCGTTCGGAAGGAACTCGGTGCGTTCGTCGCTCAGGCGTCCGCCGGAGCCGCCAAACGTCATCATGCCGCCATTTCCGGCGAAGGCAAAGCTTTGGCGCGTTTCGGCGCGAGCCGGGCCTTCTCGAGGATCTTGCATTTGGATCGGGCCTGCCATATCGTCGAAGACCATGGAGGCGACGATCGCGGCTTGGCCAGGGGAGAGGTTGCCCAGGTTGAGGGTCGCACCATCGGCCAGGAGACGCCGCTGAGGAACGCTGAGCTGGGCGTAAAGCTGGAGGATGCGCCAGTTGAAGCTGGCCTGGTTGAATTCCCCGAAGGCGAAGGGGAAGAGGGCGCCAACATACCGGCCATCGAAACCGGGGGGCGGCGCGGGATTGCGGCGGCTGTTGGCGTAGCGGGCCAGCGTGTCGAGGGCCATTCGGCCGTCTTTCTGAATGCTGGAGAGCAAGAGGCCGAGTTCGCTTCGATCCACCCGGTTTTCGCGAACACTCGAAGGGAACTTGGGCATGACGGTGAGCCATCCGTTCGATTCGTCCACGTTGAGTTCAAATTCGCGTTTGGAAGCCTCGAGAAGCTGGCTCGGCGTGATCTTCCCAACCGAACGGCTCGAAAGATTGATGAGAAGGCTGTCGGGCAAAGAGGCGACGAGGTTGGCGCCACGCTGGGCCGCCACTCCGGCATAGAGCTCCGAGACGACAAAGCCCAGAGGATCGTTCTTTTCGGGCTGGGTGAGGATTTTGCGCCACTCGTCGGTCACGGGAGGGCGTGGCGCCGCATTCCCGCCGCCGCCGATCATCGCCGGTGCAGCCAGGGCGATCGAGCTGACGGAAACCGCCGTTCGGCTACCGCCTCGGCCGCCGATCGGGGCTCCGGAAGTTACGAAGAAATCGGCCCCGCCCCGATTGGGCAGCGCCGCCATAAAGGCCGCGTGGTCCTTGGCCGACTGGGAGAGCTCGATCGGCTTTTCGTCGCCGCTCGCCGGCGCGGCAATGCGACCAAAAGCGCTACCGTCGACGGTGGACAGAATGCGGAATTGGCGAGCAAAGATGTTGCCGTTGCCATCGGCCACGAGCAGCTCACATTGGAGATCGCTGCCGAACATGATGCGAGACACGACGACCAGGATCTTGCCTAAGCCGTTTTCCATGGGAGAAAGCGCGCCGCCCGGGCCGACAAATTGGGGCGCTCCGGGTTCGGCGGGCGCGGCGGCCGGCTGCGCTTCCAGCCAAATTTGATACTCGCGGACGAAGTCGGCGATGGCGCGCGACGCGGCAGGCGGCAGCGGCCGCTGGCTGCGGGTGGGGCTCGAAGAGAAGACGACGCGAGAGGCGGCGGGCATCCGGGCGAGGTCGATCGGGTTCAGCCCCGCCACCAATTTCATCGAAAGACGTGCGGTGGGGTTGGCGTTCTGCTGGGCGTTGTCGAAGCGCATCATTGGCGGCTGTCGACCCTCGCGCAACGCGCTGGCAACTTCGTCGGCTTGGCGCTTTTGCTGGTCGATGGCGGCGCGAGCTTCGGCGGGCGTAAGGGGCCGCAGCTTGGCAAGGTCCTGAGAAATCCGATCTTGTTCGGATTTGATCTTGGCGGCGCGGGCTTCGAAATATTCGCGCTCCTGCTGATTCTGAGCGCCTTGGCTACGGATGAGCCGGAAACCTTCGGCCTCTTCCTTCCATTCGGCGGCCGCCACTTTGGCGATCTGCTTCATCAAGTCGTCGAGCCTTACATCTTTGACGTCGATGAGCAAGACCTCG
>CAYONY010000088.1:0-12776 GCA_964405415.1 uncultured Fimbriimonadaceae bacterium | reverse complement strand
GTTTACTAGCGATTCCGCCTTCATGCAGTCGAGTTGCAGACTGCAATCTGAACTGGGGACGTATTTTTGGGATTGGCTCCACCTCGCGGTATTGCTGCCCTTTGTTGCGTCCATTGTAGCATGTGTGAAGCCCCAGGCGTAAGAGCCATGCTGACTTGACATCATCCCCACCTTCCTCCGGCTTACACCGGCGGTCTCTTATGAGTTCCCGACTTTCTCGCTGGCAACATAAGACGAGGGTTGCGCTCGTTTACGGACTTAACCGCACACCTCACGGCACGAGCTGACGACAGCCATGCAACATCTGTTTTCAGGTCCCCTTGTGGGGGAGGGCACGGTCTCCCGTGCTTTCCTTCAATGTCAAACCTGGGTAAGGTTCTTCGGTTAGTATCGAATTAATCCACATGCTCCACCGCTTGTGCGGGTCCCCGTCAATTCATTTGAGTTTCAACCTTGCGGCCGTACTCCCCAGGCGGGATACTTAGTGCGTTAGCTGCGACACAAGAGGGGTCGATACCTCTTACGTCTAGTATCCATCGTTTAGGGCGTGGACTACCAGGGTATCTAATCCTGTTTGCTACCCACGCTTTCGCGCCTCAGCGTCAGATAATGCCCAGTAACCTGCCTTCGCCATGGGTGTTCCTCCTGATATCAACGCATTTCACCGCTACACCAGGAATTCCAGTTACCTCTGCATTCCTCAAGCTTATCAGTATGCGGTGCAGTTTCCGGGTTGAGCCCTGGAGATTTCACACCACACTTAATAAGCCGCCTACGCGCTCTTTACGCCCAGTAAATCCGGACAACGCTTGGACCCTACGTCTTACCGCGGCTGCTGGCACGTAGTTAGCCGGTCCTTATTCTCATGGTACCGTCCTAAGTCTTTCCATGAAAAAGGAGTTTACAGACCTAGATCCGTCATCCTCCACGCGGCGTCGCTGCATCAGGGTTTCCCCCATTGTGCAAGATTCCCAACTGCTGCCACCCGTAGGTGTATGGGCCGTGTCTCAGTCCCACTCGGGGGGATCATCCTCTCAGACCCCCTACCCGTCGTCGCCTTGGTGGGCCGTTACCCCGCCAACAAGCTGATAGGTCATAAACCGCTCCCGAAGCGAAAAACCGTTTAATCGCTCTGAGATGTCTCAAAGCGGCCACATCCGGTATTACTGGACCTTTCGGTCCGCTATCCCGGTCTTCGGGGCACGTTGTTTATGTATTACTCCGCCGTTCGCCACTAGGGATTGCTCCCTCGTTCGACTTGCATGTATTAGGCACGCCGCCAGCGTTCGTCCTGAGCCAGGATCAAACTCTCCGAAGAAAGTGTTTCCTATGCTCGGCTGCATGTACGCGGACAAAAGCCCGCGCCAAGGCCGGCGCTCTAGGGTCTCATGGTGATTTGGAGATTTCTCTCAAATCGAAGCTTCCTCGAAAGGAGGCTCCTGTTTTTTGGGGAATCTGTAGAGCTTCGACGGGCAAGATGCCCGCCGTACTCACGGGCTGGAAGCCCGCGCTACCGATTCCAAAACGCTTACCGATCGCGTCACAATATAAGAGCTTTCAACGTTCGGCCATCCACCTGGGACAGCAACCGATATTATAGGCACGTCGAACTCGCGATGTCAAGGGCCCAGGCAGGTTTTTTTGAAGAACGGTTCCGCTTGCCTGTCGGTGCCCTCCCGGTGAAGGGAACCTCTATCCATTGAATTCGCGTACACTTTTTCAGCCATGAGCCTCTCCGCGGCCCTCCTCGCCTTCACCCTATTCGCCTCAAAACCGTCTCCGTTCGACGTCGCGCTCGAAAACACGTTCCGCCAAAGCGGAGCGCCCGGAATGGGCGTTGGCCTCTTTCGGAACGGCCGGCTCATCTTCACCCGGGCCTTTGGCCTGGCCGACGAAGCCGCCAAGCGCCCGATGCGCGCCGACATGCCCTTCGAGATCGGGTCGCTCTCCAAACAGTTCACCGCGTTCGCCCTGCTGATGCTCGTCCACGAAGGCAAACTGAAGCTGGACGAGAAGCTCGGCGACGTCCTGCCCGATCTCCCCGAAAGCTGGCGCACCGCCACGATCGAACAGACCCTGCACCATATGTCAGGCATCCCCGACTACGAGGAGATCGCCGGATACGATTTCTATAACCGGCCTCGCGAACCCCAAGAGATTCTGGCCAGCGTCGCGACGAAGCCGCTCGACTTTCCCCACGGGGCCAAGTACAGCTATAGCAACACCGGCTACTTCCTTCTGAGCTTGGTGCTCGAAAAGCGATCGGGCTTGCCTTCGGGCAAGTTTCTCGAAGACCGGATCTTTCGGCCGCTTGGCATGGATCAGACCTACGCCTCCACCGTGCGCCCCAATGCGAACTTGCCTCAGGGCTACCACAGCCGGACCGGCAGCCGGCAGCCGCAGCCACCGATCGCCTGGACGTCGACCCTCGGGGCGGGCGGCATCGTCTCGACGATACGCGATCTGGGCAAGTGGGACGCCGCGCTCTACACCGAGAAACTGCTGCCGTCCAGGCTGCGCGATAAGATGTGGGAGACCACCAAGACGACATCGGGCGAGCCGGTCAGCTACGGCTTCGGGTGGGTCATGGGGACGTATCGCGGGGCGCCCCGCCAAAACCATTCGGGCCAAACCAACGGTTTCACCTGCGTGATCCATCGCTTCCCAAGCCTCAAGCTCACCGCGATTGGGTTTACGAATACTTACGGGGGAAACGTGGTCTTTCCGGCAACGGGCTTGGCGATGGCCCACTTTTCAAAAGAACTGAGCTACCTCTCGATTCCAGTGCCGCCCGATCCCGATCCGGCTCGGACGGAGCGCCACTTCAAGGCGCTGCGCCAAGCGGTACTGGCGGAAGGAGACCTGAGTCTGCTCAGGCAAGGGCTCAAGGACTTTGCGACGAAAGCGGAGTTCGCGGCGAGCCGGGACGAGATTCGGCCGATGCTGGCCGGCCATCGGGCGTTCAAGTTTCTTCGCCTGACGATGCGGAAAAGCGCTTCCGGACAAGACGTCGAAGAGTTCTTTTATCGCCACGAGTATGCGGGCGGCCAGGTGTTTTGGACGCTGCGGTTCGTGGAGGGCTTGTTGGGTGGGATGAATTGGGAGGTGGAGTGAAGCGGGCTTGCCCCCTCATCCCGGTTCTCTTGCGCGGCGCTCCGGCTCGCCGTCCCTTTCCCTCCGAGAGAGAGGGACGCAACGGTCAAGCCTTCCCAACTCGTCTCAGCGACTCCAGTCGGTGCCGGGCCTGGTCGGCAAACGGTCCCATCGGGTCGCGTTTGAGCACTTCTTGGTAGGCGGTTACCGCGCGGGGAATATTGCCCAACCGGTTTTCACAGAGGATCCCCCCGCGCATGAGGGCCATCACGATCTCTTGGGGTTCGGCCTTTCCCCCTCGGAGAACCATATCGTAGAGCTGAAGCGCCATTTGGGGGGCCGGACCCCCTTCAAGCCGCATGGCGACATCGAGCGCGGCCCGAGGCGGAATATCGCCGGGGGTGGTGATGAAGCCGCACAACGCGGAAGCCACCGGTTCGGGCGGCTGCTCGCGAACCATCCGGTCGAGGTTCGAAAAGAAAAGGCGACGGCATTCCGGTTTGGGGCCGGTCGGCTCGCGAAGCGACTTGGCCATCCAGTGGAGTGCAATGAGGGAGTCGTTAGGCTGGGTTTTGGCGACCTGCTCAAGCTCCCACACCGCGAGCAATCCGTAGTCCTTCGTTTCGGCAAGGGTGGCTTTGGCGTTGCTGACGTCTTCTTGATCGCGCTTGGCCCGAAGCAGGGCGGCGGTCGCAATGCCTCCCGCCACGCCGCCCAAGTGGGCCAGGTTGCCGACTCCGCTTTTTGCGCCGGCCAAGAACGCCTCGAGCATATCGAGCCCGACGTAGACCAGGGCGACCCATCGCAGATGCCACGTGGTGACGCCCCACCGCATATAGAAGCCGTAGAAGACGTCGATTTGCGAATACGGGAACATGTAGAGAGCGGCGCCCATCAGCCCCATGATCGCGCCGGAGGCGCCAATGCCGGGGATGTCGGGCATCGCGGGGCCGAAGAGGCCGAGCTGAAGCACGTCGCCGGTGAAGCCGGCGACAAAATAGAGAAGGAGGAACTTGGCGGAACGGAGCCGCCCCTCGACTGCCGAGCCAAACAGATAGAGAAACCACATGTTGCCCAGAAGGTGCAGGAGGTTTCCATGGAGGAAGAGGCTGGCCAGGAAATCGGCGAAGTTGATGTCGTTGTATTTCAGCCCCCATTCGTCGATGATTTCCGGTTTGGCGACGAGGAAGGCTTTGGTGGTGAGGCAATAGACGAAGACGTTGGCCACGATCAGCCCAAAGGTCGCCCAGGGGAAAGATTCCGGCGGATTCTTACAGCGATAGGGCAGAAACATGGCTTCGGAGACGATTCCCCGTAAGGGTTTCGATTCCTTCTGCCGCCGCCAAGTATCCTTAGCGCCTATGCCTGCGGTTCCCACTGCCGACTTCCGCACGTCCGTCGTGCTTGCCCACGATTCGAACCAAGCTTTGGGGCTGGGGCAGTACGCGATCGATTTTCTGGCGGGGCGGCTGGGCGAGGGACCTTCGGCGGCGGTGCTCCATCGGACGCGACGCTTTCACACCGATGCCTTCTTGTGCGGCGCTTCAGCGCTGGCGCTGCAGACGAATGCGCCGACGGTGCTCCGCGCGGAGGCGCTTGCGTATCCGGACGCCATGGGCGCTTCGGTCTTTGGCTCCCGCGAGCGGGTGAAGGCCGAGAAAGCAGTGGTGGCCAATGGTTCGGCGGTTCGGGAGTGGGATTCGAACGGCACAAATTTCGGCTATCGCCCGGCGCTGGGCCATACGGCGGGCGAGTTTGGGCATAACGATTTCTATCCGGTGGTGTTGGCGGCTTGCCAGCAGCGAGGCTTGGACGGTCGGACGGCGCTGCTCGCGATGGTCTGTCTGGATGAGATTCGAGGCCGTTTGGCGGAAGTGTTCAGCCTCAAAAGCTACAAGCTCGATCACGTGGTCCACGGGGCGATTGCCTCGGCGGCGGTGTACGGCGCGTTGATGGGGGCCACCGCCGAACAGATCGAGAGCGCGATCGGGCAGTTTGTGGCGCACGCGATTCCCTGGCGGGCGATTCGAGCCGGGAAGCAGCTTTCCGATTCGAAAGGGGCCAGCGCGGCGATCTCCTCGGAGTTGGCGGTTCTTTTCCTGCAGCGGGCCATGCGCGGGTTCGTCGGACCGAAGGATGTGTTTCGGAATCCCGAAGCGATCTTCCGCTTTTTCGAGCCGACCACCGAGGGCGCGGCGCGGTGGAAAGAGCAGGGGGATAGCCCGTTTGATCTGGTGCTGAGCCACTCGGGCGACGATTTCGCGGTGATGGGGATGCACTTCAAACTGGGACTTTATGAGCACCAGTCGGCGGGGGCGCTGCAGGCCGTGCTCGACCTCCTTTCTCAGAATCCCAAGATCCTCGACAATGACGGCCATAGCCTTGGGCGCATCACCATCCGTGCTTATGAGCCCGCTTTCGGCATCATCGGCAATCCTGCCAAAAAGGATCCGCACACGCGGCAAAGCGCCGACCACTCGATGGCCTATATCGTGGCCACGCTGATCCGTAAGGCCATCGAGCAAGGAGGCGTTCCCGCCGGCGACGAAGGATGGAAGGCGCTAATGCTCTCGCCTTACGATTACAAACCGGATGACTCGGCCATTTTCAATCCCTTCACGCGCCAATTGATGGACCTCATTGACTTCGTCCATGGCGGGCCGGAATACGATGCGAAGTACCCGGAAGGGATTCCGACGAGTGTTCAGATCGAAACGGGCTTGGTGGCGTACGATTCGGGGCTCGTCATGTTTCCAGCGGGCCACGCCCGGAACGAATCGGCCGACCTGGCCGGGATTCTCGAACACAAGTTTGCCATGTTGGGGGCAATCGCGCGGCCGGATGGGGCCGACGTCGCCTCGTTCGTTGCCAGCTTGGAGGGTCTGGAAACCATGTCCGCCGGGGACGTGGCGGAACTTTACGGATTTGAGTTGGCGGAACGTCCGGGGTACGAGAGTTAGGCCATGCGGTTCCTTTTCGTCGCCGCCATCTTTCTCGGCTCGGCGCTGTTGTTTTTGGTTCAGCCGATGGCGGCCAAGATGTTGCTGCCAGATTACGGCGGCACGCCCGCGGTTTGGAACACGAGCATGCTTTTCTTCCAAGCGGCGCTGCTGCTGGGCTATGGCTACGCCCACCTTTCCTTCCGATGGTTGGGCCCGCGGGTGCAGCCGATCGTTCACTTGGCGCTGTTCGGGGTGGCCGTGCTGGCGTTGCCGATCGCATTTGGCCCGATGCCGGATATCGAGAACCCCTCGATTCGCCTCTTGGTGCAATTAGCAACCGGGGTGGGCTTGCCGTTCGTCATGGTTTCGGCGGGCGCGCCGCTCCTGCAGCGATGGTATGCAACGACCGGGGGCAAGGACGCCAAGGACCCCTATTTTCTCTATGCGGCCAGCAACGTGGCCAGCATTCTCGCGCTCGTTGCGTATCCGTTTTTCGTGGAGCCGCTTCTTCGGCTGCGCGAGCAAAGCGAGGCTTGGCGCAACGGGTTTGCGGTGCTGATCGGTTTGCTGATGCTTAGCGCGGGGGCGGTGTTTCGGTCGCGGCCGGCGGCCCTTGAGGCCAAGGACGATGCGCCCGCTCCCCCCATTCCGGCTTCGGCGGTGCTGCGCTGGATCGCGCTTGCCTTCATTCCGTCCAGCCTTTTGCTGGGCGTGACGACCTATCTCACCACGAACTTGGCGTCGGCGCCGCTGCTCTGGGTTTTGCCGCTTACGCTCTACTTGCTGACGTTCGTCGTGGCCTTCGCGAAACTGCGGCTCTTCGATTCGGCGTTTTACGGCCGTTTGGCCGCGATGCTGATGGCGCCGATGGTGCTGGTGATCGTGCTCGAGGCGGCGGACCCGATCTTGGCGCTCGCCGCGCTGCATCTGCTGGTGTTCCTCTTGGGCGCGCTGGCTTGCCATTCGCGGCTGTATGAGAGCCGCCCTGATCCGCGGCACCTCACGGCGTTCTACTTCTGGATCTCGGTGGGGGGCGTGCTCGGCGGCGTCTTCAACGCGCTGCTCGCGCCGATGGTCTTCCAGTCGGTCGCCGAATACTCGATCGCGTTGGTCGGCCTGATGCTGCTGCTGCCGGCGGCTAAGCCCGGCCCCGCCACGCGGGCCGATTTCTTGGTGCCAGTCGCGATCGGCGCGTTTACGGTCGCGGCGGTATGGATCTGCGAAGCGGTGGGGATGGCGCCCAGCCCGATCCGCACCGGGATCACGCTCGGGTTGCCGGCGCTGGCCTCGTTTGCGTTCGCCGAGCGGCCGATCCGGTATGGCCTGTCGCTGGGAGCGATTTTTCTGGCCGCCCACTTTATGGCGATCGGGGCGACCGGCCGCGTCTTACGAACCGAGCGAAGCTTCTTTGGCGTGCACCGGGTGATGCTCACGGAAGGCGGCAGATTCCGCGAGCTCATGCACGGCAACACGATCCACGGCCGGCAAAGCACCGAGCCGGCCCATCGCAATGAAGCGCTCACCTACTATTACGTAAGCGGCCCGATCGGGCAGGTCTTCCAGCATCTGGGCCCGCGGCTCCACAACGTGGCGCTCGTCGGGATGGGGGTGGGTTCGCTGGCCGCGTACGGGCAGGCGGGCCAGCGCTTCACGTTTTTTGAGATCGACCGGGACGTCGTGGATATCGCGCGGGATTCCGGGCTTTTCACCTTTATTCCGGATTCGAAGGCGACGATTGAGGTGGTGCTGGGCGATGCGCGGCTGTCGCTTAAGCAGACCGACGGCGGCTACGACCTGATCGTGCTCGACGCGTTCTCTTCGGATGCGATCCCGATCCACCTGCTGACCTTGGAGGCGATCCGGCTTTATCGAGGCCGGATCACCGAAAACGGAGTCTTGGCGTTTCACATCTCCAACCGGTATCTGGAGCTGCGCCCGATCTTGGCGGCGGCGGCCAAGGAATTGGGAATGCACGCGAGGATTCAGGAGGATCTGGCGGTGGAGGACGCCGAGAAGAAGTTGGGCAAGTTCCCTTCGACGTGGGTTCTGTTGGCCTCGAGCGAGGAAGCGCTCAAAGACATTGACGACGATGTGCGTTGGGAGCGGCTGGAGGCGGAGGGCAAGTGGAAGCCCTGGACGGACGATTTCTCGAACCTGATTGAGGCCTACCTCGAGAAAGCGCGAGAGCGGGAGTGAGAAAGTGGGCTGATCCCCAATCGGCCTGATCGGTCGGATGAGTCGGATGAGTCAGATCGGACGGATGAGTGAAAGCAGATTGCAGTTGGCCTAGGGCAATCTTGCTTTGCTTTCCGCCGCCCGTTCCCAGGTCTGGATGGTGCGAAGGTCGCGACGTCGCTGCTCCATCGCCGCTCCCGCTTTCATCGCCAGCAGCTCATAGGTGTCCACTCCGGGCTGGTTCTTCTCAATGTAATCAAACGCGCCGCGGCGCATGCACTCCACCGCGTTGGCCACGTTGCCGTAGGCGGTCATGACGATCACTTGGGCGAAGAGGTCTCGCGAGAAGGCGGCTTGGAGCACTTCGAGCCCCGATCCGGGGTCTTCCATGCTCATATCGGTGACGATGACGTCGTAGGCCTGGGGGGCGTGGAGGATCTTCTCGATGCCCTGTTCCGAGTTGGCGGCGGGGGTGACGTCGTAGCCCTCGCGCTCGAGGCGGCGCGAGACGGCGAGCAGGACGTCGGTTTCGTCGTCGATCACGAGAACGCGGCACATTCGAACGAGTATGGCAGAAGGTGGGACCTCAGACTTCTAGAGCCCTACCCTCCGCCCGCCGTTTCCGGAACCTTGATAGGGCCCATACGCAATATCTTAAGGGCGGCCTCAGCGCTGCCGCTATGACCCTTTGCAACCGCTTCGAGATGCACTCGAGCTTCGTCCCATCTGCCGAGTCTTCGCAAGGCATCTCCCAAGTGCACCTTTAAGCTAGGGTTTGAAGGCATCAAGACGGTAGCCTTTTGTAAATAGAATAGACTCCATTTGGGAATTGAGTGATAATGAGACGCCATTAGACCAAACATAAGAGCACTCTGACCCTTAATGTCTGAGCCTCGCAACATAAGAATGTCAGGCCATGTTTCCTTGAAGTGAAAACTCTTTCCCTCCTCTTGGATGGCTCGGTCAAGGTATTCCGTTCCGGCTTCAAAACTCCCATTCATAATAC
This sequence comes from uncultured Fimbriimonadaceae bacterium, assembly GCA_964405415.1. Lineage (GTDB taxonomy): Bacteria > Armatimonadota > Fimbriimonadia > Fimbriimonadales > Fimbriimonadaceae > CAYONY01. The sequence goes on along the minus strand of CAYONY010000088.1, from coordinate 3,560 downwards.
TTGACTGGGCCAACACGATTAACACCCTCGACGACAAATACATGCTTTTGAGGGGCAGCCGCGCCAGCGTATCGCGCGCTTCAAGTGGCCTTCCTGAAGCTAAATCAAGCTCTGCCTTTAGCAAAAGCGCTTCGGAACCGATCCTCGGCCCAATCGCCTCGAACATGGATATGGCTCGACTGATTACTGAATCTGCGATATTCAAATTGCCGGCGAAAAACGCTTTCCTGGCTTCCTCTACCATGAGTGACCCTTCCTTCAGCTTGCCCTCTCTTTGTTTAATCTCTGCATCCTGGACTGAAGACGTTGTCGCTTGTTGGTGCAGAATGGATATGGCGTGAGCTCCGGTGCAAAGCGCCAGCGCACTTGTGATCGTTACTTGCAACTGAAATCTCATGATCTTCCTCTGATTAACGGCTATTTCCAAGCCACATTGCCTCCGAAAATGTAATGCGACCAGTTTGGAAAGCTGGGGAAGCTGGTGAAAGTTGGTGAAGGAGGCTGAGGGTCTGATAGCTGCCAGAGGCCGTAGCCGTCTTTCGTTGCGGCACCTGACCAACTCCAATTCATTCGCACCAAGGGAACCCACTCGCTACCAGCTCCCGGTGGTTGATACATCAGATATGTCTGAAAGGTATCGCCAAGACTGTATGACGTTGGCGCGCTCTCCAATGGTTCGCCCGGCGGATCCCACGCATATTTGATACCATTAGCCGCGGTCCAATAATCAGTTGGCGTATTCGGCATATAGGGGTACGATGTGTCAATCCCGACGGTGTGCCACCCAACAGTATCGTCTCCAGATTTTAGAGTTTGCGTTACACCACCAACAACTCGTGTGCGGTTCATCGAAACGATCTGAACCCAACGCCACTTGCCGAGCCCGCCGTATCCTTCTTGTGTAACGACTTCGGCTAACCACACCAGCCCCTTGTCTTCGGTGGGAGGCGGTGATGGAAGTGCCGAAAACTGGCTAACGCCCAAATAGGTGTGAGAGGGGCTGAGACGGACGAATGCGGAATCTTTATCTAAATTCGAAACAACAGGATCTTCCGTTGATGTTTGGGCCGTCAGTTCGACGGACAAGCCCGTTTCAGGCTTAGCGCCTTGAGGAACGCCAAGGGCGGCCGTACATGTGACGATAGGATCACCTTTGGTCGCAAAAACACATGAAAATGTAGATGACACAGCGGGAAGTGTCAGATTTTCTCGATATCCTTGCGACAATTTATCGGCTGGTTTGTGGTCCACAAAGAACTGCTTGAAAGGGTCGCCACCTGAGACGGACCAACTCGAGGATGATGAAACTGTAAGTGGGCCTATGAAGTCGGATTTCACTTGCGCGGTGCACTTTTGTCCGATTAAGTAGCTAGAGCCAGGGGAACTTGCATGGCCACCCGTGAGTTCAATCCAAACTTTGCCTACCTCAACCGTGTAACTGATGGATGCGCTGGCGTAAAGGTAGGGGCCTCCCATGGGGGTGGAGTCGATCGCGGTTGCGGTCGGCGTACATTTGACTTCAAACGAGGCACCGGGAGTGGTTTTGACCGAGTACCGGACTCCCGTTGAGGTTCCGCCGTAATCGTTCTGCTGGAGAACCTGACCGAACCCGAGCCCATTGCTGGCCGAGCCCGAGTCACCTTGCCAAATTGCGGTTGATGTCTCTCTAACTAGGACAACGGGGGGGGGGCTCGCCCGCATAAGCGGGATTCCATGTGCACGTCGCGACAATTTCTTCCTTGCAATCGACCTTGCCGGCACCAAGAACCAACCCCACTTCGCCAAAAAACTCGGAAGACTCTCCGCTACCGGTGCGAACGTTTTCGGTCGTCGTGTAGGCGTAGTTCCACTCTGTTCCGAATGGGCCGATGATGTAAACCCTTCCGCCCGTCATTGACGAGACGGAGTAATGCCCGGCAAGCGAGGTCGCGCTGATCGCCAGCGCCGTGATCCAGATGAAGATTCGCCAAATCGTCGAATTCAATGTTACTCCCCCAGTCTCATCATCATACGACAACTTAAAGCAGTTTGCGAGAGTATTTTGAAGAAATCCAATCCTTATCGTTTTCCGAGCGCCTGGCCAGCAACAAAGAGCGGCGCATTCACCTCCGGCTCCAGACCGTTTTCGAACGCAGAGAGCATCACCCTTGCCTCGCTTTCAAACCGGAAGCTCCCGAGCACTTCGCCTTCCCACACTTGAGCCACCACCCAATCCGGGACGGGCATGTAAACGATGCGTTCCGGCGGAGCCACGCGAACGGTAAGGAGGATCGGAGCCCCGTTCGGATCGGGAAAGTGAAATTCGAACACGGCGGCATGGGGCTCGTATCGGGTGGGGCCCATTTGGGGCTTTCCCTTGGCTTTTCCTTCTTGGAACGCAACTTCATCGTAGACGCCGAAGGGCGGCGGCAGTCCGTTTTCAAGCGCTTCAAACAGGAGGGCCCGCGTTTCGGCGGCGAAGGCGGCGAGGGTCATGGGGGGAGTTTACGTGACGAGGTGATGAGGTGAAGGGTGAAGAGGGAGGGGATTGGAATCATACGCAGGGCCGGCCGGATAAATCCGGCGGTCCATAAATGGGGGCGCCCTGTCTTCACTCCACGCTCGTCACGCTTCTCGCATCACGCGTCACGCGTCTCTCCTTTCTCCCCACTCATCACTCCTCACCCTTCACCTCTCACCTATCACGTCCTCACTTCCCATCGCTCTTCCCTTCGACCCTCACCCCCGCAACCTTGCCAGCCGGTACGCCTACCGGGTTTCCCATCACCCGGTATTTTTTCCAGCCGGGTTTGGCACCAGGATCGGAAAAAGGCACGTGGACACGCTGTCGAAAACGGCTTCGACGAGGGGACGGCGTCGCCAAAGACAGCATGCCAAGGCGCGGCTGAAAGAGGCCAAAAGATCGCCGCGGCAACATCACGGAGGATGGAATGTCATTTCGAGTAAACACGAACGTTAGCGCCATGAACGCGCTGCGAAACGTCGGCGCGACGGGAATGGAGTTTGCGAAGTCCATTACCAAACTGTCGACGGGTCTTCGAATCAACAGCGCCGCGGACGATCCCGCCGGCCTGATCATTTCGGAGAACTTCCGCGCGCAGATCGCCGGCATCGACCAGGCGATCCGCAACAACCAGGACGCGGTGAACTTCGCCCGGACCGCCGAAGGCGCTCTCGACGAAGTCAACCGACTGCTGCGCGACGCTCGAAGCCTGGCGGTTTCCGCCGGTAACACGGGAACGCTCAGCGCGACTCAGATTCAAGCGAACCAGAGCCAGCTCAACTCGATCGTCGCGTCGATCAGCCGCATCGCGGAGCAGACGCAGTACGGTACGAAGAAGCTGCTCGACGGTTCGGCGGGCGTCCAGGCTTCGGTCACGTCGAGCGCCAACGTCGGCAACATGTATTTCGGCGGCAGCTTCAACAGCGCGGCCATCACGACCAACTCGCTCGTGACGGTCACCGTCAGCACCGCGGCCACCCGCGCTTCGCTCACCGGCTCGGTGACGTTCGCGGCGGCGACGACCACGGTCAGCGCCGGCACCTTTGCTATCAACGGC
>CAYONY010000087.1:0-12814 GCA_964405415.1 uncultured Fimbriimonadaceae bacterium | reverse complement strand
ACTGGAGCCGTGGTCCGCCCGATTCCGATCGACGATACGGGCCGGATCGATTTGGAAGCGTATGGCGCGATGCTTTCGCCGCGCACCAAGGTGGTGGGCGTCGTCCACGTCAGCAACGCGTTGGGCACGATCAACTCGGTTCAGGCGATGGCGCGCATGGCCCACGAAGTTGGCGCCATTGTCGTGGTCGACGGCGCCCAATCCGGACCCCATCTTCGCATCGATGTCCAGGATTTGGATGCGGATTTCTATGCGCTGTCCGGCCATAAGATGTACGGCCCCACCGGCGTTGGGATCCTCTACGGAAAGCTTGACCTGCTTCGCGGCATGCCGCCGTACCAGGGCGGGGGAAGCATGATCAAAACGGTCAGCTTCGAGGGCTCGACCTACGCGGATCCACCGGCGAAATTCGAGCCGGGAACGCCCAATATCGCGGGCATGATCGGGCTGGGCGCGGTCGTCGACTACCTTATCGGCTTGGCGCCGAGGGAAGGGAGTGACGCCGAGCGGCTGGACTGGACAATGGCGCAGATCGGGGCGCGAGAGCACGACTTGCTCGACTACGGATTGAAGGCCCTTGAAACGATCGACGGGCTGAAGGTTTTGGGTTCGGCGAAGCCCAAATCGAGCACGCTTTCGTTCGTCATGAAGGGCGTCCACCCCCACGATATCGGGACGATCCTCGATGCGAACGGGATTGCGATCCGCGCCGGCCACCACTGCGCGATGCCGCTCATGGCCCGTCTGGGCGTCCCCGCCACCGCTCGCGCATCGCTTGCGTTCTACAACACCGAAGAGGAAGTCGATCGGCTCGCGGAAGGACTGGGCAAGGTCCGGGAGATTTTCGGATGAGCGAATTGCGCGAGCTCTACCAAGAGCTCATCCTGGACCACAATCGCCGGCCCCGAAATTACGGCGTTCCGGCGGAATCGAATCGGCAAGCCGACGGCCACAACCCGCTTTGCGGCGACCAGCTCACCGTCTATCTGGATATGGAAGGCGATGTGGTGCGCGATGTGCACTTCATCGGCCAAGGCTGCGCGATTTCGGTGGCCTCCGCGTCGATGATGACGGAAGCGGTGAAGGGCAAAACGCTGGCCGAAGCCGAGTCGCTGTTTCAAAAGTTCCACCGGGCCATGACCGACGATCGCGCATCGGGTCCGGTGGTTGGCGAAGAGAGCGAGCTCGATGCGCTTTCGGGGGTGAAAGAGTTTCCCGTCCGCGTCAAGTGCGCCACGCTCGCCTGGCACACGCTGGCGGCGGCCCTGCACGGAGAGGACGCGGCCACCACGGAGGAGCCCTGAGCGATGCCCACCCCAATTCCTCCTTCGACCCCCTCGGGAACGGTGGCGCACCCGTTGACGAGCATCGAAAAGACCGTGCTGGAAGGCGAGGTTATCGAAGCGATCCGCCAAGTCTACGACCCCGAGATCCCGGTGAACGTCTATGACTTGGGGCTCATCTATGGCATCGAGATCGACGAGGCGGCCAATGTGCACATCACGATGACGCTAACCTCGCCGATGTGTCCGGTTGCCGAGACTTTGCCGGGCGAGGTGGAATGGGCGGCCCGTTCCGCTCCCGGCGTGAAATCGGTGTCGTTGGAGCTCACCTGGGACCCTCCGTTTTCGATCGATCGGATGAGCGAGGACGTGAAGTTGATGCTGGGGCTGCTATGAAATTCAGCGCACAGGAAGAGTACGGGTTGCGGTGCCTGCTGGCGATTGCCCGGTCCGAATCCGGTTCGGCGACGATTCCAGAGATCAGCCGATGCGAACACCTCAGCGAATCGCATGTCGCCAAGCTTCTAATGGTTTTGCGTAAAGAAGGCTTTGTCGCCAGCGCGCGGGGCCACGCGGGCGGTTATTCGCTGGCCCGCCCCGCCGCCGATCTTCGGGTCGGCGATGTGTTGGAAGCGCTCGGCGGACGGCTCTACGATGATGAATACTGCTCGCGTCATGGAGGTTTGGCCGAGGTCTGCGTCCATGGGTCCGGATGCGCGCTGTCGGATCTTTGGAATTCCATCCAGGAGGCGGTCGATACGGTGACGTTTCAAATCTCGCTTGCCGATCTGGCCGAAGGCCGCACTGCTGAGCGGTCGGTCCGGCTGCGCCCCTCGATGCCCGAATCGATTCGTAAGCGGGTTTTGGCCCGGAGCGAGCCATGAGCGAACCGGCCGCCGAATTCCCTCTGCGAGCGACCGAACGCGCGATCGGCCGGATCAAACAGCTTATCGCCAAGGATGGGCGCGAAGGCGTTTTGCTGCGCATAGGGCTCAAGGGCGGAGGCTGCTCGGGGCTTGAATACGTGATGCGGCTCGAAGAACAAGCTCGTGACAATGATCTTCGCGCCGATTGGGATGGGGTTGCGGTCGTTTGCGACCCGAAGTCCGCCCGCTTTCTCCAGGGGACGCGCCTAGATTTCTCGGGCAACTTGATCGGCGGCGGCTTTACCTACGACAATCCGAACGCCGAGCGCAAGTGCGGCTGCGGGACCAGCTTTACACCGAAGAAGTCCGGTTAGCCAAACCCAAGATCAGAAGAGCTTCGCGCCATTGGGAACCGGGCGCTCGGGTATCGCCAGAACGACATCCCCTTCCTCCGACGCAAAGCCCGTCACCAGAACTTGCGATTCAAATCCGGCAATCCGCTTGGGAGGGAAATTGAGAACGCCCAGGACTTGACGCCCGACCAGGTCTTCGACTGTGTAATAAACGGTGATCTGGGCGCTCGATTGGCGCACGCCGAACTCGCCAAAGTCGACCCAGAGCTTAAAGGCCGGCTTTTGGGCCGCTTCGAGCGGTTCGGCGCGTACGATCGTCCCCACGCGAAGCTCCACTTTCTCAAACGCGTCCCAGGAAATCGTCTCCATGGATTCGATTATGAGGCGAGGGAAGGAATCTCATCGGATCGCGCGAATATCGGGGACCATGAGCGAGATTCCTCCTGGAGGTCAACCCGGGGGGCCGCCCGGCGGCTACTACAATCCAGGCGACTACCCGCGGGGCCCCAGCGGTTCCGGCGGCAAAGGCACGCTGATCCTCGTGCTCGGCATCTTGAGCCTTGTGATTTGCGCGCTCTTGGGCCCGGTGGCGTGGGTTATGGGCAACAATGCGACCCGGGACATCAACGCCGGGCGGGCCGATCCCAGCGAGCAGGGGATCATTACGGCGGGCAAGGTTTGCGGCATCATTTCGACCTGCTTGATGATTCTGGGCTGCGGCTTCTATATTCTCATCTTTGCTTTCGGCATCGGGATGGCGGGCCTGAGCGGCGTCCGCTGATTCCTTCGCTTGCGCGGAACGTGCGAAAACGGCTACAACAGGGTCGATGATCGCACCTCCCGCCCATGCCATCCCGAACCTTTGGAACGACGCCGACGCACCCACCGATCCGCTCGACGAACTGGTCTATGCGTCTCGATTGCTTGGATCGGATCTGCGCATCACGAATTTTGGCGGGGGAAACACGAGCACGAAGGCGATTGCGATCGATCCGCTTACTGGCGATGACGTCGAAGTGCTCTGGGTCAAAGGCTCCGGAGGCGACTTGGGCTCCTCGACGCGAGCGAATTACGCCAGCCTCGATCAAGACCGGGTACTGGCGCTCGAGGGCAAAGTCCGACGCGAGGGCCTCCACGAGGATCAGGTCGTTGCGCTCTACAACCACTGCACGTTCAACCTGAATCCCACCGCGTGCAGCATCGACACGCCGCTCCATGCCTTCGTGCCCTTTCCGGCGGTATCCCATATGCATTCGGATGCGGTGATCGCGATCGCGGCCTCGAAGGACGCCGAAGCGCTTTGCCGGCAAATCTGGGGCGACGACATGGCGATCCTGCCCTGGAAACGTCCGGGCTTCGATCTGGGCTTGATGCTGCGCGACCTTATCGCCGCCAACCCCCAGGCCAAGGGCGCGCTCATGCTCAGCCATGGCTTCATTTGCTGGGACCAGAATTGGAAAGCTTGCTACGCCTTGACCCTGCGCATGATCAACCAAGCGCAAGCCTACATTGATGCGCACGGGAATCCGTCGGAGGCGTTTGGTCCCGTCGTTCGGACGAGTCGGATGGACGATGCTCGGGCTCGGTGGGCCGCGATCCTGCCGGAGTTGCGCGGGAAGGTGGTATTTGAGGGCCAGCGTCTGATCGCGCAGATCGACGATTCGGAAGTCGTTCAGGATTACCTCTCGCGCGAAACCATGCCGAAGCTTGCCGCCTTGGGGACTAGTTGCCCCGACCACTTTCTGCGCACGAAGATCCGGCCTCTGGTGTTGGAGGGTCCGGAAGATGACCTCGACGTGAAGCTGGCCGCATTTCGAGAGGGCTATAGTGATTACTACAACAGATGTCGGCGGTCGGATTCTCCAGCGATGCGCAACCCCAACCCCAGCGTCGTGCTGATCCCGGGCCTCGGCATGGCGACCTTTGGCAAGAACGTTCAGGAGGCCAAGGTTACCGGCCAGTTCTATCGCAATGCGATCGAAGTGATGCGAGGCGCCGAGGCGCTTTCGACCTATGTAGCCCTGCCCGAGCAAGAGGCTTTCGACATCGAATACTGGCTGCTCGAGGAAGCCAAGCTCAAGCGTCAGCCGCCTGAAAAGGAGTTCAGCCGGACCATAGCGGTCGTTACAGGCGGCGCCCAGGGCATTGGTTTGGCCACCGCCAAGCGCCTGGCCGCCGACGGCGCATGCGTGATGATTCTTGACATCAACGAAGAGAAGCTTGAGGGCGCGAGAATCGAGCTGGAAGCCATCGCGCCCAAAGCGATTCTCGCGCGAAAGTGCGACGTGACGGACGACGTTCAACTTGGGAGGGCGTTCGAAGAGACCGTGCTCCAGTTTGGCGGAGTCGATGTCGCCGTCATCGGCGCGGGAAATGCACGTCGAGGCACCGTGGCCGATACGAGCGACGCCGACTACGAGTTTCAATCCAATCTCTTGATGAAAGCTTATTTTCTGTCGATGCGCGCGGCCTCCCAGGTGATGATCCGCCAAGGCACCGGGGGCTCGATCGTGGTCGTCGCCAGCAAGAACGGGACGGCAGTGGGAGGCAACGCGGCCGTCTATTCGGCCGCGAAGGCGTTCGAGCTTCACTTGATGCGCTGCACCGCCTCCGATCTGGCGAAGCACCAGATTCGATGCAATGCGATCAATCCGGACGCCGTGCTCAGCGGCTCCGGCATTTGGTCGGACGCCTGGAAGGAGCAAACCGCCAAAACGCTGGGCATCGGGGTCGACGAGCTTCCCGAGTACTACCGCAAACGGTCGATGCTCGGACGGACGGTGACCCCGGAGGATTGCGCCGAAGCAATTGCATGGCTCCTGAACGAAAAGCGGAGCAGCCGAACGACGGGGTGCGTGATCCCGGTGGATGGCGGCGTTCGGGAAGGGTTTTTAAGGTAGGAGCCGAAGAAAGGCGGAACTCGAACCATGAAGACCGCCATCGCCATCGACCTGGGTGCGACTTCGGTTCGCTTCGCCAAAGGGACCTTCGATGGAGAACGCATCGCGTTTGAGGTGATTCGGCAATCGCCCAATGCGCCAATCGAAGAGTTAGGAAGGCCGCGTTGGGATGCCGCCGCGTTGACCGATTTCTGCCGATCCGCCTGCGCTTTTGCCGCCTCGGAATCCCCCGAAACGACAGTCGGAATCGATGCCTGGGGGGTCGACCACGGGTTTCTGGATGACGAAGGGCGGCTGCTGCAAAATCCGGCGGCCTATCGCGATCCTACGCACCAGGCGATTTTCGACGAGTTTGCCGTGCACCGTTCTCGGCTCTACGCGCTTACCGGCATCGCCCATCAGCCATTCAACACGATCTACCAGTTGATCGCCCGCGGGAGGGAGAACCCGGCAGTGCGCAGCGCGAACTGGCACATCCTTCCGGAACTTCTGGCTCAGCAGCTGGGCGGTGTGGCGGGCCATGAGCTCACCCAGGCTTCGACGACCCAGCTTCTTGGTTTGGATGGCGCATGGAGCACCGAGGCCTTCTCCATTGCCGGCTGGCCGGTTCCGGAGGGGGCTCCGACGGCGCCGGGGGCCTTGGCCGGCCGCACCGCTGAGGGGGTGCCGATCATTCGAGTCGGCAGCCACGACACCGCATCAGCGGTGTTGGGATTGGGCACCCTGGAAGCCGACGAGGCCTTTTTAAACGTGGGGACTTGGTCGCTGCTCGGCTGCGTGATCGATCGCCCATTGGTCACTCCGGAGGCCGAAGCGGCCAATTTCACGAATGAGCGGACGGTGGATGGCCGCGTGCGTTTACTCAAGAACATCCCGGGCTTTTACATCGTGAACCGGCTCCATGAGGAGCTCGGGGTGCTCGACACGGTGCCGGATTGGATCGCCCGTGCCGATCAAAGCTACCGGGGCCGGATCGATCCGCTCGCCCCCGAGTTTTTCAATCCCGAATCGATGGTCCAAGCCGTTCGGGGCCAGCTCGATGAAGACCCGCCGACCTCGCAAGCATGGGGCGGAATTGCGCTGATGAGCCTTTGCGAGTGTACGGCGCGACAGCTCGACGAATTGGCGTCGATCACCGCCCGCGACTTCACCAAGATTCGTTTGGCGGGGGGCGGTTCAAACAGCCGCGCCTTCTGCGAGGCGCTGGCCAATTCGACCGGGCGCGCGGTTTTGGCCGGCCCCGCCGAAGCCACGGTGCTGGGAAACTTGGGCGCACAGTTCTTAGCCCAGGGCGCCTTTGCCGATTGGAGCGAGCTGAGCCAATTCCTGCGGCAATCCCTTCGGCTCGAACCGTACTTTCCGCGAGTGTGATCCGATGCGCGTCCAACTCTTCCTCACGTGCTTATGCGACGCCTTTTACGGCGAAGTGGGGATAGCCGCCACGCGCGTTCTTGAGCATGCCGGATGCCGCGTCGAATTCCCTGAGGGGCAGACCTGTTGCGGCCAGCCTCCATTTAATGCGGGAGACTGGAACGCGGCTCGACCGGTGGCCCAACGGCTTTTCGAAGTCTTCGAGCCTGGCGTGGCCATCGTGACCCCCAGTGCCTCGTGCGCCGCAATGCTGCGGCATGGCAATCCGATGCTGGGGCTCCCGGAAGTGCCGGTCTATGAACTGGCGACGTTTTTGATTGAGCACCTCGGATTGGACCGCTGGCCCCTTGCCGGGAATCGCGTTTCGTGGCGGCGTCGGGCCGCCTATCACCGGGCCTGCCATGGGCGAACGCTCGGGCTGGGCGACACGGTGGAGCGCCTGCTGAGTTTGGTGAAAGGGCTCGAGCTCGTTCCGTTTGAGCAGGCCGATCAGTGCTGCGGGTTCGGAGGCGCCTTTTCGGTGGGACATCCGACGGTAAGCGCCGGAATCGGAACTGAGAAACTGCGGTGTCTTCTCGATGCGGGAATCGGGACGGTATTGAGCGGCGACATGGGATGCCTGATGCACCTTCAGGGACTGATCGAACGGGCACGGTTCCCGCTTCAAACCCGGCATTACGCGCAAGTACTTGCGGAGGCGCTCGATTGAGCGCTTCAAGGGTGGAAAGGTTCGCCCGAGAGCTGGCGCCTTTGCGCATCGCTTCCGTGCGCGGCGCGACCAAGACCAAGACGGCGATGCGCGAAACCGCGCTGCGGCTCAGCCTGGGCGAGGATTGGGAGCATGCGCGCGATGCGGCGGCTCGGATCAAGGACGGGGTGCTCAACGATCTGGGGCGTCAATTGGAAAGGCTGGAGTCGGCTTGTCAAGATCAGGGGATCCGGGTGCATTGGGCCACCGATGCCGAGTCCGCACGGCGTCAAATTCTCGAAATCATAGCGGCCGCTATACCCTCCAAGAGTGCGCGAATTGTCAAGGCCAAGTCCATGGCCACCGAGGAAATCCATCTCAACCACGCCCTCGAAACGGCCGGCCATAACGTCGTGGAGACCGACTTGGGTGAGTTCGTCGTGCAGCTCGATGGCGACACCCCGAGCCATATCGTGACCCCGATCATCCACAAAAACCGGTTCGACGTGGCCGAGAGCTTCGAGCGGGCCGGCCTTGGGCCCTACACCGAGGACCCGTCCGAACTCGCTCTCCAAGCCCGATCTCACCTTCGTGAGATGTTCCGCTTGGCCGATGTGGGCATCAGTGGGGTGAATTTCGCGGTCGCCGCTTCGGGACGCTTGGTGATTGTCGAAAACGAAGGCAACAATCGGCTCTCGACCACGACGCCTCGGATTCACATCGCCCTGATGGGGATCGAAAAGGTGATCCCGGAAGAGGCCGACCTCGCGACTTTTCTTAAGCTGCTTGCTGCGTCGGCAACGAACCAATTCGTGACGACCTACGTCCATTTCGTCTCGGGTCCCCGTAAACCGGATGAAGCCGATGGCCCGGTAGAAGTCCATCTTGTCTTGCTCGATAATGGGCGTTCTCGAATCTGTAATGGCCCCTATAAGGCCATTCTTCGTTGTATCCGGTGCGGAGCTTGCCAAAACGCCTGTCCCGTCTATCGCCAGACATCGGGACACGCCTACGGCCACGTTTACGGGGGCCCGATTGGCGCGGTCTTCGCGCCGGCTTTGGAAGGGGTGGAGGCGCAAGGGGAATTGAGCAAAGCGTCTTCGTTGTGCGGCCTTTGTGAGGAAGTTTGCCCGGTGAAGATCCCCATCCCGGAAATGCTTCTGGAACTGCGAAACGAGTGGGTTGGCAAAGGCGGCGACCCGGGCGGGCTATGGAAGCCCTTCGGAACGGTCGCGCTCGATCCGGCCCTATGGCGGGCGACAATCGGCTTAAGCGGACTGGCCGATACGTTTGGATTTCTGGTTCGGGGCTGGACCGAACATCGCGAGCCGCCGAAGCGTCAAGGGCGAGACTTCCGGAGGTGGTGGCGTGAGCGATAGGGCACGGATCTTGGCATCCCTTGGAACCGGCACCCCCTCGCAACGGATCGAGTTTTCTGCCTCGGCGTCGAAGTCCGGGAGTTTTGAGGAATTCGCCGAGCGACTCCGCTCGCTTGGCGGCGCCTTGGCCGCCCCGGAGGACCTTGCCTCGTTGGCCGGCCGGGCGGCCTGGGTCGATGACGATGCCGAGCCCTACGTGGCGGGGATCGAACTTCGACGCGTCCGCGAGATCTGGGATGCGGAGATTGGCTTCACCTTGGCCGATTGGGCGATCGCCGAGTCGGGATCGATTCTTCTTTCCGCCGGTCCCGGCCGGCGGCGATTGGGCAGCCTGGCTCCGGAACTCCATGTCTGCTTTTTGCCAAGGGCAAATCTTCTGGGGACGCTTGAAGAGGCTCTGCCGCGGCTTACCGAACGAACGAGCGTCTTGATCACGGGCGCGAGCCGGACTGCCGATATCGAGGGGGTGCTCGTTCGCGGCGTGCACGGGCCCAAGGAAGTTTGGGTGGTGCCGGTCTAGAAGGCCCTGCCCCATCATTTCTAAGCCTTTGGGAGAGGCGCCCAGACGGGAACTCACGCCAAGTCCACCTTACAACGTTTCCAGCGTCAAGATCGAAACCTCCGGAGGACAATTCAACCTTGACGGTGGCCCGGTCGTCCCGATTCCGCGACTCACATAAAGGGGCGTTGGCGCGTCCGGGAAGAAGCCCTCCAGATACTTGACCCCATTCTTTGTTTTCATCGGCGCCCAGCCCCACGGGGCTCGAAACTGGCCGCCGTGCGAGTGCCCGCTGATCATCAGGTCGGCTCCGGGCGGCAACTGGTCCACCACATCTGGCTCATGCCAAATCGCCACGACCGGATGATCTTGAGTAGTGCGATTCATGACGCCGGCGGGATCGGGAGTTCCGCGGTTTGCCGAGTCGATTCCCGCCCACTGGATGCCGTGGTGAAGCCAAAGGTCGTTATTGAGGAACTTGATTTCAAGGGCCTCGAGGATCGGGGCCAAGAGCGTCGCGTCCCCCATCCAATACTCCCGGTTGCCCGGAGTGGCAATCACGCTGCCGCGCATCAAAAGGAGCGGCTCGAGAACCTCCTCGATGCGCCAGGGAAGGTCGGGTTTCCAATAGGCGATGAGGTCGCCGGGGAGGATCACGAGGTCCGGGTTTTCATCCAGGGCCAAAGCCACGGCGCGCTGCCCAAGTTCCACCGAGTAGCGATCACGGATATGAAGGTCGGCCAATACGGCGATCCGATAGCCGGAAAGGGAAGTGGGCCACCCGCGCAGGCGAAGCGTGCGGCGCTCGGACACCAATCGGTTCGCGGCGAACAGGCAGCCGTAAACGAGGAGCCCGGCGGAGGCCGCTACTCCGCCGCAGAGGAGGGTGCCGAGTTTCACGTTGCGACTCCATTCCGCAGCGTGTAAATACCGATTTCCGGGGAACAAAAGGCCCGCTTGTTCGGGCCTACGGTCCCGATTCCCCGATTGACATGGAGCGGGACTCGAGCCGTGGGGTAGTAGCCTCGGCGATAGACCCGCGCGCCGCCGGGGGTATGCATGGGGATGCCGAACGGCAAGCAGATTTGACCCCCGTGGCTATGCCCCGAAAGCATGAGCCCCACGCGGCGATCGACCCGGCTCACAAAGTCGGGCTCATGAAACATCGCCAGCACCGATCCGGAATCGAGCCGGTCTCCGAGCGCATCGTGGCGGTCCCGAGCTTCCAGTCCATCGTCGATTCCCCAAATCGCCACGTCGTCTTGCACCACGATTTCGTTTCTCAAGAGCCGCGCTCCGAGGCGCTTGAGCTTGGCGATGATCTCTTCAGTGGCGTCGACCCAATAGTCATGGTTTCCCATGATGGCGTAGACGGGCATCCTCGCATCGGCAAGCGGCGCCAGCGCGAGGTCAAGGGAAGGCATCGTTTCCGGCCAGTTTTTGTGGACGTAGTCGCCAAGAAGGAGCAAGGCGTCGGGCCGTTCGGCGATCGCCATTGCGATCGCCCGGGCGGCTCGACGGCCTTCATGGGGCAGGTTGGCATGGAAATCGCTGAGGACGGCCACACGAAAGCCATCGGCTTTCCAACGGGGCAGTTGAATCGTGCGCCTTTCGAGGGTCAGGTTGTTCGCTTCGCCCCATTGCCAAACCCCGGTCCCGACAACCGCGGTAGCCGCGCCCCAGCCGAAGAACTGGCGTCGGGTGAGTTTCTTTCCCATCAACGTCCCTTGTGGCAAAGAACACAGAGCTTTGGCCGTTCGTTCCGGGGCTAGCGAACGCTGGCCACAATCTCCACCGCAATCTCCGCGTTGTTCGCGGGCGGCATGAGATAAAGGCCCTGAGCGATCGAACGGATATATTTGGCCATCTCCACCGCTTCGCGAATCCCGATGCGCAGCGCGGATTCGTCGTCCGGCGCCTCCGCCATCTCTTTCCGAAGCCATTCCGGAATCCGGATGCCCGGAACTTCGTTATGCATGAATTCGCAATGCCGCGCGTTGCGCAGCGGAAGCAGCCCGACGAACACCGGGAGACCGACCCGTTGCGCGGCCTCGATCGCCTTGTCGGCCGCCTCCCGCTCAAAAACCGGCTGAGTGTAGATGATGTGGGCGCCGGCATCGGCCTTGCGCTGAAGCCGTTCGGACTCGCTTGGCGGATCGATTGGCATCGGATTGTAAGCGACACAGATCGTAAAACCGCACTTGACGCCGACCGTATAGCCGGCCAGATCGATTCCTTCGTTTAGGCGGTGGAGAATTCGGGTCAGGCCGATCGCGTCGACATCGAACACGCTTGTCGCACTTGGATAGTCGCCGATGTTGGCGGGGTCGCCGGTGACGGCCAAGATGTTCCGGACTCCCATCGCATGGCAGCCCAAAAGGTCGGCCTGAACCGCGAGCAGGTTGCGATCCCGACACGAGAAGTGCATCGTGGCTTCGATCCCGATGTGGCGCTGAATCTGCTCGCAGACCGCCATCGGGTTCATCCGAAGGCGGGCCCGGGCGCCGTCGGAAATGTTGATCACATCCACGCCTTCCACCTTGAGAAGCCGCGTGGCTGAGAGCAACCGGTCGAGATTCACGCCGCGGGGGACATCAAGCTCGACCGCCGTGATGAACTTCCGCCCCAGCTTCATCATGAGTTCGGTTGGGGGCGCTTCGGCAAGCGGCTTTCGGTCCCTTTCGACCACCGAGGTTTTGGCGCGAGGACGAACCTTGACGCCTTTGCCCAGTTGACGCTTGAGCTCGCGAATGTGGTCGGGAGTGGTCCCGCAGCAACCGCCAAGTACGCGAGCGCCTTCCTCGGCCAGGCGGGCGGTCGCTTTGGCAAAGTAATCGGGCGATGTGTCGTAGGCGACCTGGCCCTTTACCAACTGGGGAAACCCGGGGGTGGGCATCGCCAGGATCGGCAGCTCGCATTCTTCGGTGATCATGCGCACGAGATCGAGCATCCGTTGAGGCCCGACGATACAGTTGGCGCCCACCGCAACGACCCCCATTTGAGCCATCGCTTTGGTGCACCGCAAGGGAAGGCCTTCGGCGAGCATCTCGCCGTCTTCGATGTAGGCCTTGCTGACAATTACCGGAAGCTCGCAAACCCGGCGGATGCCTTCGATCGCGGCCAACATTTCCTCAAGGTCGATAAAAGTCTCGAGCAAGAACCCATCGACGCCGCCTTCGGCCATCGCTTCGGCTTGCTCCGCCGCCGAGTTGGCGATTTCGGCGCGGGTGATATGTCCGATCGGCTCCATAGGTTTGCCGGCCGGGCCGATGGCTCCCAACACCAGCCGACCGGTCCCGGCGGCTCTACGCGCCAGTCGCGCGCCTTCGACGTTAAGCTTCCGGATGTCGACGGTTTCGCCGGAAAGCTTGAACCGGTTGGCGGAAAACGTGTTGGTTTCGACGAAATCGGCACCGGCGTCGAAATAGTCGGCATGGGCCTTGACCACCAGATCGGGGGCAAGCAGGTTGGCCAA